>JAJRUS010000048.1 GCA_024277675.1 bacterium | reverse complement strand
TATAAATAATAATATTAAATATTTCAACCTTTCAATCTCTTTAATAATCAACATATCAATATCGCTATCCCGTGATGGATTACCATAAGCAAAAGAGCCAAACAAAATAATTTTTTCCGGCTGGTATGTAGAGACTATAGTACTTAGAATATAATTTAATTCTTCTTGAATTGCCTGGCTTGTCATGTTTGCTCTTTCGACTTAACCATCATAAAGATTTAATGCCTAATCTTATAATATAGTCCTGTTTGATATATAAAGGCTTCAACCTCTTGTTCTTTGGGTATTGTTCTGTTCTCTGATTCATTCAATCCATGTCTATATTCACAAGCGTAGCTGATATAATCTTTAAGCATTTTTTTGTAAATATCGCCCAACTTTAATTTCTTAATAAGTAAGTCCTTGTTTGCAGAAAGGTCTTTATCTTTTCCGGTAACAACCATAGCAAAAGCTTCCAATGCTTCATACATATCAGTGATAACATCAGCTAAAAGCTCAGGTTTTTTAGTTGATTCAAGATAATGCGATAGCGCCTTTTGGAAAGGGGCTTTTACATTTGTAAATCTATCTTCATCTAACCAATTTAACACATCATTAACCAAAGCCTCATCAAGTACTTTTGCCCCTGAGGGATAAAATTTGCCATTTCTCCATATAATTCCTAAGCCTACTTCTGTCACATTTAGAATTTCTTCAACAAGATTTCTGAAAATTTTTGTTCTACTGGGACAGTTTGAGGTTAACCATAGATCAATTGCTTCTGTTCCCTGTAAAACGTTGTTGAAGTCTTGTTTTGTATATATTTTTGCATAATATTGTAAGCTTGCATGGGGATTCCATGTGGGGACATGCATTATACCCAAATAGGTTGCTATGGAAAAATATATCTTTTCATCTTTGTTTGACAAAAAAGGATTACTACGAATAAAGTTTACAAAAACGAGATCGATAGCTCTATTTACGAACTTAGCCTGTGCTTTTTCTAGGTCTACCGGAATATTAAATCTTTTGTAAAATGAATTCATTTGTTTTAATAGTTGATTTGACCTAATCCGCCAACTCAGCCTCTACTTCAGTCAGCAGCTCTTTGGCCTTACGTAAGCCCCAACTGATTTCATCCCTGGTAGGGGAGGTGGCGTTAAAGATCGGGTAGCGTTCTTCAAAGTAATATTCAGTGGCCTGCTGACAAAGGCTGCGGTATTTTTCAAATTTAGCCTTATAATAATGTATGGCGGAGTTAAGCAATTTCACCAGATCGTGCGTACGCTCTAAGCGCCAGCCTTTAGCCAGTAAGTAGGCTTTCATTAGCTTCTCCACCATTTGCTGTAAATTAAAGCCGGCGCCCTCGGTATCATCGGCTTGAAGCAATATTTCCACTCGCCGCAAGTCTTTTCTGGCTTTATCCAGCCAGTCTCCGGGATAGCGCGACTCTCTAATGCCCATAGAGTACCTCGCCCTCACTCATTATCTTTTCAAAGAAATGATCGCCGATTTCAAGGCGATCTTTAAGCTCACCAGGAGTAACCACCAAAGGGCAAAAGGAGGGATGATCGGCATCCCGGATATCCACAATCCGCCTTACATTGACCCGGCGCTCTATGGCCCGTTCCGGGGTGTCTTTGATAATCAAAAAATCAATGTCGCTTTCCGCATTCGGTTTGCCATAGGCATAAGAGCCATAGAGAATAATCTTCTCCGGTTGATATTTTTGTTTTATCGTCTCTACCAGCGAAAATATTATATCCCGGATTCGATCGTCAGCTTTCATAATCATAATCCCCCAGGATCTACAATATGCCCGGCTACTGCGCTGGCGGCGGCGACCGCCGGATTGCACAGATAGACTTCACTTTTTAAGTGTCCCATGCGGCCCACAAAGTTGCGGTTGGTGGTTGCCAGGCAGCGCTCACCCTCGGCCAGTATGCCCATGTGCCCGCCTAAACAGGGGCCGCAGGTGGGGGTGCTTATTGAGGCTTCGGCATCCAGAAAGGTCTCCAGCAGTCCCTCCCTCAGCGCTTGTTTATATATGGCCTGCGTTGCCGGAATGACAATCAGGCGCAGCCTGGGATGCACCTTGCGTCCCTTTATCACCTGGGCTGCCAATCTTAAATCAGTAATGCTGCCGTTGGTGCAGGAGCCGATGACCACCTGATCGATGGCTATATCGCCCAACTGATCTGCTGGTTTCACATTGGACGGCAGATGCGGACAGGCCACCATGGGTTTAAGTGTAGACATATCATAATCAAATACTTTCAAATATTCGGCGTCGGGGTCGCTTTTGTATATTTTGTATGGCCGCTTAGCTTGCCCGGCTACATATTCTTCGGTTTTTTCATCGGGCGCTATAATGCCGTTTTTGCCGCCGGCTTCAATAGCCATATTGCAAATGGAGAGCCGATCATCAATCGGAAGTTGGCTGATGGCTTCACCGGCAAATTCCATGGCCATGTATCTGGCGCCCTCCACTCCGATCTGGCCGATGATATATAAGATTATATCTTTGCCGGTAGAGTATTTTGGTAAGCTGCCGTGGCAGTTAAACTTTAAACTCTCGGGTACCTTAAACCAGAGGTGTCCGCTATACATCACCGCCGCCAGATCGGTGCTGCCGACACCGGTGGAGAAGGCCCCCAGCGCGCCATAGGTACAGGTGTGGGAGTCGGCGCCGATGATTAAATCACCGGGCAGCGTAAGTCCCTGTTCGGGGAGTAAAGCATGCTCCACCCCCATACGGCCCACCTCAAAGTAGTATTCCAACTGCTGCTTACGGGCGAACTTGCGCAGTATATTGCATTGCTCCGCCGAGGGTATATCTTTGTTGGGGGCGTAATGATCGGGCACCAGCACCAGTCGCTTACGGTCAAAAACCTCTTTTGGCCCCAGCTTCTCAAAGGCATCGATGGCAATCGGGGCGGTAATGTCATTGCCCAGCGCCAGGTCAACTTTAGCCTCTATAAACTCCCCCGGAGTTACTTCAGTCTTATCGGCGTGCGCCGCCAGTATCTTTTCAGTAATGGTCATATTTTATGTACCTTAACGTTAGGATTTTATAATACTTTTAATGTGTTCAAAAAAATCTTCGGCCAGCTTAAGCATCTCAGCCGCATAATCAGCTGATAACTCAACAAATTCCCTATAGTCACTTTCCTGCCTGGCGTCAAACATTTTGTGCAGTGTTTTAGAGTAATGTTTTCCAATTTTCCCTGAGTGTACGAATTCTTTATCGAATATAGAAATAATCCCCGCATGTTTGGATGTCTTTAAATTTATATCGGTCTTTAAAAATAGGGCCAATATGGCATAAAACATGGAGTAATATGCCCGGTTTATAATAGACCTTGGACTTAATCCGCCCTGTAGCATCTTTTTCGCATCAGCAAGCGTTTCTGCTGCTTGTGCCAGCCGGTAAGTGAACAGAGCCTGTTTATCCGTCATATGCTAATCCCTTCGGCTACAATATTTTTCACTATCGGAGATGCCCTCAATGGAGATTTTTCTATTTCATCCTTAGTAAAGATTAAGGGTGAGATAACCATAAAATGTTCAAAACCAACCTCCCATACCGTATCATAAATCTTTTCTTTCAGATCATTATTAAGCGATTCAACCTCCAGAAAAATATCCATATCCGAATACTCATCGGCATCATTGCCCGCTCTTGAGCCGAATACCTTAAAATCAATTATGCAAACGACTTCGGATAATTTTCTTTTAAGTTTTTTGGCTATCTCGTAATCTTTTGGGATCACCTAAGACTCCATCCATCTTCAAATATGAAGATAGAATCATGCATATATTGATATATGAATATCTCGTCAAAGCCTGATTTATGCAATAGGCTATTTAACTTTTTGAAGTTAGGTAGTTTATTTTCTAGTTGTAGTCCCATATGTTGAGAAAGCTGATGCCCACTAACCACCAAAAGCCATCTTCTATCAGTCATATTCCACCCAGGCCTCTTTAACCCATCAACCTTTGGTTTGACAGTAGTTATTAATTCTTCTTCTTTAAGTCCAACTGAAGCAACATTTTTGTTCCATTCCCATATACAACAGCCGGCATTTTCTAAATTTAATTCTTTCAAATACTCTGTCATCAGTGGAAATTCAGAGCCAAAAGAGTTGAACTCTTCCCCCCCCTCTCTCAAGTTCTTATTGTTCAATATCACTTTTACGCCTAATTTTTTAATACCAATACTGCTCAGAGCATCAATCCTCCAAATCAATAACCATCTTCCTACTTTGTCCCCACAAGTTCCCGATCCAGCAAGGTATTTATTATCTGGGTCACTTTGCAATGTTTGGCTTCTGCCTGCTTTTTAGCAAGCTGGTAAATCCGATCATTTATAGGTACCAGAAAGCTACGCCGCTTGATATCAAACTCCATCTCTTCCTCTTCCATTTCATCCCAGTAATCAGCAGCAGAGTGAGTATCCCAAAACGCACCTGCTTTTTCATCACTGTTGAAATGTTCTGGAATGGGGCCTTTTATCTTATGCATATTTATAACGCCTCCTCTCCTTACTGTCCATATCACGGGCACTAATGGGTAGTGCACTATGGGGGTTTTTCAAGATAAAAAACACAGAAAGATGCCGGCCAGCGCTGGTTTTCCCCAACGCCAGATATATATTCTCGCCCTTGACGTCACCTTTGGTGACTCTATAAACTTGCTTTGTGCCCTGTAAAATTTCTTCCACCTCGGGGGTAGTTACCCGATGTTTACTCTCAATTTTCTCAACAAATATTTCTTTCCAAATAATCTCATTAATCTTTATCATAGCACATTTTTAGACATCATAATTGAGTATAAACAGATTCAAACAAGCCGATATAACTAACCCTTCTCACGTTCATATACTGCGCGGTTAATCGCGTGTAGATAGGCCTTGGCGCTGGCTTCGATAATATCGGTGGAGGCGCCTTTACCGAATACCACCCTTTTGTCGGCCAGGCATATTTTTACTCTGACCTCGCCCACCGCATCCTTGCCGCGGGTGATGGAGCGTACCGAATAATCCAGCAGTTTGCCCGGAATCTGGGTAAGCCGGTCGATGGCTTTGAATACCGCATCCACCGGCCCGTCTCCACAGGCGCTTTCTTTGAGTTCTTCATCCTGGCAGCGCAATGCTACTGTAGCTTGTGGTTCTTCATTGCTGCCGCTCTCGATATGCAGATATTTTAATATAAAGCGCTGCGGTATAATCCGCACCTCATCATCAATAAGCGCCATCAGATCTACATCAAAAATATCCTTTTTTTTGTCGGCCAGTTTTTTGAAGAGCTTAAATGCCTTATCCAACTCCGTATCACTTAGATCGTATCCAAGGTTGCCGAGCCGGTCTCTGAAGGCATGTCGTCCCGAATGCTTACCCAGCACAAGCTGACTCTGGGCCAGCCCGATGGATTCGGGGGTCATGATTTCGTAAGTCGTTTTTTCCTTTAAGAATCCATCCTGATGAATACCGGATTCATGGGCAAAGGCGTTTTCGCCCACGATAGCCTTGTTGCGCTGCACCATCATGCCGGTTAAGTTACTTACTGTGCGACTGGTTTTATATATTTCTTTGGTGTTTATCCGGGTGCCAAGCTCAAACAGGTCATGCCTGGTTTTTAGCGCCATAACCACTTCTTCCAGCGAGGCATTGCCCGCCCGTTCTCCCAGGCCGTTTATGGTACACTCAATCTGGCGTACCCCGGCGTTGATTGCCGCCAGTGAATTGGCGACCGCCAGTCCCAGATCATTGTGGCAATGGACACTTAAGACGGTCTTATCAATATTGGCCACCCGCCGGTGCAGCTCGTAAATCAACCCGCCGAATTCTGCCGGAATGCTGTAACCCACCGTATCCGGAATGTTTACCGTAGTAGCTCCGGCATCGATTACTGCGGCTACTATTTCGCATAGAAAATCCCGTTCTGAACGGGTGGCATCCTCGGCTGAGAATTCCACATCCGGCGTATAACCCTTGGCTCGCTTAACTGCGGCCACTGCTGTTTTCAATACCTCCGCTTTGCTACGCTTCAGTTTATACTTTAAATGAATGTTGGAGGTAGCGATGAAGGTATGTATTCGAGGCTGTTCGGCATATTTTACCGCCTCCCAGGCGCGATCTATATCATTGGGAATAGTCCGGGCCAGGGCGGCAATGGTGATTCCCGAAATTTCTTTAGCCACGGTCTTTACCGCCTCGAAATCTCCCTCTGAGGCCATTGGGAAGCCGGCTTCTATTACATCTACTTTCAACTTGGCCAGTTGATGAGCGATCTGCACCTTCTCGGTAATATTAAGGCTGGCCCCCGGGGATTGTTCTCCGTCCCTCAAGGTGGTATCAAAAATTATTATTCGATCTTTCATGACGTCTATCCAATTACATAAAAAGGCGGAATAGCTTATCCGCCCACAGTGTTTTAATTAAGACAGCAAATCGGCTGTTTTTCAGCCCCGGTCTGTGTTTTTTTGCTTGATACGGTGCGGCAGGCGATTTAATAAATGGCAAAAGATGTTTTCGACTATACCGGATATAATATATATACTGAACAGTATAAACAGCATCAGTTGCGGTTCAGCCGCCAGCACAAACAGCAGCAGAGATACAGTTACCAACACACTGAACGGTCTGCGTTTCTTTAGGTGCACCTCTTTGATGCTGCGGTATTTAATGGTACTGACCATCAGGAAGGCCAGCATGTATGTAAGCAATATAACGAACAAGGGCTTAGGTAAATTCAATTGAAAGTGGCTATATAGGATTATCAATGAGGCAATCATTCCGGCAGCGCCCGGAATGGGCAGGCCGGTGAAATTTTTGCTCTCTGAGCTGGAACACTGCACATTGTATCTGGCCAGGCGTAAGGTGCCACAAATAACGAATAAAAAGACCGCTGACCAACCAATCCTGCCTAAGGGTATTAAAGCCCAGGAATAAATCAATAGCGCCGGCGCTAACCCGAAAGAGACTATATCTGCTAACGAATCAAACTCAACTCCGAACCGACTGCTGGAATTCGTCATCCGGGCCACCCATCCATCCAGTCCATCCAGTATGCCGGCTATCAGGATAGCTATGGCTGCATATTCATAGACTCCCTTCAGTACCGCAGTGATAGCATAAAATCCACAAAATATATTGCCCATGGTAATTAAATTGGGCAAGATATAAACTCCTTTTTTCATCTCAGCTAAGCTCCTGTCTTAATCAAATATTTTATGCAGTCCCAACCGCCCGCCTTAAGGAGAGGCGATATTTACCTGCTAAATTATAATATTTGATTTTTAAGCATAATACAAGGTATTAGTTAAACCCCATGGCCTTAATAATATTTAAAGTACACAAAACGCACTAATTCGGCTACTGTACCATCCTTGAAATAAACATAGGCCTGGATAGATGATTGTTGGGTTAGTTCCAGTTGAAGTTCAAAATTAGGGGATGGTCCGTAAACCGTGACCGGCGCTTTGGAAAAGGAATTGGGAAAGTAGTACTCTACTTTGTCAACCTGAGCCAGCTCACTGGGACGCCCCTCTAAAAATAATGCAACAGTGTACCTTTCCGCCTGCTTTGAATCGGAAAATGTTTTTAGAATATCGTGACTAATGGAGACTTGATGTGCAGCAGCAAAAGGTGTTTTGTCAGTGCCAAGTATTATGTATTTGGTTACAGTTGTATTATTCCCCTCGGTAAAATGTACCTGGGCACTAACATAAAAGTGAGTAAGCGCATCCAGCGTCAGTTGAAAATTATGGGCCTGGGAGCGGACTACAATAGATTTTCGATAAAAGGGGGCTTCCAGTTGGTAGTTGACATAGCTGATCTTTTTCATCACTGACCTGGGAACATCAAAATAGATGACAACTTGATAATATATCCCCTCCGGAGTTACCGTGTCCTGAGTTATTTTAGAGTAGTAATCCAGTTTTATCTGATAGGCATAAGCATAGTTTGCCTTCGGTATTAATAGAATGAGGCTGCAGAAAATAAAAATTTTAATTATAAAATTGTCTGACATTATAAATAACCCCTGGTCCACATCCATTATGTATTAAGTGTGATTAATCACTGGGAAGCAAAAGCTTGGTTTGGAGAACCGGATTTTCGTTATTCCTGTGCATCCCCGACATTATCTCCAGAAGAGGCTCCCATGCCCGGGATGTCTTCCAATGCAGGTCTACCCATACCGCCTCCCATTCCACCTCCACCGTAGTCAAATTGCATCAGGGGAGCTTTCTCTAAAACCACATGCAGGTGATCCATTTCCGGGGTTAGCCTTACCTTTTTAGTTTTGTAGCCCTCTTTGGATACGCTTACCACCGTCGGCATACCGGGTTTAGGGCTATAGGTGAATTCAGCCGGGGAAACGGCGCTCTTTAACTGGCGAGTGCCCATTGATTCCACAACCAGCCTGCTATTGGTAGGATCAGTGGTTATAGTCACCTTGTATTTAGCGCCAAACTGATTGCCCTTGCCGCCGGTATCTCTGATAATTATGTCGTCACAACTACAAAACGTCAAAAGCAAAAAAATACTGGCTATATAAATCATTGCAAATACATTCGATTTACTTTTGGTTGAGATAGATGCTGTTGGATGATACATTTGTATAGTTCCTTGAGTAAAGATTAATCCTTGGTTTCTTGAGTAAAAACTTCTTCTTCGGGGGATGACAGGTCAGCCAGATGTTGGTTAATTGAACATAATACCTCTTGGTTTTCAATAAGTTGGGCATATATTTTTTTTAACAGTGATTTTTTCCTTAATTCAACTACAGGCAGTATAATCCACAAAACAATCGAACAAAACACAATAGCTACAATTATAAATAGCAGTACATCATAGAATACGCCAAACAAATTGACCAATTTAATAGAAATCCGTTCCAGATAATAGTCTACCTCGGCAACTCTGGGTAGTATAGTGTAGTTTAGCATCATATTAGCCTTAGTGGCCAAGTGTTAGCTTGTATGGAAATATAATGAAAGCACAAACCAGCCGGTTAATCATGGCAATGTCCTTATGGCTGACAACCGCTTTCTGCCACCCTGGGGGTGGAAGCGGGGGAGGGCTTGGGTTTTGGCAAAACCGGTTATATGATTTCCTGTATGCAGCACAAAATAGCCGTAAATTATCTCCCAATTAGATTTTGATGGTTTGCTTCACCGCAATAAGATTATCGGCAATGTCCTGAGTATCGCTGCTTTCTTTCTTAACCGTCAATTCGTGTCCGGCGGACATTTTACGAAGGGTTCTGATTATCTTTTCTTCGCCCTTGTTGAGTTTGTGTTTGGCTTCGCCAAGGCCTACTATAGAATCCATTGATTGTCCGGAATAGATTGCCAGCTTGATAATAGATTCTAAAGAGGGCTGCCGCTCGCCCGATTCATATTGACAGATCAAGGATCTGTTTATGCCTACTTTCTTGGCAAATTCGGTTTGGGTCAAATTATCCCTGGCCCTGAGCCATTTTATTATTTCTTTGATTTTTTGACCGCTGGCCTCTCGATATTGAGAAATAAACCGATTGCCTGAGGTAGCCTTTTTATCCGACATGATTCATCCCATTATGGTATAGCGAGTAGCACTTTATGTATATTTTGCAAACTTATGTTACAACCTATAAAAATTATAGATTTTTTAATTTGGGAAGTCAAGCGCAAAAGTATCTGTGTCAAAAGTATCTGAGTCGTGGACACTTTTGTGATGTTTCGGCTTGTCCTCAAGCCGAAACATCAATGATTACAATATATTATAATGGTTTCGGCGTGGGGACACGCCGAAACATCAGGCTTATATTTACAATAAGTTAGGTAAAACTGTCCACGACTCAGCAAAAGTATAACAGATTTTAGATTTGATTTACATGTTGAATTTTGACGACCTGTTGCCCAAAGAACATATTAACGCAAATTCATGTGGGGGAGAGGCGTGGGGCATTGGCCCTGTTCCCACCAGTATACCCGCTTTCTCATCTCATCTCATAATCTGAGCATAAATATGCGCATATTAAAAAAATAGTTGCAAGGGCATTAATTGGGTGTAAAATTGTCAGTAAGATGCGCCCGGTGGATGAGCCTGTCATTTTGACCCGGGAAGTATTAGCAGTCATTAAAAATGATTTCAGTAACTCAGCTTATGCAAAAAGGTAATTATTCAAGGTTCCCTTAATTCTGCGTAAGTTGAGTGGCCAAACATATTATTTGCCGGTTTGATATGCTTTACCCCGAACAAGCTGATGAGCATATTCGGGCAATCAGGGTTACGAGCTTTATCCAAAACCACGGCCTTGCCTCTGGCTGAGATTACGGTAATGATAATTAGAAAGTGACTAAAATGACTGATAAGAACGGCAAGGTGAGTAGCGGTCGTTTCGGCGCCTTTGGCGGGGTATTTACTCCCAGCACCCTCACCATCCTGGGGGTTATTCTCTTCCTGCGGGCGGGGTGGGTGGTAGGCAATGTAGGTCTTTTGGGCGCCGTTGCAATTATTATCATTTCCCACATTATAAGCCTTGCCACCGGTTTATCCCTGTCGGCCATTGCCACCAGCATGGATGTGAGAGCCGGGGGCAACTACTACATGATCTCCAGCACGCTGGGACTGGAAATCGGGGGCAGTATCGGCATTCCCTTGTATTTGTCCCAGGCGCTATCGTTAGCCTTTTATACCATAGGGTTTACTGAGGGCTTCCGCTGGCTTTTCCCCCAGTTCAATACGGTTATTATTGCATCGTCAACCTGTATTGTGCTGACTATTATTGCGATGATCAGTGCGGATTGGGCTATTAAAGTCCAGTACGTCATCCTGGCGATTTTGGGATTGTCCCTTTTTTCATTCTTTAGCAGCCGGACGGGCGCCCAGCACCCTATCGCATTATTTAACACCAGTGGGGTCGGTTTCTGGTCGGTATTCGCCATATTTTTTCCGGCGGTAACCGGTCTTGAGGTGGGGGTTAGTATGTAGGGAGATCTCAAAGACCCGCAGCGGGATATCCCCAGAGGCACCTTGTGGGCTATTGGAGTCACTCTTTTTATATATCTGGCTCAGGCCGGTTGGCTGGCCCTGAATGTCCCGGCCGCGGAGCTGGCCGGCAACCCGATGATTATGAAAGATATATCCCGCTGGCCGTTCCTGATATATGCCGGCCTGTGGGCGGCCACCCTGTCTTCCGGCTTAGGCAGTATCCTGGCAGCTCCGCGTACCATGCAGGCCCTGGCTCACGATCGTATCCTGCCCGGATTTTTGGGAAAAGGCAGCGCCAAAACCAATGAACCCCGCATAGCTATTTTAGTCACCTTTGCCATTGCCCAAACCTGTATTCTGATGGGCGGGTTAGATATTGTGGCTCCGGTGATCACCATGTTCTTTTTAAACACCTATGGCATAGTCAACTTAATCGCCGCCCTGGAGAATGTGTCCGGTAATCCAAGCTATAGACCCCGATTTAAGGTGCATTGGTTGATTTCTATAGCTGGGGCGCTTGGCTGTTATATAACCATGTTTCTGATCCATGCTTTGGCTACGGTGGTGGCAATGCTGGTTTCCCTGGGTATTTTTATCTATCTCAGCCGAAAAGAATTGCGCACCACCTGGGGCGATGTACGATATGGTTTATGGTATTCGCTGGCCCGCTTTATCATCTTCAAGTTGGAAGATAGCCGGTGTCATCCGCGTAACTGGCGGCCAAATGTGATGGTATTTTCCGGTAATCCCAATACTCGCAAGCAATTGATTGAATTCGCCAGTCTGTTGGGCGGCGGAAAAGGTATTATCACCATCTACCAGCTTATCTTAGGCAGTTGGGAAAAGATTATCCAACATCGCAAACCGGCGATTTCCATGCTGAAAGATTTTATCCGGGAAAACAGGCTGCATGCCCTGGGGCAGGTACATCTGGCTCCCGATTTTCGTACAGGAATAAAAGAAATTGTCCAGGCCCATGGTTTAGGGCAGCTTCGCTCCAATCTGGTGCTTATGGGCTGGTGCCAGAACCTGTCAAGGGAGGCGGAATTTGCCGGCCTGCTGCGGGAACTTAATCAACTGGAAAAGAGCGTGCTGGTCTTAAGTATTCCCGATGGAATGGTATTTGGCGAAAAGAAGCAATTAATCGATGTATGGTGGGGAGGAATGCAGCACAACGGAAACTTAATGATTCTCATTGCCCACCTTATTGGCTTGAACCCTGACTGGCAGGCTTGCCGAATAAGACTCAACATGATTATCGAGAGCCTGGAAGGCCGTGCCTCAGCCCAGCTGAACCTGGAAAATATTCTTCGCCAGGCAAACATAAACGCACAGGTAAATATTATTCCCAGGCAAGCGAGCGGATATAAAATACCCTACATCATTCGCAAGCAGAGCCAGGATTCGGATCTGGTCATTCTGGGAATGAATTTACCTGAACCGGGGTATGAGGCGAAGTTCATGGATCGTATGCACCTGTTTCTGGCGGAACTTCCCGTAACACTCCTGGTAAGAAGCGTGGAAGAGATAGAACTTTTTTCCTGAGCTATACAGGATCCGACCTGGTCGGGTTATTGGGTGAAGTCTTTAAAGGCGTAGGGTTCGACCTGTTCAGGAGGGGGGAAATCACCAAAAATAAGCCAGTGGGTGGTGCGTTTGATGTCGTTTAAGATGAGATACAGTGCAGGTACTAAAAACAGGGTTATAAGGGTGGCAAAGGTTAGCCCGAAGCTGATGGAAATCGCCATGGGGATTAAGAATTGGGCTTGCAGGCTTTTCTCAAGCAATAGTGGCAGTAAACCGGCCACAGTCGTTACGGTAGTAAGTATTACCGCCCGGAAGCGGGCCTGACCCGCATTAAAAACGGCTTCCCTTAGCTTCTGGCCTGACTTAAGCGCTCTATTTACAAAATCAATCAGCACCAGTGAGTCGTTTACCACAATACCGGATAGGCCCACAATGCCGAAAAGGCTCAGCAGGGATAAGTCTTTGCCTAAGATAAAATGTCCCAGAATCGCCCCCACTATGCCAAAGGGGATGGAGACCATAATAATCAGCGGCTGGAAGTACGATTTAAACAATACCGCTAAAATGGCGAATATAATAAGCAGCGCCAGCACAAAGCCATCGGTCAGGCTGCCTACCGATTTTTCGCGCTCCTTTTGTTCACCCTCTACGGTGTAGCTTAAACCGGGATAGGTTTTTAAGAGCCGCGGCAGGAAATCGCTTTTTAGCTCATTACTGATTTTAAGTGCATTGTTTTTGGTTTGATCCAGCTCGGCGCTTATCGATACCTTACGCATCCCATCCTGCCGCAAGATTACCGCATAGCCCCGCTGCCGGTCAATTTTAGCCACCCTTTGCAGGGGCACCTCCTGCCCGCCGGGGGTACGGATGCGGATATTGTTCAGGTCGGCATATGATTTTCGCTCGGCTAACGGATAGCGTACCATTACCTTAAGCTCATCTTCCCCGCGCTGTATTTTGAGCGCTTCAGCGCCATAAAACCCGTTTCGAACCTGCCGGGCCAGATCGCTCAAGGTTAGCCCCAGTGTCCTGGCTTGCGGTTTCAGCGAGAGCCTTAGCTCTTTTTTGCCGGGCCGCAACGAATCTTCAATATCAAATACACCGGGGTAAGTAGCCAGTTTAGCCTTAAAGGCAGCGGTGGCTTTCTCCAGCATATCGAATTCCCGTCCCAGGAATACGATGTCGATAGGTTTGCCGCCCGGGCCATGGCGCGGGGTGCCGAAGGTGAGTGATTCGGCGCCCGGTATTTCCCCTACTTCCTGCCGCCAGGCGTTCTTGATTACTTCCGAGCCGTTATCCCTTTTTTCTGAGGGAGTCAGCCGGAGCATTACCTGTGATATATGCGAACCGGTTTCCTGAGATAAACCCTGTACTCCGGCGATGGTGTTGCCGCCTATTTCAGCGGAGATCCCGATAATGATATCGGCGGCTTCCAGTTTACGGAATTTCTCATTAACCCGCCAGGCAGCGGCTTCCAGTTTAGTTGCCGCAGCTTCTGCCTTATCGATAGCCGTGCCGTAGGGAAAGCTGGCGTTGGCGATTATATATTCCTCTTCCACCTTGGGCAGCAGGATGAAATTCACCAGACCGCCTTTGTATAAACCTAAAGTCAACAGGAAAATAGTTATGGCCATGCTTAAGATGAGAATTATATTGGACAGCGACCACTGAAAGGCCGGGCCGTAAATTCGTTTAATCACAAATTCGGTAAAGGCGTCGATCTTCCGGCGGGCTTGCTTTAGTATTTTTTTGAAACCGGCGGGGGTGGAATTATGCTGATCGATCCGGATATGCCGCAGGTGTACCGGCAGGATGAAGATGGCCTCGATTAATGAGGCGCATAAGCAGGAAATGACCGCCAGCGGCAGCACTCTGATAAATTTGCCCATAATGCCTTCCACGATAAACAGCGGATAGAAGGCGGCGATAGTGGTTAGGGTGGAGGCGGTCACCGGCAGCACTACTTCGGTGGTGCCGGTAATCGCCGCTTGCCAGGGGACCTCCCCGTTTTTTATGTGGGTATAGACATTCTCTCCGATTACAATGGCATCATCCACAATCATACCGGTAGCCATAAGCAGGCCGAACATGCTGATTAAGTTTATACTCTGGCCGGTGGTATGCATAATCCACAGCGCCCCGGCAAAGGAAACCGGAATCCCCATGCCGACCCAGAAGGCAAGTTTATAGTGCAGAAAAAACCACAGCGTTAACAGCACCAGAATTAACCCAATGGTACCGTTCTTAAGTAACAGGTTTAAGCGGTCGCGCACAAATTTGGAGCTGTCCATCCAGCTTCTGAGCTCCAACCCATTGGGCAGTTCAGCATTTTTCTTTGCCAGATATGCCTTGGCCAGATCAGCTATCTTGATTACATCTTGAGACGGGGTTTTGTAAATATTGATGACGGCTGACGGTTTGCCGTTAAAGCGGGAGTAATACGGATCCTCCACGAAGCCGTCGTTTATAGTAGCCAGCTCATATAAGTGTATCATCGAACCGTCAGGTTGGGCCAGGACGACGATATCCCTGAATTCCTCACCGGTATATTTCTGGCCCTTGGTGCGGATAGTGATTTCCTCCCGCTCGGTTTTGATATTGCCTGCCGGCAGATCGAGGCTGCCCCGGCGGATGGCATCGGCTACCTGTTGTATGGTTATATTGTATTTGCGCAGCGTTTGCTCTGATACCTCGACCGATATTTCGTAATCGCGGATGCCGGATAAAGTCACCTGGGAAATATCGGGGTAAAATAACAACTCGTCTTTAATCTCTTTGGCCACTTGCTTGAGGGTGCGCTCTGGCGCATCGCCGAAAAGCGCTAAGGCTATAACCAGTTCCTTACTGACAATTTCTTTCAACTGATATTTTTCCGCATCTTCGGGGAAGGTGTCAATACGGTCTATTTCGCTCCGGATTTCATCTTTGACTCGCATGGTGTCAAACTCAGGGTCAATCTCGATAAGTATGCTCCCCATACCTTCAGCGGCGGTGGAGGTCAATTTGTCGATGCCGTCCACCCCTTCCAGGGCATTCTCAAGCTTGATACAGATGCCCTCTTCTACCTCTTCCTGGCTGGCTCCGGGGTATGGTACGCTCACTGTAATAAGGTCTAGTGATGATTGCGGGAAAAGCTCCCGGTACATTTTCTTAGCTGACAGGCCACCCATTACCAATAAAGACAGCATCAGTAAATTGGCGAATACCGGGTTTTTGACAATAGCGGTGATGTAGTCTTGTAGTTTCATTTTTTATTAGCCGGATTAATCTATCTGTACTCTGTCAGGCGCATTCCTATAACCGGATCAGGCAGCGCTGAGGTTATGACCTTATCTCCTGGGGAAAGCCCTGATTCGATAACCACGGCCTCTTTCAGCCGCTTGAGCAGGTTAAGCTTTTTGATTTGCAGCTTGCCTTTTTCCAGGGTATAAACGGTATTGTTGTCACGGAGGGCTGAGAGGGGGATTGATATGGCTTGCTCATAAATTTTACCGGGCAGGATCACCCTACAGAACATGCCCTTAGTCAGGGTTATGTTCGATGACTGGCTGTCGGGTATTTCCACCACCACCCGCACAGTACGGCTGGCTTCGTTTATCTTCTCCAGCCGGCTGATATAGCCTTTCCATTTGACGCTGTTTCTCCGACCCTCCCCAAAGATTGTGCAGGGGTATTCCCAGGGGGTAGCATTTTTAAATCGTTCGAAACTCAGATGATCTATATTTTCCACATTTAAATCAACCGGAATCTCTAATATCGAAACATCAACTAACCGGCCCACCTGTTGTCCGGCGGCTACCACCTGGGACAAATCTACGCTCTTGTCATAGATAATTCCGTTAAATGGAGCCTTCAGGGTACTCTTTTTAAGCTTTAATCCGGCATCGGCCAATTTAGCTTGTTCAATACTTAAAGCGGCATTTAACTCTTCAATTTTTATGGGAATCAGCTTAAGCTGGTTTTCGTAGTTTGTTTTTGAGTTCAGCTCCTGCAAGTAATTGCGGCGGGCAACATCCAACAACTGCTCGGAGATCATTCCCTTCTGGCTTAAGGTTTCATTGCGCTTAAGCTCTTTCTCCTGCAATTTTACATTCTCGGCTGCAATTCTTAAGTTTTGCCTAATATTTTCGGCTTCCTGGCTGGTTTTATCGATCTGGATCTTAAGCCTGGAAAGTTCAGCCTCAATCTGGGTAATCCTGATTTTGATCTCGCGGGTGTCTATAGTAAATAAAGTCTCACCCTTTTTAACCATTTTCCCATCGGCGAATCCGGGGTTGATGGATACGATATTTCCGCCCACTTCCGGGATAAGCAACACCTCGCGCTTGCCGCGTACCGTACCATAACCAGTTAAGTTGGTGGAGAGCCTTGCATACTCGATGGTTATGGTTTTTACCTTTGTATCAGAGCTATTAGCCTTAACCGGCAGTTGATTTTTCCCTTGGCGTACCAAGGCCCGGTAGCCGCCTATACCGACCCACAGAATCACCAGGGACAAGCAGCCTAGAATCACTTTTCTTGTAACAGCGGACTTTTCCAATTTACTGACGTCTTTGGTAAAGGGGTATTCAGCATTTCAACATAGATATATTTATATTGCCGGAGCCAATTCTAACAGGCTTCTAATAGAATGTAAATGATTTCAATAGGATTTACTATTTGTGGGTGAGCCAGGGGTTGAAGGGCGATTTCCAGGAAAACACATGCTCGATGTTTCGGCCTGGGGACAGGCCGAAACATCAAAAACATCAAACCTATTGTAACACAAATTGCATTTTATCGGAAGATTTATGTAGGGGAGGGGTTCATCCCCTCCCAAAATATCGGGAGGTCACCAGGGCCTCCCCAAGGGTTTATATAAACCGTCAACTGTTCATGAGGAATCAAAATCCTGTGGGGCTAGCATTCTATAAAACTCGACTCAGTCGGGTTACCGCAATATGGGATAGGTTAGTTCCGGCATTACTCCAGTTAAAGACTTCAGGAAGGCCACTATATGCTTTATCTCCTCAGCGCTTAACTCTTCCTCCAGCGCCTCTTTTGCCATAATTTTGACTGCCGCCGCTAATGTTTTTACCGAACCATTATTCATATAGGGATGTGTCAGTTCTACATTTCTTAAGCTGGGAGTGCGGAAGGCATGCTTGTCGCTTTCCTTTTTGGTGACCTTGTAGCGGCCCAGATCGGTTGAACCCGGCACTTTAATAGTGTGGAAGTCGCTGTCACTGAAGGCCGCCCCACTATGGCAGTCAGTACAACCCTTCTCATCGAACAGCGCCGCTCCTTTTTTGGCATCCGGGTTGATAGCCTGTTTGTCACCCCTTAAGTAGCGGTCGAAGGCAGAGTTGGGAGTAATCAGCGTCCGCTCAAAAGCGGCGATAGCCTTGGCTATATGCTCCGGGGTAACCGGATCATTGCCGCCGAATACCCGTTTAAAACGCTTTACATATTCAGGGATGTTTTTAAGTTTAGCTACTACATCGTTTAAGTTGGCATTCATTTCAATATCAGCCTGAATCGGGCCTAAGGCTTGCTCTTCTAATGTGGCGGCGCGACCGTCCCAGAATTGCACATCCAGAAAGGCTGCGTTCAAAATAGTGGGCGTATTGCGGGGGCCTTCCGACATTTTATGCCCCAGCGCTCTGGGGATTCGGTCGGCGAAGGCGAATGCCGGATTATGGCAGGTGGCGCAACTGATCCAGTCGCTGCTTGATAAGCGCGGGTCAAAAAAGAGCATCTTGCCCAACTCAACCTTCTCCGGGGTAAGTGAATTATCGGCCGGTATAGGGGCTATAGCCGGCAGCGGTTCGTATGCCTGGCTGATAGCAACGTTTAAAGGGACAACAAACAACAAAGATAAAACAATTACTGCTACTGATTTGCCTCTCATTGCCGCCTCCTCTTCTTGTTGTATAGGAAACTATAAAACCGAACTTGAAGCCCCCGCCTTTAACCCGTTGGGTTAAAAGGGGGCGAGGACAGCAAAACCGGTTTATTAAAGTAAAGGGGGGAGCTTTGCCCCTCAGCCGGCCAGCTTTTTCGACCAGTCGGCCGGATGTTTTGATACATTCGGCTGATGTTCCTTCTTTATGGCTGATCCATATTTTATAAAGGGATATAAGAAGAGCGCCCACAGCCCCCAGCCCAAAGAGCGTCTCAGAAACTCCCGCCTGGATAGATTGTTCAGCTTATCCATAATTCCCCTTCATGCTCCGGTTGGTTCATCGGTATTATAGCCTTAATTCCACACCCCGGCAATCTTAAAATCACACTGACTGCACCTGCCGTCTATTATAGCATACTTGGTTAAGTTATAGCCAATCCGGCCGATAATTATTTCTTTGCACCTGGGGCAGTAGGTGTTATTCCCGGCATGCCCCGGCACATTACCGACATAGACATAATACAGCCCCTTATCCATAGCCAGCTCACGCGCCTGGGTGATGATTTCGGGCGAAGTAGGCGGCAGGTTTTTTAACCGATACATGGGCCAGAAGCGGGAGAAGTGCAGCGGTACCTCCGGCCCCAGATTATCCAGAATCCAGTCGCACATCCGGCCGATAAGTTTTAAATCGTCATTCAGGGTGGGTACTACCAGATTGGTAATCTCCAGCCAGACTCCCTGCTTATGCACGGTTTTTAGCGTATCGAGCACCGGCTGTAACTCGGCTCCGCATATCTTTTTATAATAATCCTCGGTAAAGCCCTTTAAGTCAACATTGGCGGCATCGGTGTATTTGCATAATTTGAGCAAAGGCTCACGGTTTATAAATCCGGCAGTGACCAGGATATTCTTGATTCCCCTGGGGTGGGCCAATTTGGATGTGTCTAAGGTATATTCATAGAATACTATGGGTTCGGAATAGGTATAGGCGATGCTGCGGCAGTTGGCGGCTACGGCGGCGGCCACTACCTTGTCCGGGGGCAGGTCATGGTTTACCGTTTCCTCCGGTTCGCGCTGGGAAATTTCCCAGTTCTGGCAGAATTTACAATGCAGGTTACAGCCGGCGGTGGCGATGGAGAAGGCTTGACTTCCGGGCAGCATATGAAACACCGGCTTTTTCTCGACAGGGTCAACATGCACCGCACAGGGTTTACCATATACCAGGCTGTTAAGCCTGCCGCCAATGTTTATACGAACACGGCAGTCCCCCCGCTGGCCCTCCACCAGCCGGCATTCTTTCTTGCATAACAGGCATTGGACTAATCTTAACTTACTCATTATCCCCCGCCCTTATAAGCCCTGTTGATTCGATGAGATCCCCACCGGAATTACTCCTATTATACCACTTGCGTATGCCATGATAAACAGCTATTCCTGACCCGGAAACAAACTCCTATGGATATTTTACAAAATTAATCTGGGATAATATTGCATCGAATTTGTCTCTTATATGTGGAGCCGGTCAGCACAAAAGCGCCTCGACACAGGAACAAACCAGCCGGGGGCTGGATTAATTAATATGTGATGAGCCGTTACGGCTAATGTGTTCATATAATTTCCTATACAGGAACAAAAGAAGTACTTTTCTCTGAAAACAATAATAAATGCAGCCTTTTAAGCTTGCATGATAGGCTGAAATTTGCTAGGCTCGCTAGGCTCTCATTTCCGACTTGGCAAAAGCAGCAATAAATATAACACAATATATTTCCGGGCGCTCTGCCGGAAGTAATTTTATCTAAAGATATTGACTGTCGGATTTAATAATTAGCAGAAAAGGATTCGGTTTTATGAAGCCAGCCCACAAGACTATCGAAACAATATTTCTTGATGAGATAGATTTTTCTTATGCAGCATCCCTTAAAAAAAATATAAACGCAGAGGATTTCTTTGGATTTCCCACCAAAGCAATAGTACAAACCGAGCTGAATTTACATGATATCCAGCAGCGAAAAGTAGCCTATTTTTCCATGGAGTTTGGCCTGACCCCCAGTTTTTATAATACCTTCAAAACCAAGATACCCTTAAATCCGATTAATAAAAAACAGGATTTTACCGTTTTTTCCAACATGCGCAGCATGGACTATTTTCACTCGGTCAAACTCGACAGCCTGGTTGATCTCCCCATATATTCCGGTGGCTTAGGGGTATTGGCCGGAGACACGCTCAAATCGGTAGCCGATTCTAGGTTTCCCTTTTTGGGAGTGGGCATTCTGTGGAACAAGGGCTATCTTCTTCAAAAAGCCTGTTACCATTTCGGTCAGGAATCAGCGGGGTTCATCTGGGAACCGAAGCATTATCCCGGGCTGATACCACTTAAAAACAGGGTTGAGCTGTACATTGGAAAGGAACGGGTGAGCTTGCGGCTTTGGAAATATTATATCTTCAGCCAGGATCGACGACACGTAGTGCCCTTGATTCTGCTGGATTCCAATGTAGCAGAAAACAGCCCCGGCGGCCGCACATTAACCGACCGGCTTTATAACAGCAAATCAGAATGGTGGCGGATCGTTCAGCGGAAAATTCTTGGAGTCGGCGGGGTTAGAGCCATCCAGTCACTTGGATACAAGGTGGACATTTATCACTTGAATGAAGGACATGCGGCGTTTGCTTTTGTAGAAATAGCCCGCCGGGAACCAGCCGACCGTTGGGAAGAGATTAAACGCCGTTTTGCTTATACCTGCCATACCCCGGTAGCGGCCGGTCACGACAGATTACCGGTCAGTGAATTAAAATACGTGCTCGATAACCGGGAATTGGAGATTTCTCAACAGTTGGGAACAGAACAAGGCAATTCCAAAGCAGTAAACCTGACTCTTCTGGCGCTGAATGCGGCCCACAAGGCCAATGCGGTCAGTGAAAAACACGAAAAGGTTACTAAGATCCAATTTCCGGATCATGTAAAAAAGATACGGGGGATTACCAACGGAATCCATCACTTGACCTGGGTATCGGATTCGATGGCTGAGCTTTTTGACCGTTATAAAAAGGAGTTTGGAGCTTGGCGGGAAGACCCTGAGCAACTCAGGAATATCCTGAACTTAAGCTCGGACAAGCAGTTTAAAACCGAGCTATGGGAAGCCCACCAGGCTAACAAGCGCGATTTGGTAAAATGGCTTTCACCCTGGCTTTTGCAAGAAAATGTCTTCACCATCGCCTGGGCCAGGCGGGCAGCTTCCTACAAACGGCCGGAGTTGATTCTATATGATGTAAAGCGACTGGAAGAAATTGCTCGCCGGGTTGGCCCTTTACAAATCATTTTTGCCGGCAAAGCCCACCCCAAAGATATGGCCGGCGCCAACAGTATCAAGGGTATCCTGGAAAAAATCGACTCCCTGTCCGGCAAGCGGGATTACATTAAGGTGCTCTATCTGGAAGATTATGACACCCATGTGGGGAAAAAATTGGTTTGTGGGGTAGATGCCTGGTTAAACAACCCGCTGCCCCCTTTTGAAGCCTCGGGAACCAGCGGCATGAAGGCTATTTTAAACGGAGTACCCCAGCTTTCCACCCGCGATGGCTGGATTGCCGAAGCAGGCGAAAACATAGGAACAATATTCGGCTATGTCGCTGAAAAGGGCGAACTTGGTAAGGAAACCAATTTCCATATCGAGGAAGATGCCCGTTCCCTTTATACTGCCTTAGATGAGATGGTTCAGCTTTATAAAGAAGCGGTGGCCGGTGGCGAAAGCTTCCTCCATGGCAGGTGGGTGAATATGATGATACATTGCATCGCCGGGGCCGGCTTTTTCAATACCCACCGGATGGTCAACAGTTATAACCGGTTTGTCTGGCAGCTAACCCCCCTGCCCTAATTTATATTTATTGAATATACTTCAGCAGCTTATCATCCAGGCCTATTATTTCCGGCAACTTCGGCTTATTAGTAGCCCTGCGGTAAAGGGTAATAAGTATCGCCAGCGGTACAATGGTAATATCGTATATAAAAAACAAAAAGAACTTTAACAATTTTTTAAAAAATGATCTGCATTTATCAGTTATTTTATTGTTTTCAGTCCCGGCTGAAGCTGTCATCGTTTTTTTCGGCCGCACTTCACTTGAAGTAAAATCGATAACATCCGCCTCCAGGTAGTTATATTTTTTTCCACAGGAAACACACCTTACTACTGTCCGATTTATTTCAAGCTCCCCCCGGCATTCCGGGCAGCTATAACTTGCTGAGGCTTTTTGAGGGGTAACTTCTTGAGCAGCTTTTGGTTTATGCAATACAAACTTCACCTGATCGCAAAAAAATCGGTCGACAGCCCCAGCGCCCTCCAGCCATGCAAAAAAGTGGGCTATATCTGGAAGTTGCGATTTAAATATTTTTTGAAAATGATGTGATGTTAAAATATTGTACATGGCGCCATCCCAAACTGTATCTGCCGGTGAAAGACCGGCCGCCAGCGCAAACGCTTTAACCTGCGCTGAATCAGGCGCAGTATTTTTATATTCCGATTTAAGCAATTTCAGTCCCAGCGGCGCTAAAAACTTATCCAAAAGGTTGAGCGGCAAATGCGCCGGGCCTAGTGAGGCCTCATGTTCAGTGGTAATCACCGCCAGTCCTCCGGGTTTCAGGCAGCGCGCTATTTCCTTTATCATCAATTCGGGTGATATGACATGTTCGATTACCTCACGCGACATTATTCGATCAAACATCTCATCCGGAAAGGGTAAGCTCTCGGCTAAGCCTATACATAATTTTGAGGGGCAATTTCCCAGGCGGGCTTTTTTAATCATTTCGCGTGAGATATCAATACTCCAGATATTGAGATCATTATAGAGATTAACCAGATTTTTCTCTTCAAAACCCCAACCACAGCCAATGTTCAGTATCTTTTGTGAATTCTCCAGCTCAAGCAGACCAAGTGTATAAACCGTAAATCTTTTATAAAAATATGAATAAATTTCAGAATGTGGGCCGCGACCCCACTCAAATGAGTCGATTTCGGCTAAGGGGAAATTAATGGGCTGGCACTGTGCGTCAGGCCTGCTATACTCCTTATCAAAATCCTGCTGATGCGATGCGATTTCTTTATTTTCTATATCCACTGGTTTAATTCCCGGGCAAACAGGCAAATAAATATCAGTCAGCCGACCATTCATAGACTGAATAAAATTTGCCTTGAAATAACTTGGTTGCGTTTTCTAATGCATAATCATTCGCCTTTTGGTTTTCAACAATAAAAAGATCAAAGGCATAATGGTTATATATTTTTTGCAGGCCGGGATTGATGTGCGGGAAATTTTTGCCGAAAAAATCAAAAAATTGCGCTATCGAGAATTTTTTAATATCTAAATTGGCCCCGAAATAAAGCAGCCTATGCCGGGTTTCATACGCCAGGCGGAAGCTGAAGTTCACCGGATTAACCAGTATCCGCTTTGAGTCTCCTATAGTATTCAGATATTCTATCACATCCGGCAAACTATCGGCTTTTCCATGCGAGCGGGTAAATCTCAGGAAGTTAACGCTATTAAATATTATTACCAACACCACAAATAAAAGGCCGGTAACTGGCTGATTAAAATGAATTAATGTGATTGCCCCGATAAAGCTTAAAGGAAAAGCCGCAAAATTCATATACCGTTCGGCCTCTCCCAAAAACTTGAGATATCCCTGGCTGGTTATAACCATTAGCACTAAAAATATCCATACCCATGACATAAGCGGGTAGCCGCCCCATAGCCCGTAATCCTGGCAAAAGACAAACCACAGAAATAAAATAAACAACGGGTATTGGGTGAACAATAAAAGGAATGAATTTGTGTGCAGGGTATGAAATGCTGCCCGGGGATTTTTAAAGGCATTTCGTAAATTACACAAGTCGGCGCTGAAATTGTTTTTCTCTCTCACCCCGGTATAAGAGGCCGCGATGGCCTTTTTATAAAAACAGCTATGCCTTATTTGACCCAGAATGACTTTCAGCGATTTTCCGCGGCTTAAAATTATGGAAAGCCCAAAGGAAAAAGCTACCAGCAAAAAACTTTTTATGCCGAAAAAGAACATGCCGATCAAGCCAAAACCTATAAATGCTTGAATCCCGAATTTACTGCTGATAAAAACGAAGGCCCCGATAAAAACGGAAACTGCCAATAGCCCCGGGCGATTGGTGATAAGCGCTAAGCTGAATATCCCGATAGCGGCGGTTAATAATAACTCCCCAAAGGCCCTGGGGCTTAGCGTGGCTGAACTGGCGCCTTCCCTGGTTAGATATGGACTGATTAAATAAAGGGAGGCTGCCGTTAAAGCCATCTGTAGCGGTTTTGGCAGCGCCAGCCGGTTGGCAAAAACATAGGCCAGCCCGCCTATGAGAATTGCGTGGATTAAATCTAATAAGAACCCGGTAAATTTTATGATTGACAGATGATGCTTTGTGGGGAAATAAGATAATATCCAGTGGAGAAAATATGGATAATTAAATTCTGCCGGTAGAATTAAGTTGGGAATTCTGTCTGGTATTTTATGACTGTTTTCGCTTATTTCCCTGGCTATGAGTAAATGGTAAAATACATCGACTCCGGCTAAATCCGGATAGATTATTCTTAAAAGTATCCTCAGCGCAAAAATGATGAGCGCCAGAAAAATTATTGCGCCTGAAAAAAATCCCATATTCAGTCCCAGCTTAACCTTCCCAATTTACTGGCAATTAACTCCCTGGTGAAGGCTATTTCATTTTTGTCTATCGCGGTAACATATACCCCGAAAAGGAAGAAAAACATGGTCAGCGTTTTTAAGAAATAGCTTATAGCTGTCTGCTCTATAGCGTTAGTGTATAGACTACACATGATGACCCCTACATAAAGGCTGAATATCCAGCATATTTTTCGTAACTCAAAGTTTATATAAAAGAACTTTTGAGAATATAAATAACAAATAGTGGAAGAGACAACAAAGGTGGCAAAGAAGGCTATAGCGGCCCCCATTATGCCGAATTCAGGGATTAATAGTTGCATTAATACTACATTAACCATTATACCGGCCAGAGAAGATATGGTAACTACATAACTCTTCTCGGCAATCATGGCGCCTATAAAAATGATATGGAAAGCCCCCTGGATAATGATACCCCCTACCACCAGGCCAATAATTTTATATGCTTCCAGATACTTGATGCCGGCCAGAACCAGCAGCAGTTCCCTGGAACATACTGTAATTAAGGCCCCAATTGAGAAAAGGACCAGGCAGTAATAGGTCAAAACCTTTCGATACACCTCTTTATTATCCTCATCATTAATTATGGACATGGCAAAGGGGCCCCAGCCCATTCGGAATGATTGCACTATAATGCTCATAGCCATGCCTATCTTAAAACCCACACTGAAAATACCGACCCCATAATTCCCCTCATAAGCCAGAATGAAGTATCTGTTTAAAGAGCTGTTGGCCCAGGTGGCAAAAACCGCCGGGGCAGCCGGTATGGCATAACATAAGGATTTCATCAGCAACTTTCTGGATATATTCAAGCTGAAATAGCGGTAAGTAAAAAGCAGGCTCACACAAAAAAGCGCTGCTTTTGATATGAGAATAGCTAAAAAGACCCCCACTATGCCGATTTTCAGAAATACTACTAAATAGATACTTAATGTGATGGTTAACAGAATATCTCCTATATTTACAATGCCATAGCATTTGATATTCTTCTCCATCCTAAGCAGCAACAATAAATAGTCCAACAGCACCGAAAAGGGAACCACCAGCACCGCAATTTTGATGATTCCAGTATAATCGGTAGTATTAAATAATAAGGTTGAAATATATTCGGCTTTGCTCCAGCAAAAAGCTATGAAAATAACCGAACTTAAGCTTATCAAATAAAACAGGGTTGAAACCAGGGAGCTTCTTTCCTGCTCATCGCAGGCATCATAAAAATACCTGGACATGGCCGAGGTTAAATTCAGCACCACCAGCACACTTATTAAGCTTATGGAAACCGAGATTATATCAATGGCCCCATATTCGCCGGGGCTGAATACCCTGGTGAAGATGGGCAGCAGTATGATATTTATGGTTTTGGCTATCGAATTTATCACCCCATAAAAAAAGGCGTCTTTAACTAAATCCAATATTTTTTTATGCACTCTTGGTCCAGGTTCTTTAAGCATTAAGCCTTAGTCCCGCCCCTGAATATTTTTTGATAATATTTATATCCGCCAGCCAATATATTGTATAATGCCGCTTCAAAGAAAAACCTGGTGTGCATGTTCCTCAGCCGAAACTTACTAAGCTGGTAAAATAGCTCGTTAACCAGCCATTTCAGGCCCCGGGACTTTCTTCTGGTAGCTAAGGTTTGCCAGAAGAGCGTCGCTACCGGAAAAGATTTTTTCAAACGTTTTTTTCCGGCCGCCGGAATATCCAGCCATTCCATATTGAAGGCGTACTCATGTACGGTCGACAGGCCGATGTTTTTAAAATCACCTAATTCATGGTATCCGGAAAACCCCATATCTATGGCCATATCATAAAATTCAGACCCCGGCAGGGGCATATATAATACCGCATTACAACAAAGATTATTATGTCGTTCTACCTTATCTATCATATAGTTTATGGTATCCATAATTTCCGGCCAGCTATGCGTAGGCACCCCCAAAATAACCTGCCCGATGATATTTACCTCAGGATATGATAGAGCGGTATCAAGCGCTTTTTCTATCATCTCTGGAGTGGTTTCTTTGTGCATCAAATCTAATACCCGTGGATTTTCTGATTCTAAGCCGAAAAAGACCGACTTGCATTTCAATTTACTAACTTTTTCAAAAAACTCTTTATCCAGATCATGCACCCTGGCATCAACATTTACCAGGACAATTCCCATATCATATAGTTTTTCCATCAGCTTAAAAGCCCACTTGCGATTAGCGAAAAAGTGATCATCGATCATATTGATCGCCGAAAAGTCATATTTGGACTTCAGGAATTCCATGTGTTTTATAATGTATGCTAACGAATGCGACCGCCAGCGCCGTTTGTTAAATGCACTGTTATAACAAAAAGCGCAGTTAAACGGACAACCGCGCGATGATTGATATGAATTAAGTAATCTCGTCCCATCCTTATGTGTCTCGATATAAGGATTCATATCCAGCCCAGCTAAATCTATATCGAATTTGTCGATGTCTTTTTCCGGGGGGCGGGGCGGGGTGTAAAACGGTTTCCCGTCTCTTAGAAACGCCAAGCCCGGAATCTCTTCAAAACCAGTTCCACAAACCAGCGCATCGGCAAATTCCTGAATGGTTGTCTCTCCCTCACCGATAGCCAGAAAATCAAAACAGGTTTCCTTTAAATACGGTTCAGGACAAACAGAGACATTGATTCCACCAACTATAATGGGGGTACCGGGTGAGTGTTTTTTTAGACTGTATGCAAATTTTGCCGCCAGTGGCGCCCATACGCCAAAGGTTGAGCTGATTCCTACAAAGAGAGGCCCGGTGTCGGCCGCTCTTTTAGCATAAGGTTCGATATCCTGCTCCAGAATATCCAGAATCCGCACCCGGTATCCCCGGCTTTTTAAAGCGGCGGAAAGATACAAGAGCGCCAGTGGCGCTCGTAGCTCCAGCTTCCTGGTGCGAAACAGGGCGGTCACATTTACCAGCCATACTTCCGGCGACTTCATTTATGGCCTCCAGGAGACTGAATGCGCTATGGAATCAGTCAATGCTGCCAACGATTCAAAATAAAAATCCGGTTGCGCCGCATTTGCATATTCAGCGCTTCGGTTTACCATAATCGATACCATCTTTATCAACGGTTCTTTTTTCTCTAAGCATAAATTGGCGGCCCTTACACATTGAACATCATAGAAATGGTCCCCCACAAAGCATAGCTTCTCCAAAGCCGATTCGCTGGAAAATAGATTTATAAACTTTAACAGCGGTTCAGGGTGGGGCTTAAAAAAACAAATGTCATCCCTGGTGATGATGTAATCAAAGAGGGAGCCGTTTATGGCGGCCCGGCAGAGCGCATGTGTAGTACAAGCTGACGAGTTATTAGTCAATAACCCACGGGGGATGGCTTTTTTTTTAAGTAAGCTAAGACATTCATTGGCGCCTTTAATCGGAACAGCTTTTTTAGCTCCGTTTAGTTCGAATGCTTCCAGTAGCTTAAAACCAGCGTTTATTATGGCCGGACTTTTGCCGGATTTCTGCTTAATCTCAAGCAAGTCCTTAAAAATACTTTTAAAGCTATAATCCATGCCCTGTGATTTAAAATAAGTTTTCAGTTTATGCCGCAGGGCTTCCAACTCAGCAGCTGTTGACCCCAGTCTCAGGATAGTTCCATCCATATCAAAAATGAAGGCTTCTGTGGCTGGTTTTGTTTTAAACTCTATCATATTTCCTTTAAGGCCGGAGCAATTTGCTGGCGTGGGGGTAAGCGCCTGACCAATATCGCAAAATCATGGTGCCAGGTTTTGGTTCAGGCACGCTTATGTCTTCACCTATAGCCAGCTTGAGCGCTAAATAAGGCATATTAACCCCCGCCGCTACCGTAAGGCTTAAGGTGCCGGGAATCCTGGGGTTTATTTCCATGAGTTTCGGTTTACCATCAGCCGATCTGCGCAGTTGCACATTAACTACATAACTTAAACCAAGGCTCTTGACAATATCAACCGCCACCGACTCCACATCAGGCTCAGCCACCACTTCGGCCCAGGTCGCCAGCCCATATATGGTCGATAATCGCTTTCTCACCACCGCCGAGTGGATTTTGCCCCGATAGCAAAGGATATCAACGCTATATTCTGTTCCAGGTAAATACTCGGAAACATGTAAATCCGGCCAGGGAGTTAAATCTTTCATCAGAAAATGCAGCTCTTCAAATGAAATATGCAGGTTATTGCGATCCATCAGGCGACTTTGTTTATCCAGCTTACGATGTACTATCTTAAGCCCCTGGGCGCCGGTGCCCTTATCCATTTTAAGCACAAAGGGAGTTTCGGGGTAGCCAAGTTTACTTATTTTCGATACCAGGCTATTCCAGTCAGCCACCTTGCTGAAATTTGGGTGAGGCAGGTTGTTTTCTCTGGCAAATTTATATAACAGGTATTTATTGTTGGCCACCAGCAAGGCTTTATGATCAGACACCAGCACCCTTACCCCATGCTTTTGAAATTTATCTATATTTTGGGAATAATAGGTCTGGTCTTCGGTGGAGAGGGGAAATAAGATGTTCGACTTTTCTTTATCCAGTATTCTTAATAGTTGTTCAATATGCCTTGGATCAGAGCGCGGCAGAATCAGGCAGGCTTTGTCCGCCAGGTATAATCCGGTGGCATCGGGTCGAATATCGACCCCGATAGTACATATTTCCCTTTCCCCGTTTTTTTTAAGCGCTGCCGCCACCCCCGGAAAGCCATCGTTCCCCACCGAGGTCAATAGTACGCTGAGTGGTTTCATGCTTTTCGGGTTGTTACTATTATCGGCATGTTCAGCGGCAGCAAATGGCATAGATTTGTCCGGCATATTCGGGTATATCTTCACCCATATTCAAATATGCGGCCAACAGCTCAGCCGGCCATTGTTCCATTTGAGCGTTTGCCAACGGTTTTATGGTTAAGCCGCCGGTCTTTATGATTTTCAATCCACTCTCTATAATATTATCACTAAGTGTCTTAAGAGTATAGACCCTTCTATGACCAACCAGCTTATCAGCAGCCGACAGATCGTCAATTTCACCGATTATCCCCATAAATTGCCCGACTCTTCTATGTAACGAACCCGCATTAGGCACCAGGATTATCAGCCGCCCGTCATTTTTAAGCCAGCCGGCCGCCTTTTTCAATAATTCAAGCGGCGCCTGAACATGTTCTAAAATATGTGCCGCCAGGATAGTATCAAATTTCTCCGGCGGCTCGAATTCTTCAAAAAACGAGCGCCGACAAACAACCTTACCGGCAAATTTATGCTGCAAATTCTCAAGCAGCAGCTCACTGGCATCAACCACAGTTACTTGATTTACCTGCTGAAGCACGGCCTCCGTCCATAAACCGTCGCCACAGCCTAATTCCAGAACAGCCCCCTTGCACAGGGGGATTAATTCTTCCATAGCAAACTTATTAAACTGCTCATCCACCCCCTTCATCTTAGCTGAAAGATAAACCGGGGCAATCTCTTCCAGGCGTTCTTTTTCTTTATCAAGAAATTCTTCCATCATTTAACCCTTACACAAGCATTGTTATACCAGCCGTATCGTTTTTTCTGTTGTTCGCTGAAACCCTGAGCCGGACTTTCCATTAAGGCCCGCTCCTCAATCCGGGCCAGTGATAAATTCTCCCGTTTAGCCCTGGCCATAACTTCACCAACCTTTAAGCCGGCAGTGTGCAGATCGATCACCGGCCTGGGGCCGACATAATCGGTAGTAAGCGTCATAAACCCCGGGGCAACCTTCCTGGCGGGAAGCTTACTCAGGCCATGCTTTAAAAGTCCTGCCTCATCTATATTACCACAAAGGTGGATGATTACCGCTCCACAATTATCAAACCAGTCTAACGGAAGTCCGGTCTCCCCGCCCAAGAGGCAAAACCTTGCTTTATGTTCAACCAGAACTATGGCATCCGCTGCTTTGATAAACCGGGCGACGTTCTGATCATTATTATCCCAGTTATTATCAGGCTCAACATGCATAAGATGGCAGCCGTTTAAGTGCAACACCGCTTTAGTTTCTTCGGCAAAATGACCGGAGCCGACTAACAGGATATTTGATTTAAACACCTCAATATTCGCCTCTAATAGCAATTTAAGCGCCACCAGTCCTACGTAACGATATGTCTGTAGCCTGGGATGAGTTTCGCAGGTACCCAACACCGGTATTCCCTTTTTCCAGCAGGCGGCCAGGTCAATATCCTCATCACGAAACTCCCAGCTTTCCCACATCAGTGAAATCACTGCCTTAGCCGACAGGAGTTTTACAAATTTTTTGTCAATCGGTCTTACAAAGCCCAGATTGGTAACTAAATCAACTGAATTAGCGTACATATAGGCCGGTTTGGCGGTTACTTCTATGCGTTCTGCCACCCCCAGTTTTCTAGCCCACTGTTTAGTATATTCTCCTATATCAGTCGCCGTTCCATAAGCAGAATCTTTGGTCACTGCAATAGTTTGTTTGGCCCCGGCCAGCGCTGCAATCAACGGGGTAACCACAAAGGGGCCGGAAGCAGCTTCGGTCAGGACTGAAATGCCTCGAAGGTCAAGCGAAAAATCAGCTATGGCAGAATCTATCAGCCGCTTAACCCGTACGCAATTGTCAATCCTTCTCATCTTATAATTTATTTCCGCTGATGAAATAGCCGCTATGCTCCCAACCCGATGGTTGAAGACACTTTAAATTTCTAAAGCCAGCCGCTTCAAACCAGCTTATGACTTCTTCCTTTGTATGATGGCTGGCGTAGCTTGGGTGATACCAGTCTAAATTTACTAAATCCGCATATTCGTCATCGTAATCAGGATTGTACCAGCATTTAACAATATAGTCGTAAATAAAATGCTGTAAATTATACTCCCCGGCCTTAATCCCCAAGAGTTCTATATCTTCTTTCAGTATCAAGGGTTCGGTTAGCTTACTTAAGGCTTTGCCCAGCAGGGTCATCTTGCGAGAGAATTTTATGCATTCCGCATAACTCATTTTAGTAGTATGCTTACGTATATTATGATCGCATAATTCCCGGATAAAGGGTTTTTTATTATAAATATAGCTGCCCAGAATTCCACCTGGAGCAACCTTTTTGCCTATTTCAAAAACAGCCTTTCCGGGGTCTTTAGTATGATGCACCACCCCACAGGCATAAACGATATCAAACAGCTCATCGGGATATGGCAGCTCTAAAATGGAGGCTTGTGAAACCGTGACATTGGGCATATGGGCGGTATTTTTATAGGCCACTTCCACCGCCAGACTTAAGTCGACACAATGCCTTTCCGTTTCAGGATTCAAATCAAAAAGATATTCGGACCAGGCTACCCCACAGCCGGCGTTTAAGGTCAGCCTGGCGGCTTTAAAGAGACGTTTCAATTCATCCAGTGAGTTACAACCCAGCATAGCCAGAAACTGCTCTTTTAGCGCCAGGCGATCAGCCTCAGTTTGGCCCAGGGCTTTAATTCGCGGTTCACTCCATTTATCTCCAAAAGAGCGTCCCGTCTGTAGCTCGGCTGTATCGGGCTGACAGCTTTCCTGATAAAACTCAGGCGGCACAAAACGCGGGATTCCGTTTATTATCGGATACGAGACATCACCCTTTTCACTGGCCAGTGTTTGCGCCGTTGGGTTATAGAATAGCTTTTGCTTCGTTTCCGGATCGATAAACCGGGCGAATTTAGCCATATAGAAACTCCTGCTACATATACTCCCTACACCACCACTCAAAATTAAGTAATGACCAGATCAATAACCGCCGGTTAACCTTACCGGCAATATGTTCATCAATTAATCCAGTAAGGGTATTATAATCTAAGTAATTATAAATTCTGGCGTTTTTATCATAGAGCACCCGGCGAACATAGTCGATGCTGTCTCCCTTAAACCAACTTGCGTCCGGGGCCGAAAAACCCTGCTTCTGGCGGGTGGTTACCTCTTTGGGAATATAACGCTCCATCATTCTGCGCAGCAACAACTTGCCGTCTTTAGTCTTTTCAAAATATCTGGCGGTTTTAGATCCCGGCTCGTTTTCGTTCAGTTGTATCACATCCTCAAGATTACCGAGCTTAAGGTGTACCGGCAATTTCATGGCAAATTTCACCAAGTCATTATCTAAGAATGGAACCCTGGTTTCCAGGCCGTGCGCCATGCTGAGCTTATCTTCCACCACAAATAAACCATGCAAGAAGGTCTTGGCTTCAAAGTACAGGGAATGATTAATATAGTCTTTGGGCTGGATCAGTCGCTCGGCGTGTTTTCGAAATACATTGCGGAAAATATCACGCGTCCACACATGTTTTACCTGGTTCCACACCGGGGCAAATGCCTCATGAATTATTTTATTGGGAATCAGCCTTTGCCAGAATGCGTAATATTTATCTATATACTGTTCGAAGTCGTCATTTACCACCGCCCGATAGTACCGCCAGGGATAGCCGCCAAACAGCTCATCCCCACCCATACCGGACAGCACAACCTTAACAAATTTAGAGGCCAACCGGGATACATAGAAATTGGGATAGCTTTGACCGACTCTGGGTTCCTCCAGATGCCAGGCCATTTTTGAAAGGATTCGTTCCATGTCCCCGGCCTTTAAAACCATTTCATAATGCTCGGTTTTAAAGAGATAGGACATGGCCTCCGCTTTTTCCCGCTCATCAAACCCCAGTTCCAACCCTGAAGCCGAGTGCAGGTCAAACCCGCAGGTAAAGGTTTTAATATAGGGTAGCCGGCTGGCCGCCACCGCCGTTATGGAACCTGAATCCATACCGCCGCTCAGGTATGAACCGAGTTCAACATCACTTACTAACTGGCGATTCACCGCCTGCCGGAACAGGCGATCCAACTCCTCCAGATATTCCTGATCTTTGGCCGGCTGTTCCGGTTCGCTGAAATCAAAATCCCAATAGCAAACCGGATTGAGATGATTGACCTTTTTCCCTAAAGGCAATCTTGCCCAGTGACCGGCCGGAAACAGATGAATACCTTCAAACAGGGTTTTATCGGTAAAAATATTCTGGAAGGTGAAATATTCAAGTAAGGCCTCTAAATCAAGCTCCCGTTCAACTGAAGGATACGCCAGCAGGGCCTTTTGCTCAGAAGCGAAGAGGAAGGTTGCCCCGGCGAAAATATAATAAAGCGGTTTTATCCCGTAGCGGTCTCTGGCTAGAAAAAGTTCCTGCCGTGATTTATCCCAAATGGCAAAGGCAAACATCCCGTTGAAACGATCCAGCGCTTTCTCCCCCCATTCGGCATAGGCCTTTAGTACTACTTCGGTATCGGTTCCAGAGCTGAAAACATGCCCCAGGCTTTCCAACTCCGCCCTCAATTCTTGAAAATTATAAATCTCCCCATTGTAGCTGAGCGCATATTGACTATCTTCGGTAACCATCGGCTGGTATCCCGCCGGAGATGGATCAAGAATGGCCAGCCGACGGTGCCCTAAACCGATAAAACTGTCGGTATAAAACCCCTCTCCGTCCGGCCCTCTGTGTACTATTGTATCGGTCATCCTGCGCAACAGAACCGGAGCCACAGGTTCACCATTTATATTAAAAATCCCGGCAATCCCACACATTTTATAATTTTGCTGCTTTAATTAAAGCAGCCCTCATATTTTCAACCACCGCTATGTACCGCAGGTGTGCCTTACGAATTAATGACTCCTTTTTATTCCAATTTTTACATAAATCAATTTCTAACATATTCTACCTTGGCTATAATCTGATTTGACTATAAAGCTTTAGTAAAATATTACACTATATTTAGTGAAAGTCAATTGACTAGAGGCTGGCTATTAAACCGGCTTGCTGAAAGCTGAAATAGCTGGCGCCGCCGATAATCAGATGGTCCAGGATTTCAATCTCCAGCGGGCGGCATAATTCAATCAGTTTGCGGGTAACATTTTTATCTTCGGGGCTGGGAGTCGGGTTACCTGAAGGATGGTTGTGGGCTAAAATCAGGTTGACCGCATTGTGTTTTATGATCAGCTTGACAAAGGTCTGCAGATTTACCGGGTTTTTAGTGGCGCTGCCGCTTGAAATTTTAGATACCTCAATAAGCCGCTTCCGTTGGTTTAACATCACACACCAGAATTCCTCACGGCCAGAGTTCGCTATATAGCATTTAACCAGCTCAAACACAGCTTGAGGGTCGCAAAGTTGCGGCGAGCCTTTGGCTTTTTCTATGGTGCGTAAGTTACTGAAGCCGATGGCTGCCCGTATTTGTGCTGTTTTGGCGGGGCCTATGCCGGGAACTTCCTGTAGCTCTTGATCGGAAGCTGCACAAAGCCGCTCAATCCCACCGAAGCGCTGTAATAAATCCAGACCCAGGTCGACCGCACTCTTTTGGTGGTTGCCGGTGCGTAGAATAATGGCCAACATCTCTGCCGGGGTCAGCGCATTCGGCCCTTTTTGCAGCAAACGCTCCCGCGGTCGCTCATTTTTATCCCAGTCCTTTATGCCCATTAACCGCTAAAGCCTTTCTGTGTGAGCGGTAAGCCGGGCAACGCTCAGTAATGAATCAAGCAATTGTTTCTGCTTATCTGCGGGCAGAGCAAGCAAAATATTGATTAACTCCTGAAGCTCAGGGATTGCTTGAGCCTTCTCCCAGCCATCGCTGCCGTATGTTGGCCCGGAAGGCTCGGCCAGGGACATGTCCCTGGACAAATCTTCCAGCTCTGCATCAGCAAAAAGCCGGGCTACCGGATAGTCCAGGGCAAAACATATTTTTTCAATCTGTTCTAAGTTAAAAAACTTTTTTGGTTTACCCAGGATGCTGGATATAAATCCCCGGCTATATCCTATATCTTCTGAGAATCGGGTTATTTTAATTTTTTTTTCATCAAGCAATTGTTTGATTTTGTTTTTTATTCTGGCTTCAAGTGCCGTTTTGTGTATGGCCATAGACAATTTGGGCTTGACAAGTATATGGCTATAGACATATACTTGTTTTAAAGTGGATAGGACACATCAACAGCCGCTAACTTTAAAAACGATGCAAACATATTGGCTTAAAGGATAATACAGGGTAACACAGGCTGAACATATCTTCAAACATTATTTGCAACTCATCGGGGCGGTTTATTTTTACTGAGAATGCTTGTTTTCCATTATTCTAAAGCCCTTCCCCGTGTCATTCTGCGCGTTAGCTAAGAATCTACGAAGGCTTAAGGATAAACTCCGACAAACTCCTACCAATAAATAAGAGAGAACCAATGCCATATTACGCCAGTTTTGAGTACAGAGACAGGGTGACCGGAGAGCTGATAACGATTACCGATTTATATTACGAATCAGATGATCCAAAAGCTGTCATCGAAGAACTGAGCACAGCCTTTCAATTGGTCAGTGAGATAACGCTTATTCCGGCGTAATGATATAGGAGCCTGTATAGCTCGTATAGCTGGCTTGAATAAACTTGATTAATTTATGAATGCCTTGAAAAAACAGAGCGTATTATATCTGTTGACAGGTTATGTTGAGATACGAAGTTCGAACAATAATCAGGTCCTACCCAAAATCCTGCAAGTTAGAGTTCCTTCATTGAGAAAGAGTTACTGCCTCGAGAAATTTCCAGTAAATATTTGTTTATATAATCCTTCGCATAGCGCTATTCAGGGGGTGAAGGAAACTGTGCTTCAGCTTGCCCAACAGTTATGGTCGTGTCTGCAAGCATTTTACAGTACTCTTTAATATAAACCGTCAACGGTTCAGCTTGACAGGAGGAATTGATTTTTGTTGAAAAAAGGACTATTATAATATATCTTTGCTGATAGATAAAATTTATGGCGGTAATTATAAAAATCAGGTGTAAGATGGTACGTCTTATCTGGTTGGGAATAATAGGGTTGGCGTTTCTGGTGAGCGGCTGCGCTAAAAACATTTCCTCGCTGGATAGATACAAAGCGCAGCGCCATTATGAATACGGTCTGGCACAATTTCTTTTGCAGGATACTAAAGCCGCCCGGCAGGAGTTTGAGCAGGCAAAAAGCTTAAATCCTGAGGCAGCCAAGATATACCAGGGCCTGGCGCTGGTCGATATTAAGCAGCATGATTATAAGGCAGCGCTTATTAATTTGCAGCAGGCGATAGCGCGCGATCCCGGTTTGGGTTCAGCTTATCAGCATATGAGCGATATATACTTGAAGCTTGCGCAGTGGGGAAACGCTATCGAATATGCTGAAAAAGCTTTAGCGCTGCCCACTTATAATCAGCCGCAACAGGCGCATTATAATCAAGGGGTGGCCTGGTTCAGCCTTGGGGAATATGCCAAAGCTGAACATGAGTTTACCCGGACGCTGGAGCTTACCCCCAGGTGGGCGGAGGCCCGTTTATGGTTAGGAAAGAGCTTATTTGCTCAAGGTAAACCATCTTTAGCTATAGTCGAATATCGTAATGCACTGGCTCAATTGCAGCAAAACACATATGAGCAGGATAAGCAATTGTTGAGCTATTTGCATTATCAGCTAGGGGCGGCTTACATAGACAAGGGATACTTAAAGCAAGGGGTGCTGGAATTCAGGCTTTCGCTGGATATTTATCCATCTTCCGAAGTAGAACTGGCATTACAAGAATATGACACGCAAAAATGAACCCTTAGTCTCAGCCGGAGACAGCGCTGATAAAATGAATGAATCCTTTGGCGCATATTTACGCAGAGAGCGTGAATTGCGCTTTATCGAATTGGATGAAATCTCGAAGTCTACCATGATAAGCCTGCGCTTTCTGGAGGCCATTGAGAATGATGATTTTGACGATTTGCCGCATGATACCTTTGTACGGGGATTTTTAAGGTCTTATGCCAAATATATCGGGCTTGACCAGGATGAGGTAATTACCAATTATGAGCATTATTTTAAGGCTGCCGAGAAGGAAGAACCGGTTGAACAACTGCTGCAGAAATCTAAAACACTCGACAACAATAACTTAAAAATATGGGGTGGGGTGCTGGCGACCTTAGTGGTAGCAGGAATATTAATTTACCTGGCGGTAAGTAAAGTGGAGGAAGTCTCAACTCCCGGCGAAACCCTGAAAGAGGAGGCAGTATCCGGTCTTCCTGTGGCAGAGCCGCTGGTCCAGGAACCCGCGCTTCAACCTAAAGAGTTGTCTGTTGTTCCGGTAGCAAAACCGCTGCCGGTTGTTGCTCCGGCAAAAGAAATCAGCAAAAAAACGACTGAAGTCCCGGCTGTTACTAAAAAACAGCCGCCGCCGGCTGAAAAACAGCCTCCTGAGGCCACGCCTCCTGAGGCTGTTCCCGCTGAGGTTCCGGCGCAAGTTCCGCCAGTTACTGAAGCTGCATCGGGGGTGAATCTCTCAATAAAGGCCAAAAAAGATAGCTGGATATTGTATCAACTGGATAATGGGGCGGATTCGGATATAATCTTAAAAGAAGGCGAGACCAAAAAGCTCAGCGCTGAAAGCAAAATAGTACTTAGCGTGGGGAATGCGGCGGGGGTGGAATTGTTGTTGAATGGGGAACCGGTGCCTGTTTTGGGTAAGGAGGGGCAGGTAGTGCGCGGTTTGGTGTTTAAGGTTGAAGATGAGTCGGAGGAATAAACCAGGGAAATAATGCCAAATGTCAAAACCCAAAGTTCAAATGAAATCCAAAATATAAATGTTAAAAATTTTGTCATTTGGACTTTGACATTCCTTTGGTATTTGCGCTTTAGCATTTGTCATTTCTCTGTATACTGTGGTTAATAGGTTGGTAATTATGAAACCAAAACCCCCAAATAAACTGGGTTGGACAAAGCGACTGCGGCATGGATTAAGTAAAACCCGGCACAGCTTTGTCCATAATCTGGAAAGAATAGTCCGTGGCCAGCGGGCTATTACCCCTGAGATTCTGGATGAAATAGAAGAACTTTTAATTTCGGCCGACTTAGGTGTAAATACTTCACAGACGGTTATAGATTATATACAACAGGAACTTAAACGCCGTGAGTTAAAGGATTATCTGAGCATAAAGAATGGCATTCAGGAGAGATTACTTCAGATTATAGGCACAAACCATAACGGCTTAAATTTAACGGCTACTACGGCAGTGATTATGGTGCTGGGAGTCAATGGCGGGGGCAAGACCACCACCATCGGTAAATTGGCCTACAGGTATCAAAAGCAAGGGAAAAAGGTGGTATTGGCAGCGGCAGATACTTTCAGAGCGGCGGCTGTCGAGCAATTAAAAATATGGGGCCAGCGCTCAGGCGCCGGGGTTATAGGCTATCAAACCGGGGCTGATCCTTCGGCCGTGGTATATGATGCTGCTACCGCCGCCAAGGCCAGGGGGGCGGATATATTGATTATAGATACCGCCGGTCGCCTGCATACCAAGAAAAATCTTATGGAAGAGTTAAAGAAGATGAAGCGGGTGGTCGGGCGCTGTATTCCGGGAGCGCCACATGAAACGTTGTTGGTATTGGATGCCACTACCGGCCAGAATGCGATTATTCAGGCGCGTCAATTTCATCAGGATCTGGAGCTTAGCGGGCTGGTACTGACCAAGCTGGATGGTACGGCTAAGGGGGGGGTGGCTATCGGGATCGTAGCTGAACTGGGTTTGCCTATAAAGCTTATCGGCGTGGGTGAGGGCTTGGATGATTTACAGGATTTTGACGCACAGGAGTTTGTAAGTGCCTTATTTTATGGGGAGGATAATGAAAAAGACTGATAATCAGGCAATTAAAGATAAACATTATATGCGTAGCGCTTTGCGGCTGGCGGAGAAGGGGAGAGGGCGCACCAGCCCCAATCCGATGGTAGGGGCGGTATTGGTAAAAGACGACCAGGTGTTGGGTGAAGGTTACCACAAACGGGCCGGCGCCGATCATGCCGAGATAGCAGCTCTGAACCAGGCTGGGGAAAATGCTGCGGGAGCCACTCTATATATAAACCTGGAGCCTTGCTGTTATCAGGGCTTAACCCCTCCCTGTGTGGACCGCCTGATTGAGGCTAAATTATCGCGAGTGGTAATAGCCATGCTGGACCCCAACCCCAAGGTTAAAGGCCGCAGCGTTAGATTGATGCAGGCGGCCGGTATCCAGGTTGATGCAGGGTTAATGGCCGAGCAAGCCCGTTTTCAGAATGAGGTTTTTTTAAAGTATGTTACCACTAACCTGCCGTTTATAATTCTTAAAATTGCGCTGAGCATGGATGGTAAAATTGCTACCAAAACCGGTGATTCCAGGTGGGTTAGTTGTAAAGAGTCCCGTGAGTTTGTCCATAAGCTGAGGAATATAGTAGATGCTACTTGTGTGGGTATCGGAACCATTATCCGCGATGATTCGCGACTTACCACCCGGCTTAAAAATAAAAGAGGACGTGATTCCATCCGGGTGGTTATAGACAGCTTGCTCAGGGTGCCTTTGGGGGCTAATATCTTTACCGAAAAGTCAAATGCCGGCAATATCATCGTTACCACCAAGAACGCCTTTTTTAAGCGCAAAGGGGATATAGAGAAAACCGGCAGCCGGGTGCTGGAAGTACGGCATCGCAGCCGCAATAAGGTAGATCTTACGCATATGGCGCAGGAGTTAGGCAAGCTGGGGATTACCAGTGTGATGATTGAAGGCGGGGCTGAAATTGCGGCTTCGGCCATTCAGGAAGGAATTGTGGATAAGATAATTTTCTTTATTTCTCCTAAAATCATCGGCGGCAAGACGGCCCCCGGCCCGGTGGGAGGCGAGGGGATTGCCAAGATGACCGATGTTATCAAGCTTAAACATATACGGACCAAAAGGTTTGGCGAGGATATTATGATCGAAGGCTACATTGAGAAACCCCCATCATGTGTATACTCTCCCCTGGGCTGCCTGATAAGGACTGATAATGTTTAGCGGTATAATTGAAAATTCAGGGCAGGTGGTTTCCATAAAGCGGCAGGGGAATTTGTCTCAAGTGCAGCTTGACTCCACCCTGGCGGACCAATTGAAAATTGGGGATAGTGTGAGTGTAAACGGAATTTGTCTGACTGTGGTGGCTAAGACAAAAAAACGGTTTACGGTACAGGTAATGCCGGAGACCCTGCGCTGTACTGCATTGAGTAAACTGCGGCCGGGGGAAAAGGTTAACCTGGAGTTGGCGCTTAAGGTCAGCGATCGTTTGGGAGGGCATCTGGTACAGGGGCATGTGGATGGGGTGGGGCATATTCGCCGCCAGCAAAAGGCCCGGGATCATGCCGTCTGGACTATTTCAGCGCCTAAAGAATTAATGAAATATATTGTTCCCAAAGGCTCAATCGCTATAGACGGTATAAGCCTGACGGTAGTGGAAGCTAAGGCCAGCCAATTCAGTATTTCGCTAATCCCGCATACCTTAGCACATACCACCCTGGGACAGCGCAGAATCGGGCAGATGGTGAATCTGGAGGTGGATGTAGTGGGCAAGTATGTGGAGCGGATGCTTATGGCAAGGGGGGTGTAAGTGTGAAAGGTGTCCAATACCTGGTAGATGAAAGCGGTAAAAAAACGGCCATTGTTCTAAAGCTTAATGGCCATGAAGAGGCTATCGAAGAGTTTCTGGAAGATGTTTACGGGCATGAAAAGATTAAGGGGCGCTATGGCGAACCAACCATGAGCAAGGAGGATTTTATTAAAGGGCTAAGGGATGACGGCCTCTTATGAGCTAGTTTTCCTTAAAGCCTTTGATCGTGATCTGCGGGGGTTAGACCGGCAGATAATTCCAATTGTGGTTGGGAAAGCGCTGGCGCTTGAAAATAATCCCCGCCCGACACAGTCCAAAAAATTGCGTGGAACTGACAACGAGTACTGCTTGCGAGTGGGTGACTACCGTATATTCTATACCATAGATGATGCGGAAAAAAGAATCACCATCTATCACGTAGCCCATCGCCGTGAAGCGTATCGATGAGAGGCAAACGTGGCTTTAAGCAATGAGTGACCCAACCAGGGATCAGGTCTTCTTAAGCTATGCCAGTGAGGATTTAGAGCGGGTTCGGCCGGTTTATACCGGGCTGAAAAAGCGGGGTCTGGAGGTCTGGTTTGATAAGCAAGACTTAAGGAAAGGGAAATGGAAGCCTCAAGTGTTAAAGGCTATCCACTGCAGTCGCTTTTTTGTGATTTGCATAAGTCAGGCCGCTTTACGCAAAACAGGCGATAAACAGCCCGGTTTTCAGGATGAAGAGCTTAACCTGGCCTATGAGATTGCCCAAGCTCAGCCTGATACTGCATTTACCATTGTGCCCCTGAGGCTGGAGGACTGCGACCGCGGCGATCATCGCATATCCGGTTTTCAGCAATATGATTTGTTTGCCGATTTTGAAGGCGGATTGGACGGGCTGGCGCTTGAGCTGGGTGGTCGTTCCCTGGCCAATGTGCTGGCTAAGGACGAAAGAAGCGAGCAGGAAAAGCTAATCCAGGGGCTTATGGGTCGGGCTGAAACAGCTTATTACGCTAACCAATATGATCAGGCCATAACTATTTGGGAGGCGGCGTTAGCCATAAAGCCTGACCATGCTTTTGCGTGGTATAACAAAGGGGTGGCCCTAGGTGAGTTGGGTCAGTACAAAGAAGCAATTACCGCCTATGATCAGGCCATAAAACATAAGCCTGACTATGCTGATGCTTGGCATAACAAGGGGAATGCTCTGGATGATCTGGGTCGCCATGAGCAAGCTATTGCCGCCTATGATCAGGCCATAAGGCATAAGCCTGATTTAGCTTTTGCGTGGTATAACAAAGGGGTGGCCATGGGTGAACTGGGTCGCCATGAGGAAGCTATTGCGGCTTTTGATCAGGCCATAAAGCATAAGCATGACTATGCCAAGGCGTGGAATAACAAGGGGATTGCTCTGGATGAGCTGGGTCGCCATGAGGAAGCTGTTGCGGCTTTTGATCAGGCCATAAAGCATAAGCCTGACCATGCCAAGGCCTGGAATAACAAAGGGGTGGCTCTGATGAGACTGGGTCAGTATAAAGAAGCCATTACCGCCTACGATCAGGCCATAAAACATAAGCCTGACGATGCTGATACTTGGTATAACAAGGGGATTGCTCTGGATGAGCTGGGTCAGTATGAAGAAGCGATTACCGCCTACGATCAGGCCATAAAACATAAGCCTGACGATGCTTTTGCGTGGAATAACAAAGGGAATGTTCTGGGTGAGCTGGGTCAGTATAAAGAGGCCATTGCGGCTTTTGATCAGGCCATCCAGATAAAACCTGACCAGCATGAGGTGTGGAATAACAAAGGGATTGCTCTGAGGATACTGGGTCAGTATGAAGAAGCCATTGCGGCTTTTGATCAGGCCATAAAGCATAAGCCTGACTTAGCCAAGGCCTGGAATAACAAAGGGGTGGCTCTGATGAGACTGGGTCAGTATAAAGAAGCCATTGCCGCCTATGCTGAAGCGATAAAGCATAAGCCTGACGATGCTGATGCCTGGTATAACAAGGGGATTGCTCTGGATGAGCTGGGTCAGTATGAAGAAGCGATTACCGCCTACGATCAGGCCATAAAACATAAGCCTGACGATGCTTTTGCGTGGAATAACAAAGGGAATGTTCTGGG
>JAJRUS010000047.1 GCA_024277675.1 bacterium | reverse complement strand
TAAAAGCCAAAGATTAAATAAAAAAACAGGGATAATAAACACAAATCAAGCGAAAAATTGAGATGTTGTAGAAATGCAAATTGGTTGCTAAGGGGTTTTTTCGCCCCTTTTTTAAAAAACTGAATTAAGCGACAACCCCATGACATAAAAAATTCCAACCTTCAAAGGGTATCTCGCAGTTTATGCAAATACCTAACCGGACAGTACTGTAGTTAATTTGACTTTAATCATCAGACATTATCTCGTCGCAGTCCTTCCATTCTTCTAACGGTGAATTTCACGCTTAATCCTTCAAATTAATCATAACTGTTCGTAAAACAGTTGTTAGGGGACTATGCCCCCCTACAAGGACGCAATGACAAACTGTTCCTGGTGCAGGTTATCGTCAGCCTGGACGGTGAATCTTTTGCCGTAGGTTTTCTGTAGCCGGTTAAGCTCCCGTTTCTTATTGCCGCATATCAGATTGGCTATTGTCGGATGCATTCTGATTAGTACGTCATCCCCGTTTAGTTTATGGATTGCCTGGGATATTTCCCGGTTCAGGCTGGTCAGGATAGCCTTATCGGATTTGATGCGGCCGTTGCCCATGCAGTAGGGGCAGGGTTTGGTCAGTACTTTGCCCAGGCTCTGCTTGATGCGCTTCCTGGTCATTTGCACCAGCCCCAGTTCACTGAGCTGTAATACCTGGGTGCGGGTGCGGTCTTTTTTCAATTCTTCCTGTAGCTTGTTCATCAGTGCTCTGCGGTTTGGTTCCTTGGCCATATCGATAAAATCGATAACGATTATACCCCCCAGATCCCTTAAGCGTACCTGGCGCACTACCTCTTTGACCGCTTCCAGATTTATCTTTAATATGGTGTCTTCCAGGTTCTTCTTGCCCACGTATTTACCCGTATTTACATCGATAGCCACCAGGGCTTCGGCCTCATCGATTACAATATAGCCGCCGGACTTAAGCCACACCTTTTTCTTTAGCGCCTTATCGATCTGGGCTTCAATGTTTAAATAATCAAAGATGGGGCGCTGTTTTAGATATAGCTTTACCTTGGAGGTAAGTGTGGGTAATAAGGTATCCACAAACTCCAGGCACCTTTCATACTCTTCCACTGAATCGGTTATCAGCCGGTCGATATCGGGGGTGAAGATGTCCCGCAGTGTTTTTAATACCAAATCTAAATCGCGATGCAGCAGGCTGGGGGCGGGGGCGGTCTCATTTTTCTTTAACACATTACTCCATAGTTTGCTCAAAAACTGCATATCCGAAACAAACTCAGCCTCATCCTTGCCCTCACCCACGGTGCGCAAAATCAAGCCTACATTGGGGGGTTTTATCCGCTTTATTATATCTTTGAGCCGCTGGCGTTCGGTTTGATCGGTGATACGGTGTGAGACCCCGACATGGTCTACGGTAGGCATCAGCACCAGATAACGGCCGGGAAGGGTGATGTGGGAGGTTACCCGCGCCCCTTTGGTACCGATAGGCTCTTTGGCTACCTGCACCAGCACCTCTTGCCCTTGTTTAAGTAAAGTTTCTATTGATTCCTGGGGCTGCTTGCCGGCTTTATCTTTCTGCTTGGACGGCTTTTTTTTCTCTAAATGAGTAATCTCATCCGTATCTTCCTCGTCACAGATTAATGGTTCATATTCCTCTAAATGATCAAAGAAATCCGATACATACAAAAATACATCCCTGGAAAGTCCAATATCTACGAAAGCGGCTTGCATACCAGGCAGCACCTTGGTAACCTTTCCCTTGTATATGTTGCCGGTAATACCTAGTCTACTTTTCCTCTCAATATACAACTCGGCCAGAATGCTGTTTTCAAGTAGCGCCACCCTGGTTTCCGTGTCGGAGGAATTTATGATTATTTCACGCTGCATAATTAATTATTCTCCTGAAAAACCCGAACAATCCGGGCCCGACTAAGTCGGGTTTTATTAATTGCAAATATCTGTTTTATCGATAGTCTTAAATTAGCTGCTTACCTCCAGCGGGGTATGCCATTTGTTTCCATCACTGTTCCAGATGTCGGTGCGTTCAATCTGAAGTTGCGACAATTTAAAGCTGCTTAAACGGTATAATTTCCGAATAATCTCTTGGGGGCGAAGCTGGGAGTTTAATATAAGTTCCAATTAGAGCTGTTTCGCTTCCAGTTGCACCAGTTCCAGTTTAAGGATAACCGGCCGGATATTGACTTGCCGGTCGGCCCGTTCCAACATTATGCTGGATTGAGCCATGAAATTCCTGATATGTGCTGCTTGTGCCGCCTGTGGGGCGCTTAACAACTCGTCGGGGGACTGCTTCCCGTCGGCATAACAGGGGATGCCGATACGGTAGCCGAATATATCGCCTGTTTGAGACAGCGAGCGAAAGTTAAGCGGTATCGGCATAACCGCCGCTATTTGCAATTGAGTCGGTAAAACCCTGTTGAGCCGCTCGGTTATTTCTTCAGCCGGCAATAATTCCGCAAGCTCCATATCCAGATATTCAGCCCTGCTTTCAGTACCTACCGGCAATGCGGCAGTAAAGGCTAGTTTGGGATGGGGATGAAATCCCTGTGAGTAGTTGATAGGTAAGCCTGCCCGACGTATTGCCCGAATCATGGTGCGACACATATCTAAATGTGAGATGAATTTTAAATCGCCCCGCTTTATAAACCTGGCTCGCATCCGGTAGCGGGCTGCCGGGGCGTCCGCTGGCGGTCGGCCGGCTGCGGAACCGGTGGTTGATACGGCATTATGCTTGAGCAGCATTTTTGTTTCCGTATCGCATACTCCACAGTTTACACAGGTTTGTTGCCGACAGTTAGGGGTAACCTTACCCTCTAGCGCCCGCTAATATTCTGAAAGCAGGAATTCCCTGGTTACTCCGGTGTGCAGGTGTTCCCAGGGGAGTTTCTCCTGTAGACCCCGGGAACGGGTCAGGTAAAACTCCGGTTTTATAGCGCAGTCGGCTATCGCAGTTTTCCAGTTAGACAGATCAAAGTGCTCAAGCCAACCATCGAACCTGGCGCCATTCTGCCAGGCCAGCAGCAGCAGCTTTCCCAACTTCCGGTCTCCCCGGGTCAGCAGCCCCTCAATGTAACTAACCTCCGGTTGTTGCCATTTTAAATTGAATGACCGGCGGCGCAGGCGTTTCTTGAGATAGTTCTGTTTGCTGCGCATGGTATCCAGACTATCTTGAGGCCACCATTGAAACGGGGTATGGGGTTTAGGCACGAAAAAGGAAATACCTATATTAAGCTTCTGGGGATGCTTGTGGGGAACTTGTTTGGCTATCCGATGGATCTCCTCTACCGTAGCCACAATACCATCTAAATCCGCCTGCTCTTCGGTAGGTAATCCGATCATGAAATAGAGCTTCAATTTGGACCAGCCGGCCTTAAATACGGCCCGCACAGTGTCCATAATATCCTCATGGCTGATGCCCTTGTTTATAACACTTCGCAGGCGGGGAGTACCGGCTTCGGGGGCGATGGTAAAACCGGTTTTTCTGCCTTGGCTGACCTGGTCAATCATTTCCGGGCTGAGGGTTCCGGGACGCAATGAGGGTAATGAAAATGAAACATGTTCAGGCGCATGTTTCCTCATCAACTTAAGCAACTGTGGCCAACAGGAATAATCGCCGGTGCTGAGCGAAGAAAAAGAAACTTCGTCATAGCCGCTGGCGGCTAAAGATTCCGACAACAGGCACCCGATCTGTCGGGGGTGTCTTTCCCTTACCGGGCGATAGGTAATTCCGGCCTGGCAGAAGCGGCAGCCACGGGAACAACCGCGGGCAATCTCTATGTTGATCCGGTCATGCAGGATACCCATATAAGGTACGATGGGCCGGGTGGGGTAGGGGGCTTGATCAAGATCAGCCAGCACCCTTCGCCTGACTTGGGTATAGCCTGACAGTAGCGGAGTAATACCGGATATTTCGCCGGAGCGATTGTATTTGGGTTCAAACAGAGCCGGGACATATCCACCATGAATCCGGGCCAGTGATTCCAATAGCGATTGTTTATCCCCACCGCCGGCTTTCCATTGTTCAAATACGTCCACAATTTCCAGGATAGCTTCCTCTCCATCCCCCAATAGAAAAAAATCGAAAAAATCGGCCAATGGTTCGGGGTTGTAGACCGCTGCACCGCCGCCAATAATCAGCGGAAAATGCTCATCACGCTCGGCCGCCAGTAATGGAATATGGGCCAAGTCCAGAATATTCAGTATGTTGGTATAACACATCTCATACGGTAAGCTGAAACCCATGATATCAAAGTCAAGCAATGGCCGGGAAGACTCAAGGCTTCTCAAGGGGCTGTTATGTTGTCTTAAAATGGCCTCCATGTCCACCCAGGGGGCATAGCAGCGTTCAGCCAGAATATCATCACGGGCATTCAAGATATGATACAGTATCTGTAGTCCCAAGTTAGACATACCCAGCTCATACACATCGGGGAAAATAAGCGCTACCTTGGTGTTTACCTTGGCGGCATCCTTATGGACAGCGTTTATTTCCCGGTTTATGTACCTGGTGGGTTTACTTGCCTGTGGTAAAAAAGATTTTAAATCATGCATATCAGTATTTACTCGGATGTGTTACACAGGTGGTCTTCACACACCCAGCCCTGTTTTCTTAAACAAAAATCTACCGCCGGTCTCCCGCATATTATACAATCATGTATGGCTTGACATTTCTCAGGAGCCTTTATGGCTCCCTGGGGGAAGCGACTTACCAGCATATGATAAAGCTCAGTCCTTTCTTTACAAAACTCCTGGCTGGCTTGACGCATCAACACATTCAAGGCATCCGCCGCCTCAGCGCTTCTAATCTTCCCCAAAGCCAGGGTAGCTTTTTTTCGCACATAGGCATCTTTATCGTTGAGGGCAACCTTAAGTAAAGGATCGACCGCCCGGTTGTCTTTCAGGTTGCCTAATGCGGTTGCCGCTTTTCCACGTGTATTCCATTCGCTATCCTTAAGGGTGGCAATCAGGGGTTCTATGGCCCCCTCTTTCTGCCAGTTATTTATATGAGCCGGCGATGGGCCGCAGCCGATGAAAACCGAGCTAATCAGGAGCGGTAAGAAAAAGTAGCTGATTTTTTCACTCCAGGTGCCTGGCGTATGTCTTATCATATCACATTTATTTTTCTTTGGGCTTTTAAGGCGTTATGCATTTAGCTGAATCTTCTCATCCTGATATTAAGCAAAAAACCGATTCCTATCAAGGTGGTAATAATAGAAGATCCTCCGTAGCTGAGAAAAGGTAGCGGGAGGCCGGTTATGGGCATTAAGCCGGTAACCATCCCTACATTGATGAATACATGAAAAGTAAGGCTGGCCACTATTCCCATAGCCAATACCATGCCCATCCGGTCCTTACTGTGGAAGGCAATATCCGTTCCTCTCAAGATAATAAATAAGATAAGCCCTAATGTCAATAGAGCCCCGATGAATCCCCATTCCTCCGACAACACTGAAAATATGAAATCAGTATACTGGGCGGGCAGGAAATTGAGTCTGTTTTGAGTGCCCATTAAAAATCCCTTGCCCCATAAGCTGCCTGATCCCACTGCAATTTTGGATTGTATTAAGTGATAACCTGCGCCCAGCGGGTCGGCGTTGGGATTAAGAAAAACCAGAATGCGATCGCGTTGGTATTCCTTGAGCAATCCCCAGGCAAAAGGAGCAAATAAAATACTCGGCAGGACAATGTATGAAATATATCTGAACTCAATGCCGGCAATAAATAAGATAGATAAGAATATGGGAATCAGCGTAATCGCCGTGCCCAGATCGGGTTGTTTTACAATTAAAGCCAGTGGAATTAACAGTAAAAATAAGGGAATGAAAACATCGCGGATAGAACTGCTGCGATCTTTGCTTCGTTTAAAATAAGTGGCCAGTGTAAGAATAAAAGTGATTTTCATGAATTCGGAAGGTTGAACGCTGAAGCCACCAAATTTAAGCCACCTTCCGACTTTCTGACTGGTTGGTCCGCCCATCAATACCACGATTAAAAGGATTATGTTGATTGCATATAATGCATAGGCGGATCTGCCCCAAGCGCGGTAGTCGATGCTTATTACAACCAACATGGCTCCCAGGCCCATCAGCACCCAGTATATTTGCTTTATATAAAATTGGTCGCCCATGTTATAGGTGGCGCTATATATTACTATTACTCCTTCAAAACACACCAACATAGTAATTAGCAATAACAGCCAGTCGAAATGAAGAATTAATCGCCTGTCAAACATTATCAGGTTACCCCAATTTATATATAAATATCAGTTTATGAAGTGGAAGCCGGCGGCGCCTTTTTGAGTGGGGGCCAGGTTCCCTTTAGTTTAAAGTATTCCTTAATTAATTCCCTGGCAATCGGAGCCGAGGCACTTCCACCGTGACCGCCATGTTCCACCATCACCGCTAAGGCAATTTCGGCATTATCCACCGGAGCAAAGGCCACAAACCAGGCATGATCCTTAAGCTCGAGCGGAATTTCTTCCCCATCGGTTTCTGCGGTGGCTTGCTTGCTTACCACCTGGGCGGTACCAGTTTTGCCGGCAATACTCAAACCGGCTACCCGGGCCCGGGCGCCGGTTCCTTGTTCATTGACCACCCCATAAAGCCCGCGGCGTATTATCTGTAAAGTTGAGTCAGCGGGACTTGGCTTGGCTAACACTTCCGGATGGTATATACGTTTGGTTTGCCCATCAGCATTGAGGATGCGATCAACTATCCAGGGTTTATACAGAATGCCGCCATTGGCTATGGCGCTGACCAGATTGGCCAATTGAATAGGGGTGACCGATAAATAACCCTGGCCGATGGAAATAGAAATGGTCTCTCCCGGTTGCCATTTTTCCCCGATATTTTTAAGCTTCCATTCTGGAGTGGGCACCAGCCCGGTTTTTTCATCCGGCAGGTCGATGCCGGTGGCCTTTCCTAAGCCCATCTTAAAGGCCCAGTAAGCAATGTTTTCAATGCCCAGGCGATTGCCCAGTTGGTAGAAAAACACATTGCAGGAGTGAACCAGCGCCTGGTGAACCTGTAATTTGCCGTGTCCGCCCCGCTTCCAGCAATCATAACTCCCACGCCCGAGGCGAAATACTCCGTTACAGGTCAGGGAAGTCGCACTGTCAATTATATTTTCCTCCAGAGCGGCGGTAGCGGTTAATATTTTAAACACCGAACCCGGCGGATAATAGCTTTGGATGACTCTGTTTTGCAGGGGATCATTTGAATCAGACAATATCTTATTCCATTCCAGTTGGGAAATGCCTGTAGCGAATTTATTAGGATCAAAGGCGGGCTTGCTTACCATGCAGAGCACTTTTCCATTTTGAGGATTCAAGGCCACCAGGGCTCCGGTTTTTTCCTCAAACAATTTTTCGGCCAGCATTTGTAGACGACTATCCAGGGTTAGTATCAAATTCAATCCAGGTTTAGGCTCCAGTTCGCCTAATACCTTGAGTTCTCTGCCCTGGGCATTCACCTCAACTTGCTTTCCACCATCAGTCCCGGTAAGTACCGAATTGAATGTTTTTTCAATCCCGGCCTGACCGATAAAATCTCCTAATTTGAATTTTCGGTATTGAGGGCGTTTTAATTGTCGTTCACTGATTTCCCCCATATAGCCGAGCAGATGAGCGGCTAATTGACCAAAGGGGTAGCTGCGCCCCGGGCTTACCTGTACCATTATTCCAGATAATTCAAGCTGATGTTCCTCAAGTTGTGCCACTTCTTTAAAATCCAGATTGTGCTTAAGAACTATGGGTTGAAATGGCTGATGCTTTTGAGCGACCAAGGCTTTTAGTTGGGCTGGATCCATTTTCAGAAAGCCGCTTACAGGTTTAAGTACATCTTTAAGCTTTCCACTAATATCTTCTTTGATTAAGGAAGCATCAAAGACAGGCCGATTGGTAACCAGCGGAATCATATTCTTATCATAAATAATTCCACGGGGGGATTTGATCCGCACCAGGCGGATACGATTGTTTTTAGAAAGATCGCTGTAGGTAGCGTACTGGATTATTTGTAGATACCACAACCTTAAGATGAGGGTGGCAAAGGCGATGATGACCAGAAAAGTAAAGGCCAGAATCCGGCGCTTTTTATGTAGATAGGTGCCCTTGCTGGATATGCGCATAATGCTTAACGTACCATTGACTTTCTCTTTTTATGGGAACTGCAGTATAAGCGTTGCAAAATAGGAATTAATATAACACCCAATAATCCATTGTAAATTGCCTGCAAAAAGATAAGCTTAAACAGCAGCGCTTTTCCAGGGATAATTACAGGGGTAACCTTAAGGATGAGGTAGGTCAACCCCCCGTTAAGCAAACTGCCTAAAAATACCAGCACCCCTTGATTGACCGGATTGACCACCACCACCTGATGGCCTATGAGGCTGAAGAGATAACCGATGAGCGGCTTGGTAAACAGGTTGAGTCCCATCAATCCCCCGGAGAGGATGTCTTCAAGCAGGCCGATTGCTATGCCGGCGCCGATAGTGGTTATTGGGCCGTGCAATAAGGCGAAGTAGATTACCAAAATAAGTCCTAAGTCGGGCTTAATGCCCCGGAAAGTGAAGAAATCAAAGCTGGTGGTCTGGATAAATAAAGCGGCGAAAACCAACCCTATAGTTAAAAATTTCTTCATAATTATCAGTAAGGCATAATCAACGAATGATTAATACCTCTTCCAGCTTGGAAAAATCAACATAAGGACGCACCTCGGCATCCTGGAAGAGGCCATAAGTTTTCTTTTTGATCTGGGTTACCTCACCCACCCTCAAGCCTTTAGGAAATATGCCGCCCAGCCCGGAGGTGATTACCACATCCCCTTCCCGTACCTCGGCGGTTCGGGCCAGATAATTTATTTTACAGCGTCCCTGCTGCACCCCCACCATGATTCCCTCCGCCCGGCTTGCCTGGATAATTACCGCCACACTACTGTTTTGATCGGAAATAAGCAGCACCTTAGCCGCTTTAGGGGTTACCTCAATAATATGCCCCACTACTCCTTGATGGGTTACTACGGCCTGATTCTTTTCTATGCCGTCATCAGCGCCCTTGCCTATAATAACAGTTTTAAACCAACTGGAGGGATCCTTCCCAACTATTTGGGCAGGAAATACAACAATACTGGCCTCTTTTTTAAACTCCAGCAACAACCGCAGCCGCTGATTTTCCTTCTTGTATTCCAGGTAATGATTGTTTATTTCTTTAAGTCGGTCTACCTCGGTTTGAAGCTTGATATTATCTTGTTTAATTCCGATCAGCCAGGCATAGGTTTCCCACAGCTCAATAATCGGGTGAATTGCATAGTTTGCCAGTTTATGGGTTGAGCTATATAAGTGTATTATGTGGCGAGCTATAAATGTGGGGCGCTGGCCGGTGCGAATCTGGACCGTCATTAAGAAAATAGCCAGCATGGCAATAACTATGATTGTTATTAGCGGCTTATATTTTTTTTTTGTCTTAGGCATAAATCGACCAGAATCAGTTGTTACTGTTTTTAGATATGAACCCCGCTTCTTTAAGATAATGCTTAAAAAAAGGGTGCTGCTGCCTTCGGTGGGACATTTAAAGAGTAAAATTTCCCTAAGAGGTCACAATGCAGACTGTTTTTGTATCAGCCGGGCGTGATAAAAAGACTTTCCTGTCCATCAGGGTTTCAACTGGTGTTTTGCTAATTAATTGTAATTGTATACTTGTTGGTCGATACTGTCAAGAAATTACTGCAAAGTGTCTCTGTACACCACAAAAATTAATTATGCTGTAGATTCTGCCCCAATGTGGTAAACGGTTTGTACTTTACAGCTAAAAATGATAATATTGGCTGGGAATCTGTCGGACTCCTGTTTTTAAGGTAATACAACGTATGCAAAGATAAGGAGCAATGTATGGCTCAACCGCTGCTGGTAATCGGTGCAGGCAGTTGGGGCACCGCCCAGGCTGATTTGCTGGCTCAAAAAGGTTTTCCGGTGAAGCTGTGGGTGCATAACCCGGAGTTAGCTGAAATTATTAAGCGGCAGCGGGAAAATGTAGTCTATTTACCGGGCATAAAGCTGGCTGAATCGCTGCAAGTTTGTACTTCTTTTGAGCAGGCGTTAAAGCAGGTTGAGTTTATCGTCATGGCGGTGCCTTCGCAACATTTGCGCCAGATAGCCCAACAGTTAAAGCCGTATGTCACTTCCCAGACTATCATCGTCAGCACTTCCAAGGGCATAGAGCATGATACCCTGCTGCGCATGAGCCAGGTGTTAGGGCAAATGCTGCCATGTCGGGTGGGGGCGCTTTCCGGCCCCAGTTTTGCCGTCGAAGTCGCCCGGAAACATCCAACCGCAGTAGTGGCGGCGGCCAATGACGCCCGGATAGCCGAAACAATTCAGCAGATTTTCCGTACCCCCTGTTTCAGGGTATATACCAATAACGATATAGTGGGTACCGAATTAGGCGGAGCGATAAAAAATATCATGGCGCTGGCTACCGGTATATCCGACGGCCTGGGTTTTGGCTTAAATACCAGATCAGCTTTGATAAACCGGGGACTAATCGAAATGGCTAAACTGGGAGCAGCGCAGGGAGCTAAGCCGATTACCTTCCTGGGTTTGGCCGGCATGGGCGATCTGGTGCTTACCTGCACCGGTGATTTAAGCCGTAACCGCCATGTGGGGCTCAAGGTAGGGCAGGGTCAAAAATTAGACCAGATATTGGCCGAAATGAGAATGGTGGCCGAAGGGGTGGAAACCACCAAATCCGCCCTGGAGCTGGCTCGAAAAGCCGGGGTGGACATGCCGATTACCGAACAGGTATATGCGGTACTATTTGAAGATAAACCTCCCAGACAGGCGGTGGAAGAATTGTTGCAACGCGAAATCAAAGGCGAATTTGCCGATATTATGGGTAATTAGTTTATGGAACCTAATAAGCTGAAAGAATTATTACAGCGGGTAAAAGAGGGGGGGTGCTCGGTTGAGCAGGCCATGGAGCGGCTTAAGATGCTCCCTTTTGAGGACCTGGGCTTTGCCCGGCTGGATCACCATCGCCATCTGCGCCAGGGATTTCCGGAAGTAGTCTTCTGCCAGGGCAAGTCCATTTCGCAGATTAAGGAAATCGTTAAGCGGATTCTGGCTATGGGCTGCAATCTATTAGCCACCAGGGCCACACCGGAAGTATATCAGGCGCTATATAAGTTAGACTCACGGGCCATTTATAATGAACAGGGAAGAACCATTATTATTCAATTGGAAGTGCGCCCTAAAACCAGCGGTCGGATTCTTATAATAAGCGCCGGTACCTCGGATATTCCGGTGGCTGAAGAGGTGGTGGTTACCGCCGGTATGTTGGGCAGTCAGGTAGAATGTCTGTATGATGTGGGAGTGGCCGGTATTCATCGCCTGTTGGGGCAGGAAGCAAAGTTGTCCGGCGCCAGAGTAATTGTGGTGGTAGCCGGCATGGAGGGTGCGCTGGCCAGTGTGGTAGGGGGGCTGGTGGACAAACCCTTGATTGCCGTGCCTACCAGCGTGGGTTATGGCAGCAGTTTTAACGGCCTGGCGGCGTTACTCACTATGCTGAATAGTTGTGCCGCCGGGGTAGGGGTGGTAAATATCGATAATGGTTTTGGGGCCGGTTGCCTGGCACATAAGATAAATAAGCTGGGAGAACCCGACGGGGCCGGGTCATATTAAAGGTTCAACTTGTAAGATAAAAAAAATTGACTAAACCCGTTTGGCTATGGTAGTCTTTTCAGGTATTTCGGCTGGTTAGTGGCTTGTTTTAAAGGTTAAGGATCGGTTTTACGTATGAAAATCGCCTATTTTGATTGTTTTTCGGGAATTAGCGGGGATATGATCCTGGGGGCGATACTCGATTTAGGCGTAAGCTTAAACGATCTTAAGCGTGAGTTGGGTAAACTGAAATTAAGCGGTTATCAGCTCGAGCTTAAATCAACCGTCAAAGGGGTCATTCGGGGAAGTAGGCTTGAGATTAAACTCTCTTCAACAAGTCAACCGCTACGCAATCTCAATCATATTCAACAGATTATTGATCACAGTTCCCTGGCTGCTTCCATAAAGCAGCCGGCTTCCCATATTTTCAAACGATTGGCGGAGGCTGAAGCCAAGGTTCACGGAGTGAAATTGGAAGAGGTGCATTTTCACGAAACAGGCGCAGTAGATACTATAATAGATGTAGTGGGGGCCGTGGCTGGATTAGCTCTGCTGGGGATAGAACAGGTTGTAGCATCCCCGATAAATGTGGGCGGCGGTATGGTCGATACACAACATGGCCGCTTGCCGGTTCCGGCGCCGGCTACCATGGAACTGCTAACGGGGGTTGGCGTATATTCCAGCGGGGTCGATTTTGAACTGGTAACCCCCACCGGAGCGGCTATAATTACCGGCCTGGCCCAGGACTATGGGCCGTACCCGGCTATGCGGCTGGCGGCGGTAGGTTATGGGGCCGGTGATTACAATATAGAGAAATTACCCAATATGTTGCGAATAGCCGTGGGGGAAGATTGCCATGATTATCTGCAAGATCAATTAAGTGTGCTGGAAACCGATATTGACGATATGAACCCGGAGTGGTATGCCTGGATAATGGAACGGGCATTTGAGATGGGGGCGGTGGATGTCTCCCTTGCTCCGATTTACATGAAGCGAAATCGCCCGGCCAGCCGTATCACTCTACTTTCCCCGCCGCAGTTGGCCAATGCTTTAGCCGAACTCCTATTAACCGAAAGCACCAGCCTGGGAGTCAGGCGTTATATGGTGCAGCGAACAAAATTGCAACGTCAGCTTGAAGAGGTGGAGACTGGGTTTGGCCGGATTAAATTAAAGGTGGCCAGAATCAATGGTAAGGTTAAAAATATAGCTCCAGAATATGAGGATTGCAAGCGGGTGGCCCGGAAAACCGGCCGGCCGCTGAAGGAAGTATATCAAGCTGCTATGGCTGCCAGTGGCAATGTTATCAGCTAAATATGTGCAATGTGTTAATAAAATACATTAAATAAAGGCGGAGCATGGGGAAAAAACAGGTCGTTAGTTGTAAAAACGCACCGGCTGCTATCGGGCCATATTCACAGGCTATAAGGGCGGGCGATTGGCTGTTTGTCTCCGGGCAGATTCCACTGGATCAAAAAAGCGGCGAAGTCATCGGCAATGATATAAATAAGCAAACCGCCAAGGTTTTAGATAATTTAACCGCTATTCTCGACTCAGCCGGTTTTGCCTTGGAAGATGTGGTTAAGGTAACGGTTTATATGATTGATTTAGCTGACTTTGCTGAATTTAATCAGGTTTATGCCCAATACTTCAGCAAAAATCCGCCGGCCAGGGCCACAGTCGGGGTTGCCGGGCTGCCTAAAGGAGCCAGGCTGGAGATTGAAGCAATTGCCACCAGGCACGGCCTGGTTTAATTATAAGGCAAATATAATATAGGTTTTCCTATATCTCATAAAAATCTATGGATTTGATAAACTTAATATTTTCAAACTGAAGACAGACTGGCTATCTAATCTGAGCTATTCATAAATTCAGGCTGGATTCGCCAGACACCTTATGGGATAAGGTTTATGAGCCAACGTCCCATAAAACCTTGTTTGCCTGAGGGGCCAGGAATGGGAAGCTGGTAAATTTATATTTTTCTTTCCAGGAGTTTGTCGGACTTTAGGGTTCGTAGCGAGGAAAGTAAAGCAATATAGCCCATTTTTTTGGTCATTTGAGGCGAATAGCGTGTTTATTTAACGAAAATGAGCGGGAAAATGGATATGTTTATCACTTTCCACAGTAGAATCATCTAAAGTCCGACAGGCTCCTAAGTGTCGATTTGCCCATAACAAGACCCGAATTTTTCGGGCTAATAAAACCCGGCTTGTCCGGGTGTAAAAGGGGGAGATTAATGAAACAACATAGAATAGGTTTTGGGGTAGTGGTTATTTGCATGTTATTGCTGAGTATGGTGTGTATTACTAATGCCCAGACTGACATTTTTCCAGAGGTCGAAGAACGGGCGAGTAAAGCATTTGAAAAGGACGAACCCATACAATTTGAAACGAAAAACAGAATGAAATTAAGCACCGAGTTTGGCGCCAGATTTACTCAAAGCCGGGTGGTTTACAAAGAACACGCTACGATTACCGATACAGAGAGCAAATGGGATGCCTGGATGAGCAGGGGAGATCTACTGGCTGGCATTTATCATGAGAATGATTCAGGGGATAAAATAGGTCTGGACATAGATTTCGGCTTGTTTCGTACTACAACAGAAGAAGAAAATTGGGATATGGATGATACTTATGATGTGGAAGGTAAGACCATAAGTGTAGTGGATCAGAAGAATGATACTGAATTTAGAGGCTGGGAGCTTAAGTTGGGCCTCGGCTATGTTCAGGACTTCGAAAGCGCTTGGGAAATAAAACATAAGGTATTATATGGACGTCGGGTTATCGAGTTTGAAAGAAGGAACTTAGTAATAACTGATACAAGTGGGACTGCTTTTCCGCTTGACTTTATGGTGGATGAGAAATATACCATTGATTATATAGCGTATAATCCCCAACTTACTGCCGACATAGGACAAAAATGGTCATGGTCATTCAGTCCGGGCTTTGCTTACGTATTGAGAGGCCGAGCCGTAAATGATTTTTTTGATACAAGCATTGAAGCCCAGGAAGGTTTTATTGCAAACTTTGAAACCCAAGTGAATTATCAGTTTACTGAATTTTTTGGGGCTTATGTGGGGGGGCTTGGAGAATGGCAGTATTTGGAAGGGGATACTACTACAGAAAACGGCAAGGTCATAGAATGGCCGGACAATGATCTTTTTACTTATGGATTGATGCTTGGGATAACCCTTAAGCTATAATGAGAGTTTTTGCTTACTGTTGTGAATTCCATATAATGCTTTTGGCTTCACTTTAAGGAATATGGGATACCATGGCGTAAACCAGGCCGCCCTTTTTCCATACAGCTACATTATAATTATTCTTCTTAAATATCGTCGGCTTACCGTTCCAGTTAGTCAGACCGAGGTTGCTGGCAGAAGACACGCAGAGCGAAACGCTGTCGGAATCTAGTGAAACGCCGTCGGAATCAATTCTATATAATAAGTAGGCTACTTCATAGCTACAGGAATGACATTTACTTCCACCCACCAATCTTAGCTTGCCGGAAAAATCCGGCAGGGCTATTTTAAAACTGAATTTGCTTTTAAAACTTTTATTGGCCAGGTTGTCGTCAAAAACCACAAAACGGCTGGAAATAATATTTTGATGGCGTTTAGCCGACATGGTAGCTATAATGTTCAGCAAAGCATAATGGCTGGGTTGCAAATTTTGCGAAGCGCCGGCTGGCCGGGGGAGATATAGTCCATTTATCCGCGATAAAATCCGGGTTTGATTGTAACCGACGAAGGCCAGCAAACAAATAACCGCCACCCCCAGTGCATAACCCCAGCGCCATGTTCTCCGGGGTGGCTCAGCGGAACTCTTGATTTGATTTAGAATACGACTGGCGAGGAAGGGCGGGGTAGGTACATCCTGCATTTTTTCCTCGATCAGCTTATCCAGTTGTCGACTAGCCAGCTTTTTTTCCTGGCAGTGAGGACAACTTTTTAAGTGTTCGATTGCCTCTTCCAACCGGATATTATCTTCTTCGAGGAAAGAGATAAGCTCTATTTCCTGGCTGAATTTTTCACAGTCCATTTCTCACTCCTACACATATTATACCATAAAGGGATCCGTTTGGGTCTACAATCTTATATTTATTAATATCCCCCGACCCAGATGGTGCTGTTTTTATTAAAGTGTTAATTCCCGTTTGCTGGTAAAACACATTCTTTAAGGGGACAACATAACTGAAAACGGTGGCGCTTTCTGTGAGGATACCATTCGGTATTTATCAATGCCCATTGACATCTCAAGCAGTTATCTTGTTGTAGATAATTTACATAGCGGAGAGAAACTTGAGATAAGGCTTTAACATCCCAATAATTATTGGAGCTGCCGGGAATAATGGTTTTAAGCTTAGCAGGTGAACTTATGGTAACAATCCCCCGTTCATCTATATTGAAACGTCCTGCCCCGGAGACCGTATCATCATCATGGAAATTCATTATATCTTGAGTTTCTTTATCAATTAAGACATATACATAATCCTCAAAAAAGGTATTGTCGATCAAACACTCTTTATATAACAGAGCATAACCCTCAAAGGTGTGAAACAAGGTGGATTCCACCAGGGCAATTTCAAATCTTGGGATTACCCGTTGTATTACGCCGATAAAATTGGTCTTAAGCTTCTTGCTACGGGTATGTGCCCATTTCTGAAAAACCTTAAATCCATCTAAAAAAGCCCGGTATTCCTCTTGGGATACAGTAAGCACGGGAGTTATCGGCGCCCCTTCACTGATCGCACAGCCTTGGGGAAAACATTTTCGCTTGACAATGTGCCAATATCTTACTTTACTATCGTTAGCCTCAAATTTGGGGTGTTGACAATTAAAAATGACTGATTTCAGATAATTTATCAATGAGAAACACCTTTTTTTAAGGACTTATGACTATATAAACACATCAAATTGTCAGTAAAAAATCCAGCCGCCAATAATTAAGGGCTATCGGTTGAGTAACAACAATAACAACAACAAAACAACGGCTTCCATTATTTCAACAACGGCTCCCAAGCTATCGCCGGTCATACCGCCTATTCTTTTATTGAACCAGGCGCTGAGCCCGACCATTGAGAAGAACGCCAATAACACCAACCAGATAGCGGCTGACTTTAATAATAAGACGCTGAAAAAAACTGGAAATATACTGGCCTTTATAAATTGTTGCAGGCTATTTTCCTGGATGAATATCTGGCCCGTACCAGTTTCCTGCCGGGCATAGTCATATTTGCAAGCTGCATAGAACAGGCTCCAGCGACCCAAAACCGGCATAAGCATCAAAGCGACATTTTTATATACAGGATCAAGCGCATTAAAGGAAAAAATCTTGAGTAACAATAAACCCGAAAGAGCCGTCACCCCCATACTGCCGACATTCGTATCCCGCATTATTTTCAATACTTCTGCTGGGTTATGGCCAGCATAAAAACCATCTACCAAATCTATAAAACCGTCCAGATGAAGGGCTCCGGTAAAACCGATCAGGCAGAGTATCAAAATAATACTTACTATAATTTCCGGCAGCCAGGGAGTAAGCAGCAGGTTAAGCGCAACCAGCAGCAGCCCCAATACCAGGCCCACCACCGGAAACCAAACCCCGCTTTTCCCCAACTCCCGGGGAGTCGCCGTTATATTCCGTTTTATAGTAAACTTGGTTAAAAACTGGAGCGCCAGTATAAAACCTTTTAATTTATTCATGTACCGGAAATCATATAATTTGTTTTAGCTTAAATTAAGTCCCGGCTTACCACCTATCGGATAGGCAGGGGGCGCGGCCGGCCTTAAATTTACCTGAGTGATAAATCCAGCCCCCGGCTGGTTATTTATAATCCTTGGCACAGCGGAAACCAATGCCGTTGTACCTTACCATCGGATGACTGTAATAGCGGTTGGTGGTGCGCAACTGGGTAGGGGAATCAAACCAGCCGCCGCCACGGATTACTTTCGAATCACTGGTTGAAGGACCGGGGGGATTCCGCCCGGGACCCAGGAGATAATAATCGGCTACATACCAATCAGCACACCATTCCCATACATTGCCGGCCATATCATATACCCCATAGGAACTTACTCCTTGAGGATAACTGCCCACCGGCGCAGTTTTATGCTTGTCCAATGATGAGCTGTTGGCATTTTGCTTATTCCAATCCTGGCCCCAGGGAAATATCCAGCCCCCGTCGCCGCGGGCCGCCTTTTCCCATTCGGCTTCAGTGGGTAGGCGCCGGCCGGCCCATTTGCAATATGCCGCTGCATCCTCCCATGAAACACCGACTACCGGTTGATTGGGCTGATTAAAATTTTTATCATCCCAGCCATATGGCTCTCTATAACCGGTAGCTTTAACGAACTTACGGTATTGGGCATTGGTAACCTCATATTTAGCTATATAGAAGGCATCCAGGTATACCTGGCGCTGTGGAAGTTCATCCTTATCACCATCCTCACTGCCCATGGTAAATTCACCGGCCGGGATGAGTACCATATCCTGGGGCGCTTTGGCGTGGGCCGCTTTAAAATATATACCCACCAGACAAATTATAATAAATCCTATCCACAGGGCTTTAGATTTTTTAGAATTATGCATTAGCTAATCCACCTGTTCCAGCAATTGTTTAATGGTTGTCGGAGCTTGTTCAGGAGACGATTTAAGCGTTTGGCCAGTTTTTCTGATCTTAAGCTCTACTGTACCGAGTTTCAAGTCTCTGGCGCCGATGGTTACCCTGAGCGGAATACCTATAAGGTCGGCGTCCTTAAATTTTATTCCAGGCCTTACATCCCGATCATCCAGTAAGCATTCTATGCCGGCTTGCGCTAAACCATCATAATACTCCGAAGTTAAATTCATTACCTCTTGATCCGCCATATCGAGCGGCAACAACAATACTTTAAAGGGAGCCAACGCCTTGGGCCAGATAATGCCATACTGATCATGGTTTTGTTCTATGGCCGCCGCCACAGTACGCCCCACTCCGATACCGTAGCAGCCCATAATAATCAGTTGCTCCCGGCCCTGCTCGTCCAGGTAAGTCGCCCGTAGCGCCTGGCTGTATTTAGTGCCTAATTTAAATATATGTCCCACCTCGATTCCACGACTGAACTCGAGTGGTTTACGGCAATGCGGGCATAAATCGCCGGCAGATGCCACTCTGATATCGGCATATTGAGCGGGAATCACGTCCCTTTCCCAGTTTACATTTATATAATGTCGATCCTGCTTGTTGGCTCCGGTAACAAAGTTACTCATTTCTTTAGTCGCCAGATCAGCAATGATCTTATAACCTTTAATCCCCAGCGGACCGGCAAAACCAACCGGCGCCTCAGTCACCCGGACAATAGTTTCCTCATCAGCCAGCGCCAGTTGCTCCGATCCCAATAAATTCCTGAGTTTGGTAAGATTAATTTCGTGATCCCCGCGCAGCAGAGTGAACACCACTTCATTGTCGACTTGAACCACTAATGTCTTTACTAAATCCCCGGCAGTACATCCCAGAAAAGCTGATACTTCCTCCACCGTCTTCATATCGGGGGTGACCACTTGCTCTAATTCCCGCAAATCTATGGGCAATTTGTTTTTCTCCTGGGGGTGGATTGCATGTGCCCGTTCAATATTAGCGGCATAATCACCGCCCGGACAACTTACAATCCGGTCTTCACCCATATCCGCCAACACCATAAATTCATGGGAAAAACTGCCCCCAATAGGCCCGGTGTCAGCCTCCACCGCCCTGAAATCCAATCCGCAACGCTTAAAGATGTTGTGGTATGCTTCATACATCCGGCGATAGCTTTCTTCGGCCTCGGTTTCACTGCCGTCAAAACTATAGCCATCCTTCATAATGAATTCACGGGCCCGCATCAGTCCGAAACGGGGACGTATTTCATCCCGGAACTTGGTTTGTATCTGATATAAATTAAGCGGCAGCTCACGGTATGAACGCACATCACGCCGCACTAAATCAGTGATTACCTCCTCATGAGTCGGCCCCAGGCAAAAATCCCGCTGATGACGATCCTTTAACCTGATTAACTCCGGCCCATATACCTCCCAGCGCTTACTTTCCTGCCACAACTCAGCCGGACTCAGCACCGGCAAAAGTACCTCCTGGGCGCCGGCCCGATTCATCTCTTCACGAATTATATGCTCAACCTTACGGATTACTTTATAACCTAACGGCAGATAGCAATAAATTCCGGCCGCCAGATTGCGAATCATGCCCGCCCGCAACATCAACTGATGGCTGATTAAATCCGCTTCAGCCGGCGTCTCTTTCAGTGTAGGCAACAGCATTTTAGAATAAAGCAAAAAATCCTCCTTTTAGTGGCTGGTCAATGTAGATAGCTCAAACTCAATAAGGTCTCCCGCTGCCAGTCCCATTTTACCACTCAAACCCCCATTTATCTCCACCACGTATTTTGCCGGATAACCGGAGTTATACCTGGGGCAGGGGTCGATCTTACAGGGAGTGGCCATTTTGGCTATATGTACAATCTTAAGATCATCGGCTACAAATATCATATCCAGCGGAATCAGCGTGTTTTTCATCCAGAAAGAACGTGGCGCCTCATCTTCAAAAATAAATAACATGCCGGCATCTGAAGCCAGGTGTTTACGGTGCATAAGCCCCAGGATTCTTTTGGTCCAGGAATCAGCGATCTCGGCCTTTATTTTGAATCTGCCCTGCCTGGAAATTAAAGTCAGCTCAATTATATCATATTTAAACTTATGTGCCCAGGTTTCAGCCGCTAAGCTGATTCCTGATATGATCAAAATAGTTATTAAAATTAAGCGGATTCTCCGGTTCATATAGTTCAGTACTCCACTTCCGCCATAAAAAGCCCCTGCGGCGGGGCGGTGGGGCCGGCCTGGGTGCGGTCTTGGGCCGCTAATATGGTTTGTAACTCAGCCGGCGGCAATTTCCCCCGGCCCACCTCCACCAAGGTACCCACAATATTGCGCACCATATGCCGCAAAAATCCATCGGCTTTAACAGTAAAGCTCAATAGCTGGCAATTTTCTTGAAAATCCAGTTGATATATAGTCTTGACCGGATTTCTGGCACTGCAACCCGCAGCCTGGAAAGAACCGAAATGCTGCTCACCCAGTAAGTATTTAGTCGCCTGGCGCATCTGTTCTATATTAAGCGGTTTTCGTATATACCAGGCGTACCGGCGTTCAAATGGGGAAGGGTAGGGCTGCTGCAGGAAACGATAAATGTATTTCTTGCTCTTAGCCCAGTAACGCGCTTGAAAGTCCGGCTCCACTTCTGCTATATCATTAATCACAATATCATCCGGCAGCATACTGTTTAAGGCCTTAAGTAATGAAGGCGCCGGGATGTGGTGAGCGGTGGTGAAATTAGCCACTTGTTTTAAGGCATGTACCCCGGCATCGGTGCGACCGGCAGCCTGCAAACGCACAGACTCGCCGGTAATTTTGGATAACTTTTCCTCTAAGGTTCCCTGGATGGTTTTATCCCTCGGCTGTACCTGCCAGCCCCGGTAGTTGGTGCCGTCGTAGGCAATGCTTAATTTCAAGTTACGCATAGTATAAAGGCGCTCTAAAATTATAAACCGGCGGCAAATATTATGCCAATAACGATTATACCGGCTATGTAGTCGGAACGCTTAAGCTTTAATGGATGCAAACGACTGCGCTGGCGTTGTCCACAATAGCCGCGAGTCTGCATGGAAAGCGCCAGGTTTTCAGCTTTTCGATGAGCCCCCAGGATCAGCGGTATAAACAAGGCCAGCATATTTTTGGCTTTACGGATTATATTGGTTTGACTGAAATCTATTCCCCTGGCCCGTTGAGCTTTGACCAGGCGCTGGGCTTCCGCCAGCAAAACCGGGATAAATTGCAGTGACAGCATAATCATTAAGGCCATCTCATCAACCGGCACTCTGAAATATTTCAACGGACTAAGCAGGCTTTCCAACCCATGAGTCAGCTTCACCGGTGAAGTAGTCAGCATCAGCATTGATGAGATTACTACCAACAGCATTAAACGAGTACTGACCAGAATTCCATTCTCTAAACCCTCGTAAGTTCCACCCCAGCCGTTAAATATATAATGCCCGGGAGTGAGGAAAAGGTGGAATAATATGGCAAACAAAAACAACCACTTAAGCATATACAGGCTGCGAAACAACCTTTTATATGGCAGTCGGGCTAATTTGATAGCTACCGCGCTTAAGCAGAATACCAGCAAAATCCCCAGCTTGGAAAAGAATAAACCAGTCATCAATCCAAACAGGGCCAGCAATTTGATGCGGGGGTCTAATTGGTGTATATAACTGGTCTGAGGCATATAGCCCCAATTAAAGTTATCGTAATATTTCATTGTATATACAGATACGCTTTTGCATTTAATAATAATTATCCGGGGTGAAACTATTTTTATTTTACAACTATATATGAATTATGCTATACTACGTTTTTTATGTCAAGCTTAGTTTAAAGTTTGTAATGTGGAGTTATCCTGTTAAGGAGGGGTTATGGTATATTTTGATAATGCTGCCACCAGTTGGCCCAAACCGGAGACAGTCTATAAAGCCATGGATTATTTTTCGCGGCAGGTGGGAGCCAATCCAGGGCGTTCAGGACATAAAATGTCGGTGGAGGCAGAGCGAATTGTATTAAATGCACGTGAGGCGTCGGCCGAATTGTTCGGGATAGAGGATTCTTCCCGGATGATCTTAACCTTTAATGCCACTGATTCACTCAATCTGGCCATCAAATGCTTATTACGCAAGGGAGATCATGTTGTAACCAGCGCCTTTGAACATAACTCGGTTATCAGGCCCTTAAGACATTTAGAGCAACTGGATATAATTGAGCTGACCATTGTACCTTGCACCAAAGAAGGTTTTTTAAACCCGGCCGATGTTAAAAAGAGCATTCGACCTAACACTAAGCTGGTTACCTTGATTCATGCCTCAAACGTTACCGGTACCATTATGCCGGTGGAAGAGGTGGGGGAGATTGTTTCTAAGTATGATGGGGTATATTACATGATCGATGCGGCCCAGACAGCGGGCGTCATTCCTATCGATGTAAAACAATACAAGCTGGACTTACTGGCCGTTCCGGGTCACAAATGCCTGTTTGGCCCGCAGGGCACCGGGGGCTTGTATATAGGCGAGGGATTGGAAGATATCATGCCTTCCTTTAAAGAAGGCGGAACCGGCAGCCTTTCGGAGCAGGAGGTGCATCCTGATTTCCTGCCCGACAAATATGAAAGCGGTACCAAAAATACCGGCGGGCTGGCGGGCCTGGCGGCCGGTATTGAATTCATCATGGAAACCGGTATTGATAAAATTAGTAAGCATGAACATGAGCTTACCGAACAACTGATTAAAGGCCTGCAGAAGATTGAGGGAGTAACCATGTACGGGCCCCAGGATGCTGATAAACAGACTGCGGTAGTGTCTATTAATGTTGATGGCCTGCGCTCTAATGAAGTGGGCTATTATCTTGACCAGCAGCAAGGCATAATGACCCGGGTGGGATTACATTGTGCCCCTATAGCGCACAAAACCATGGGTACTTCACCTGATGGTACAGTACGCTTGAGCATGGGCTATTTTAATACCGCCGAGGAAGTGGACTATGTATGTAAAGCGTTAAGTACGCTGACTAAAAACGGCATATAGGCAAGATAGTTCTTGACAAAATGCCCCTGCCGTGTTAATTAAATAGCCGTAAATCGGAGAATGAGTTAACTAATAAATTGGAGTTTATACATGTTTGCTGTAATTGAAACAGGTGGTAAGCAATATCGGGTCAGTGAGGGAGATTGCATTCGGGTAGAGCGACTGGATGCATCTTTGGGAGAACAGGTTGAGTTTGACCGGGTGTTGCTGGTAGGGGGGGAAGAACAACTTATTACCAAAGAGGCTCAACTTAAAGCGGCCAGGGTTATTGGCCGGGTAACGGAACAGGATCGGGCGGCCAAGATAATCGGATTTAAATTTAAGCGCCGCAAAGGATATAAGCGAAAATGGGGCCACCGCCAATATTTTACCGGGGTAGCTATTCTGGAGATAAAGGCTTAGGGACAAGTCCCTGGGACAAGTCACTTTTTTACAAAATTTTTTGTTAATCTTGAAGTTTATTGATAATTGTTTAATGCTTACGATAATTTCTTAAGTAAAAGCAGGTTTGTCTGCATAATACCCGAGCTTGTTCGGGAGGGGGTTAGATAATATGGCACATAAAAAAGCGGGTGGCAGCTCCAGTAATGGCAGGGATAGCGCTGCCAAACGCCTTGGAGCGAAACGTTTTGCCGGTCAGGTAGTCAGCGCCGGTAGTATCCTGGTGCGCCAGCGAGGCACCAAATTTTCTCCCGGAGCCAATGTCAAAAAGGGTGGAGATGACACCTTATTTGCTCTTATAGATGGCGTGGTTAAGTTTGAACACCGGGGAAAATACAAGCGCCAAATAAGCGTCTATGCGGTGTAATTTGTTTAGTGGTTTTCCTTCAGAGAACAAAAGGGTTTTGGAACTTATATCCGAAACCCTTTTTTAATTATAGGATAATGTCTTACCAATGGATTTTGTTGATCAGTTAAAGATTTATGTGCTGGCTGGAAATGGGGGGAACGGCTGTGTAAGTTTCCGGCGCGAAAAACATGTTCCGCGCGGCGGCCCGAACGGTGGTGACGGCGGCAAGGGCGGGGATATTATTATCCAGGTGGATGAGCGCATACATACCCTTATTGATTTACGCTATCATAAACATTGCCGGGCCAGGCGGGGAGAGCATGGCCGGGGTAAGGATCAGCACGGTAAGAATGCTCCGCCATTGATAATTAAGGTGCCCCGCGGTACAATGGTTAAAGATATGCAGGGTAAACTGATAAGGGATATGCTGGACAACTCTGAACAATTGATAGCAGCACATGGCGGGCGGGGCGGGCGGGGGAATGCCAGGTTTGCCACTGCGGTAAACCGTGCACCCCGTACAGCCGAACCCGGCGAACCCGGGGAGGAAGCCTGGCTGCAACTGGAGCTTAAATTATTAGCCGATGTGGGTTTGATCGGCTTTCCCAATGCCGGCAAATCCACCCTGATATCCCGTATTTCCTCAGCCCGCCCGAAGGTGGCCGCCTATCCGTTCACTACGCTTACCCCCAATCTGGGAGTGGTTAAGGCGGGCGATTATAGAAGCTTCGTGGTGGCCGATATACCCGGTCTGGTGCCCGGCGCTCATCAGGGGGTCGGCTTGGGGGACAGGTTTTTAAGGCATATAGAACGCACCGGGCTGCTGGTACACCTGATTGATATGTCCCTGGATACAGAACGGGATGCTGTGGCTGATTATAAGGCCTTAAATCAGGAGCTTGCACAATTTAACCCGGAACTGGCCGCTAAATCACAAATAGTAGTGGCTACTAAACTGGATGCAGCCGACCCTGAGCGGCTTAAGGCATTAAATAAATTCTGCCAAGATAACGGATTGAAATTTATTCCCATCTCAGCGGTTACCGGCGAGGGCTTAAACGAGCTGATTCGGGTGATTTTAGGGGAATTGGATAAGTAAGGGGGATAATATAATGAAACACGAACATCGCTTTACGGTAATCATTGAACCCTGTGCTGAAGGCGGCTATTTTGCCGATTGTCCGGCACTACCCGGATGTCATGTCCAGGGCGAAACATATGAGGAAACTATTGCCGAGATGCGAACGGCGATAGATGCTGTGCTTTCAGACTATGTGGCTGATGGAGAAGCGATTCCAAATGATGAGATAACCATAACTTCTTTGAAGGTTGCTGTATGACGTCCAAACGATTCCCGGCAGTTACTTCCAAGGAAGTTGTCAGGGCTTTAGAGAAGATTGGCTTTCAATTTATTCGGCAAGCAGGCAGCAGTCATGCCATTTATAAGAGGCTAAATGATAAAAGGAGAACTGTTGTTCCCATCCATTCAGCTAAGATCATCAAGAGAAAAACCTTAAAAGCGATACTGAAAGATGCAGATTTAACCATTGATGAGTTTAATGAGCTTAGAAAATAATCCTTTTTTTTGAAAGCTTTTGGTAAGTTCGTATAAAATGCGTTAGGCGAAACTGTGATTAACTATGAATGAAAAAGACAAAGAAAACATCGAACCTGTTATTTTTCATTGCAAGATGTTTGAATATGGATTTAGCCAAACTTACAGTCCTACCTTAGAAGCTCTTGGGGTTACGGATCCGATACCCCGTTTATATAATGAATTTGCAGGCATTCACTTGATCTCAACTATGTTTCTACTTGATAAAGGTAACAAACCAATGGGGGGCTTTTGTTATAGAGTCCTAAAACCAATCGGACTAGAAGGCCTATTGGACAAAATTAGAGAAATTATGGAATTACCTGTTGGGAATACAACTTTTGGGGATTTCACAAGGCATAGTAGGAACAAATTGACCGTTCACGGAGATTTATCATTTGCTTCTTTACCGTCAGAAGTTAAGGAAGTTCCTTTCAACGAAAGCTATGTAGAAGAATTCCAAGAACTACTTGAAAAATTAGCTGTGGAAGTTAAGTGTCTTGAAAAAAACTTGATGGCGATTATACAGAACAAAATGTCTCAAACATAGAATTGTCTGTTGTTAAGAAAGAAACAAGATGAAAGATAATTCAGCTACTCAACAAAATTTTTGCCGCAAGGATATTTTGGCGGGTGTCAGGCGGATTGTGGTTAAGATCGGCAGCCGGGTGTTGGCCTCACTGGAACGTGGCTTGGATTTACAGGTTATGGGTAACCTGGTGCAGGAGATGGCAGATTTGCGTAAAGCCGGACATGAAGTGGTGCTGGTTTCCTCCGGGGCGATTCTGGCCGGGCGCACTAAATTGGGGCCCAATTTTAATAAAGCCTTCAACCTGGCTGTTAATTCGCTTAACTTCAAGCAGGCAGCGGCGGCGGTCGGCCAAACAAGTCTTATGTGGAATTATGAGAAGTTGTTCAATGTCCACCAGGTGCAGGTAGCCCAACTGCTGCTCACCAGCGATGATATAAACAATCGGCGGCGCTATCTCAATGCGCGCAACACTATTTTCACCTTACTGCATCATGGGGTGGTGCCGATTATAAATGAAAATGATACTGTAATGGTGGAGGAAATAAAGCTGGGAGACAACGATAATCTTTCGGCCTTAGTAACCAGCCTGGCTGAGGCGGATTTGTTGATTATACTGTCTGATGTCGAGGGTTTTCATTCGGCTGATCCCTGTAAAGATGATACTGCCTGTCTAATAAGTGTGGTGGAGATGATTACCCCGGAGATAGAGCGGTTGGCGGGTGATGGTAAGCATTTGGGTACCGGGGGGATGATTACCAAGCTGCAAGCGGTCCACAAAGCGGCCAGGTTTGGGGTGCCGGCGGTGGTGGCTAATGGACGCCGGCCGGGAGTAATTAAGCAGATTATGCAGGGGGATGAGGTGGGCACCATGTTTTTACCCAAACAAAAGGGGCTGACCAGCCGCAAGCATTGGATTGCCCATGCCCTAAAACCCAGGGGTAAAATCGTGGTAGATGATGGCGCCGGCAAGGCGCTGCTTGAGATGGGCAAAAGTCTGCTGCCCTCTGGAATTCTAAGAGTGGAGGGTATATTCAGTGTCGGGGATATGGTAAGTTGTGTGAGGCTGGACGGGGTGGAGATTGCCCGTGGGTTGAGTAACTACAACGCTAATGAAATAGAGCGGATTCAGGGTCGAAAGACTAGTGAGATTAAAACTATCTTAAAGTACAAATCTTATGATGAGGTAATCCATCGAGACAACCTAGTATTGATGTAGCCCGAAAATTCGGGCAGGCACAGCCTGTTTCTTCAGGGACGTTGGTTTTGAGCTGCTATTCGATGAATGAGCCTGGTGAATTCGGGGTGGATTTAGAATAGGTCAGTATAATTATGCAATATGTGCGCTGTATAAGATGTAATGGTTATATGTACCGTGAGCGGGTTTATACCTATATGGGTACGCTGGATGTTTCTGTCTGCATAAATTGCGGCAATGTGGTGGATGATGTTATTTTATTTAATCGCCTGATTATGCCGCTTAAGCTGGAAGGCTTGATGAGCCGGAAGTGAGTTATGGATCAAGAACTTATTGCCCGTTTAAAAAATCAGCTGCGAGAGCGGGAAACGGCCACCCTATCCAAATTCGCCGCCAAAAATGAATGTGGAGCCAGGAAGCGGCCCGACGCCTCGGATGAGCTTGATATCCGCCCCATATTCTGGCGGGATGCCGACCGGATTCTGCATTCTTTCGCCTTCTCGCGTTATATAGATAAGACCCAGGTCTTTTATCTGTTTAAAAACGACCTTATTACCCACCGCATGATTCATGTGCAGTTATTATCCAAGATTGCCCGCACCATCGGCCGGGCCTTGCGCCTGAATGAGGATTTGATAGAGGCCATTGCCCTGGGGCATGATATCGGACATCCGCCGTTCGGGCATGACGGCGAAGCATATATTTCCCAAATATGTCAAAAACATGGCATAAATAATTTTCTGCATAATGTGCAAAGCGTTATCTTCTTAGAACAGATTGAAAACAAAGGCTGGGGCTTAAATCTTACCTTGCAGGTAGTGGATGGAATCCTGTGTCATGACGGGGAGATACATAATATGAGATTGACGCCCGACAAAGACAAGGACTGGGATATACATGCGGCGGAGTTGCAGGCCAAAGTGAATAAGGGTAAAGCCTTTGAAATAACGCCTATGACGCTGGAAGGCTGTGTGGTCAGGCTTGCCGATACCATCAGCTATATCGGCCGGGATATCCAGGATGCCATAATGGTAAAGTTAATAAGTAAAGCGGATGTTCCCGAAGAATGTACTAAAATACTGGGTAACGACAATCGGGAGATAGTGGATACGCTGGTTAAGGATGTTATCGAAAGCAGCATTGATCGGGATTCGGTCGGTTTCAGCCCTGATATTTCAGCAGCGCTTTTTAAATTAAAGCAGTTTAATTACCGGCATATTTATCTGAACCCGCAGATAAAAACTGAGGCGAATAAAATTGAAAGAATGTTCTCTATTTTATTTGACCGGTTTATAGAGGATATGACCTCAGAAAACCTTGAATCCAGAATTTATCAGGATTTCTTAAATCATAAGGATATTCCAATAGAAAATGAAGCTTATTTGAATAAGCATAAAGCTGAGATAGTGCGTGATTTTATCGCCGGGATGACTGATGATTATTTCAATGATTGCTTCAAAGAGACTTGCCTGCCTAAAAACTTCGGCTACGAAATACGGGGCGAGGTATAAATAAATGTGTTTGACAAGGGGTAGCGAAAAATGACTAATTGTCTTTACTATGGGGATAATCTGGATGTGTTAGGCGAATATATAAGTGATGAGAGTGTGGACTTAATTTATTTAGACCCTCCGTTTAACAGCAAGCGAAATTATAATGTATTATTTAAAGATACCGGCGGCGCTGAATCGGCAGCTCAGGTGGAAGCTTTTAGCGATAGCTGGCATTGGGGAGAAACTTCTGAGAAAGCTTACCATCTGATGACAGAATATGCCCCCGCCAAGTTGGTAGAGTTAATGCGAGGTTTTCGCGGGTTTATGGGCGAGAGCGACACCATGACTTATTTAACTATGATGGCTATCCGCTTGGTGGAGTTGCATAGGGTTCTTAAAGAAAATGGTGCATTATACTTGCACTGCGACCCTAACGCCAGCCATTATTTGAAGATTATATTGGATATTATATTTGGAGGAGGAGGATTTCAGAATGAAATTGTTTGGTACTATAAAGGTGCTGGTATTTCCCCTAAAAGATATGGCAGAAGACATGACATTATTTTCTATTATACAAAGGGCGTAAACTGGAAGTTTAACGCTGATGATGTACGAGTTCCATATGCAGATACAACTAAGGAAAGATTCAAACATTATATAGGCAACATAAGAAACGGCATAGATTTTGGAGAACAAAGTCTCCATCCGTTGGGTAAACATCCTGATGATGTTTGGGAAGTTCCAATAATAGCCCCCTCGGCCAAAGAACGACTGGGTTATCCCACCCAAAAACCGCTGGAATTGCTGCGGCGAATTATACTGGCCAGCAGCAACGAGGGAGATATAGTGTTAGACCCGTTCTGCGGTTGTGGCACTGCCATAGACGCAGCTCAGGAACTGAACCGGCAGTGGATCGGTATAGACATTACTCATCTGGCTATCGCTTTGATAAAAAACAGGTTAAAGGATAAATATGGTGATTTGCCATATAGGGTTATCGGTGAGCCGGTGGATTTAGCCGGAGCCGAAGCCCTGGCGCAAGCCAACAAACACCAGTTTGAATGGTGGGCTTTGAGTTTAATTGGCGCAAGGCCAATGGGAGGTAAAAAGAAGGGAGCCGACAGAGGTATAGATGGGGTAATCTACTTTCAAGATGATAAAACAAACAAGATTAAATCAATATTGGTGCAGGTTAAAGGTGGCCGACAGGTGGGAGTAGCCCAGATCAGGGATTTCTGTTCGGTGGTGGATAGTAACCATGCTCAAATGGGGGTGTTTATCACTTTGGCTGAACCTACCAAACCGATGAAAAGTTATGCCGTCTCACAAGGATATTATAAACCCCCCATTTGGGATAAGCAATTTCCCAAAATCCAAATAATAACCATAGGTGATTTGTTACAGAACAATAAAATCGAACGACCGCCGGCATATTTAACCGATAAAACATTTAAACAAGCTGAACGGCATAAGCCGGAAAAGCAACTGGAATTTTAGGCCGGGGAGCCGGTTTTGCAGATTCAGCGGGATTTTTGCAGGTATTGCAGGAATTCGCTGTCGGGCGAGACGACCAGCGTGGTTTGTGATTTCAGTGTCTTTTTGTAAGCATCCAATGAACGAGTGAAAGCAAAGAATTCAGGGTCTTGCTTATAAGCCTCGGCATAAATGCGGGTGGCCTCGGCATCCCCTCTACCTTTTATTTCCTGTTCCTGCTGATAAGCCGTAGCCAGAATTTTCACCCTTTCTTCATCGGTAGCGGCCCTTATTTTAACCGCCTCTTCTTCGCCTTCGGAGCGGTATTTTTTGGCCTGTTTCTCACGTTCAGCCCGCATTTCACCATATAGATGCTTGGCGTTTTCATCCGGCAGATCGGCCCGTTTAATGCGTACATCGACTATCCCAATGCCTAATTTTATAGCCTTTTTCCGGCTGGCCTCAGTTACTGATTTCAGTATTAACTCACGGTCGGTGGAGACCACATTGGTTAGAGTATAATGCTTCAACCGCTACCTCAACTCAGAGAACACAATATCATCGATGCGCGTCTGGGCAGAACGTTCATTCATTACTGATTGTAAAAACAATAACGCATCCGTTATTCTCCACTTGCAGTAGTTATCTACCACCAGCAATTGTTTATCCTTGGTATAAATTTTGGCCGGCAGGGAGTCGTAATCCAATAAACGGTCGTCAAATAAAGTAGTTTGCTCCAGTGGGCTTTTAATGTACAGCCCCGGCTCTTTAATTACTTTTATCGGCTTGCCGAAACGGGTAATTACCACTTGTTGCCGCTCATCTACGGTAAATAAGACCAGATTGGCGGCAAACATCACCGCAAACAGGGCAATAAGAATAATGGACAATTTTCTATTCATATGTGGGCCATCCCTATTTAGCGGATTTAGTAGCTGGTTTCAATTGCAACAGCGGTAATATTCCGCCTTTGACATTTTTATCCACAATAACCTTCTCCATTGAAGGCAGGACTTCTTCCATGGTTTCAATAAACAGTCTTTTTCTGGTAATATTCTTGGCCTTGCGGTATTCTTTGAGAATTTCAAGGAACTTTTTGGCATCTCCCAGGGCGTGCTTTACTTTTTTGTCCCGGTAGGCTTCAGCTTGTTTTAAAATTTGTGCTGCCCGGCCGCGGGCCTTGGGCAACACATCCTCCTGATACCCTTGCGATTCGTTGATTAACCTTTTTTTGTCTTTTTTGGCATTAACCACATCTTCAAAGGCCTGGATTACCTGTCTCGGCACCTTCACTTCCTGCAGTTGTACCAGGCTTACCTTCAAACCGGCCTTATAGCTATCCAGTATCTGTTGCAGTAATTCTCGGACACTTTCCTGAACACTGGCCTGGGCCACAGTCAGCGCTTCATCGATATTGGTTTTGCCTATTACTTCCCGCATGGCCGCTTCTGAGGCATTGCGTACGGTTTTATCAACGTTCCGCACGTTGAATAAATAGGCCGGAGCATCTTTGATCATATATTGCACTACAAACTGTACGCTGATTATATTCTCATCGCTGGTCAACATAAGCGCTTCGGGTAACACATCCTGATAAATGGCCGGCGGCCCCGGATCACGGGTACGAAAGCCAACTTCAACCCGCTTTACCTCGGTAATTTTAGGGACATCCACTTCCTCTATCGGTGAGGGAAAATGCCAGCTTATGCCCGGCATCGCCAACCTTGTCAACTTGCCAAACCGCCTTACCACTCCCTGCTCATCAGGCCCCACTACGAAAATGCCGCTGGCCAGCCAGAGAACTAAAAATATCAGTAAAATTATCCCTGCATTGGGCAGCTTGATCTGCGGAAGTTTGGGTAGATTGGAACCGCTGGAAAGCTTGTCCCAGGGGCTTTGCTGTTTGTTTTTATTGTCTTTATCAAATATCGCCATGATTTTTTTGTTGTCCGGGAAGCTTATAAGTTTAAAGGTTTAACTAAATATCGTTCTGCTAATCTACTGCCTGGTAATAGCACGCACCACATCGGCCTTGCCGACTATACCCACCAACTCGTTATCCCGCATTACCGGCAATAACTCAGCGCTGGATTCACTCATCAGGGTGGCAATATCTTCTAACTCGGTATCCTCGCCGATAGTAGCCACTTCTCTCAAATATAAATCCTCCACCCGGGTAGCCAGCATTTCTTTTAGCTCTTGCTCGAAATGCTTGAGACTTTCCAGGTAAATTACAGCTTCCATTATAGTTACTACTGTGGGAATATGCAACTTTTTATTTTGTTCAATCAGCTCTTTTTCGGTGATCAATCCCAAAAAGCTGCCTTGCTCGTCCACCACCGGCGCACCGCTAATCCGGTGTTCCAATAGAAATTGAGCTAACTCTTTAATGGGCATATCCGCAGTTACAGTAAACACTTTTTTAGTCATAATATCTTTAGCTTGCATTTATTTTTGCCATCTCCTCTATGAGAGTACCTTGAAAAATTGCTCTCCTCACCGATTGACGGCGTCGCAGGTCGCCTCAAAATGCTCATGTACTCGTATGTACACTGCGCTTTTTCGACTCGCTGCTCCTTGTCCCCGAACAAAATCTCTAATTTTTCAAGATATCCTTAAGTACCGTATTTCTTCAGCTACTAAACACCGGTTCCGGCCAGCCAGTATCCATGATTTTGCCTCAGTATTTTTATGCTTATCTACTGAAATGATTATGTATGAATAAGCGGGCCAGGCGCTTTTTATATCGAATTCAGAAGGGTAGGGCGGAGAATCCGGATGAGAGTGATAAAAGCCGACAATGCTCAACCCATCAGCCCTAGCCTGTTTGTCTATATTATAGTGTTCAAAGGCATCAATCAGATATCGCTCCCGCAGCCGCTGTTTATTCATGTTGGCGGTTTTACAAAAACGCTGTATCTGCTTCTTGCCATCACCCGTACCCACCAATATTCCACAACACTCTTCAGGGTAAGCAGCCACCGCCTGCTGACAAATCCGACTCAGCAATTGCTCGCTTATTAGTATCATTTAGTGCTTCAACGTCCCTGAAAACAAGCTTGACAATCTATATGGCTAATTAATAATTAGCAAACTACCACCTCTGAAATAAGAAGTCAACAACATTTTAATTGAAGTTTTGGAACAGGGGGGACACCGGTTACCATCCCGGTTCCAAGCACTAAAATTTTGCTTGGCAGTTAGCCGAATAAATGATATACTGGAGAATGTGTAGTTATGTCGGTATGTTAAGGAGGAATTCACAAATTACTCCCTTTAACTGTTGATTCAGCAGCCATTCACACGGGATTATTGAGCATGATCGGTAAAAAAATATGGGCTGTAGGCGGGGGAAAGGGAGGCGTAGGTAAAACAATAATTACCGCTAATCTGGCAATCGCCTTAGCTCACACGGGTAAACGGGTGGTGCTGGTAGATGCCGATTTAGGAGGTTCCAACCTTCATATTGTCCTCGGATTGCGGGCCACTAAATACACACTGAATGATTTTCTCAGCCGGCGGAAATCCTTAGCAGAAATACTGCAGGATGTGGGTGTCGATAATCTGAAACTAATCAGCGGCGCCAGCGCCATCCTGGGATTGGCCAATCCCAAATATACCCAGAAACTTAAACTTATTAACCATTTGTCAAGACTGGATGTTGACTATATATTGCTGGATCTGGGAGCGGGTACTTCCTTTAATGTATTGGATTTCTTCTCGGTTGCCGATGAGCGCCTGGTAGTGGTTACCCCTGATCCTACCTCTATCCAGAATGCTTACGGTTTTATCAAAACCGCTTTGTTCAGAAAATTAACCCGGATGTATATCCGAAAAAATGATTTCATTTGTGAACTGTTGCGAGAACTGGGCAAACCCAAAAGCGTAAGAAGCATTGAATCCATGGCGGAGCTGATTAGCAGACTGGGAACTGACAATGGCGACCTGAGGTCTGATTTCTGCCGGCTGTTGGATAACTTCAGACCCCAGATAATTACAAATATGATAACCACCCGGGAAGAACAAGAAAGCGTGGGCGCAGTAAAGCTGGTAGCCGAGAAGTACTTGAATATTAAGGTAAATTTTGTGGGGTGTGTCTATAGCGATCAGGCGATACGTAAATCGGTTAAGACCATGACCCCCTTTTTACTGCAAGCCCCATATTCTTCTCCAGCTAGAGAGATAGAGCGCATTGTCGGCAACATACTGGAACGGGAAGAGGAAGATAATCCATACTAAATTGGCAAATAAGTCACTATATGCGGTAATAATGGCTGGTGGCTCAGGCACTCGCTTCTGGCCCTTAAGTCGGGCCAAATATCCCAAGCAACTAATCAGACTGGGGGGCGAGCTGAGCCTTATTCAGCAGACCGTACAGCGTTTGGCTGATATTATCCCTGCCGAACGGGTGTTGGTGGTAACCGCCGCTAATCAGGCGGATGCTATCCGGCAGCAACTACCCCAAATCCCCCGCCAGAATATCTTAGTGGAGCCAATTGGGCGTAATACCGCCCCCTGCATTGCGCTGGCAGCTTTATATCTTAAAAAATCCGACCCACAAGCCGTAATGGTGGTGATGCCGGCCGATCACTTGATTCAAGATACCGATGAATTTAAGCAAGCGCTGCTTATGGCGGCTTCATTAGCTGAGACTGATGATTGTCTGGTTACCTTGGGGGTAAAGCCTCAGTCTCCGCATACCGGTTATGGGTATATTCTGCTGGCGGACGAGATAGCGCATTCGGCAGGGCTTAAAGCATATAAAGTCAAAACCTTTACCGAAAAGCCGGAATTGACCGAGGCTGAAAAATATTTAGCTGACGGCGCCTTATGGAACAGCGGCATTTTTGTATGGCGAAGTGAAGTTATATTGTCCGCCTTCGAACAATACCTGCCGGATATTTATAAATCGTTACTCGGCATTGAGCCTGCTTTGGGGACGCCGCAGCAAGAATCAAGCCTGGCCGGTGTTTATCCGCGTCTGCCGTCCATTTCCATTGACTATGGCATTATGGAGAAATACCCTCATACAGTGGTGGTAAGGGGTGATCTGGGCTGGAATGATGTGGGAAGCTGGCCCAGTTTGCGGGAGGTGTTCCCGGCAGATGAAGCCGGCAATGTAACCTTGGGGCGGCACCTGGGGCTGGACAGTAAAGATATAATCATCCACTCACCCAATAAACCGGTAGCCACCATCGGGTTGGAAAACATAATAATTGTGGAAACTGAGGATGTATTGTTGGTTTGTAACGCCGAACGGGCCCAGGAGATTAAGCAACTGGTGAATATGTTAAGGGATAAGGGTTGGGGGAAATACCTGTAAGCCTTATGCAAATTGGTAAGCTGAAACTAAAAAATCCGCTTATATTGGCCCCTATGGCGGGCATCACTAATCTGCCTTTCAGACTGCTGGCCAAAGAATATGGCTGTGGGCTGGTGTTTAGTGAGATGGTGAGCAGCCACGGTTTGGTACATCACTTTAAGCATAATAACCGTTATTTAATGAGTCATCCGGCAGAAAAACCTCTGGCGGTGCAATTGTTTGGGGCCGATCCCGACATATTGGCAGCAGGGGCTATAATCGCCGCCGAAAACGGGGCGGATTTAATAGATATTAATATGGGCTGTCCGGTGAAGAAGGTGGTAAGGAGCGGGGCGGGTTCTGCACTTATGAGAGAGCCGCGCCTGGTCGAGCGAATTCTAAAAAAGGTTCGCCGGGCGGTTAATGTTCCGTTGACGGTTAAGATTCGAGCCGGTTGGGATACCGCCCAAATTAATGCGCTGGAAATTGCCCGTATTGCTGAGGGTTGCGGGGTAGACGCCATTAGCATACATGGACGCACCAGGACTCAAGGATTTACCGGGGCGGCCGATTGGCAACTTATAAGAAAACTAAAAGAAACGGTATCCTGTACGGTAATCGGTAATGGAGATGTTAAAACGCCGCTGGATGCCGGCCGCATGTTAAGCCAAACCGGCTGCGACGGCGTTATGATAGGCCGGGCGGCCAGGGGAAATCCCTGGATATTTGATCAAACAGGCCGATATTTAGCTTCCGGCCATTGCCCCCCGGCGCCCGGTTTGGCGGAGAGAAAATCGGTTATAATCCGTCATTTTGAGTTATTTGGTCGGTATTACGGCTTTGAACCAGCCTTATTACATATAAGAAAGCATCTTATCTGGTACACTCAAAGCTTGCCTGGTAGCGCTAATTTCCGCCGACTAATGCATACCCTGCAAAGCAAACCCCGCTTCTTCCAGATGCTGGATGAATACTGGAAACTGTTGGCACGGTTTTAGGCCAACATTGCCCTCCCATATGGCATCCATGCCATATTCTAACTAACCATAATCTAATTCATTTTCTTAGTTTGTTTTTATAGTATATTCTTTTCAACCAGTTAACTTATTTTATGAGGGCTGTTTTCTGCCTTTGTATATGGCATAAGGGTTGCAAATGGATAGGTAAGATTTTATATGTTAATTTCGGGAGATGGAAAATTTATGCCTAAGGACGCTAAAAATATACTCGTGGTGGGTTCAGACGCAGATATGTGTTGGCTGCTTAAAAAAGTATTCCAGACCCAGAATTGCCATATCATAACCAGTGATTCTTTAGCCGATACGCTTGAGGCTGTTTCTAAAAAAGGACTTGATTTGGTATTGCTGGATACGCCGCTGACCAACTTATCTACTAATAACATATTGAAATGTATAAGGAATCACCAGCCAAACACGCCGGTAATAGTTATCGGCCCTTATAGAAATGATGTTCTATATAGCAGGCTACAGGAAATTGGTAACTATGAATTTGTGGCTAAGCCGTTTGTAATTGAAAACCTCGTTACCACCGTAAAACAGGCCTTATTTCCCCCGGCCAAGAGCAATAATATGAAGGCGGTAAAAAATTCTTAGCCAAATAATAGTCTAATAGTATATACTATGCTTGATTAACCAGTTAACTAAGAGGTAACAAATAATGCCGATTGATACCGGGCCAGAGACAAAAAAAGGTCGTACCAAAAGCGCCGTAATTATTGGCAGGCGATGTTTACCGGGAATATTGACATTTTGTTTTTTCTTTCCCGGTTTAGCTGTGGCCGCTGGTTTGCCGGCTACCCGGCTTAATAAAAAAGATGGATCCCTGATGATGCTGGTGCCGGCGGGAGAGTTTGTAATGGGCACCGATAAACCTTATTATAATGACGAAAAACCGGCACATAAGGTTTATCTGGATGCCTTTTACATTGACAAACATGAGATTACAAATGCTCAATATTTTAAGTTTGTGCAGGCTACTAATCATCGAATACCGGCGCATACCAGCGATCCGGAATTTGATATCTGGAGCAAGGCTGGCTTTCCGGCTGGATTGGATAATTATCCGGTGGTTGATGTGAGTTGGCAGGATGCAGACAGCTATTGCAAGTGGGCGGGTAAGCGCTTAGCCACTGAAGCGGAATGGGAGAAAGCCGCTCGGGGGATTGACGAAAGACTTTATCCCTGGGGCAACCAACCGCCTGAGTCGATAAATATTCCCTTCGGCCGGCAATGGGATGGAAACCGGACGTATCAACCCGTGGGCAGCAAGCCTCAAGGTTTTTCAGCATATGGGGCCTTGGACATGGCCGGTAATGTGGCTGAATGGGTAGCTGATTGGTATGATCCCGGATATTATAAGTATAGCCCGAATAAAAACCCGACGGGGCCTGAGACCGGTTTTTATAAAGTAGTGCGAGGCGGGTCGGTTTTAAACGTTAAGTTTTACTTGCGTTGCATAGATCGCGATTTTGATGATACCGGAAACAGTCCCAAGGAAGTTGGCATTAGTTGTGTAACCGTAAAATAAGATTTAATTTTCCGGTACAGTTCTTTGAATCTAAGAGGTAATTATAATGAAAAATTTTTTGGCAGGCTGGTTAATAGGCGGGATGTTTTTACTGATTGGTAATTCAATCGCCAGGGCCGAGGTGGGTAAGTTGATAATTAAGTGTATTCCGGAAGCCTATATTTTCATTGATGGTCAGGCGGCTCATTTAGCTACTACCAAAAAGCTGAAAATAAATATAGACGTCGGCAAGCATGTAATTATTGCGGAAACCAGCGGCTATTTACAGGAGACGGCTAATATAGAGATATTTGCCGGCGCCGTTGCCGAGGTGAACCTGTCGCTGGTTAGAGCCGATCAGGACCGAAGCCGGATGGTATCAATTCCTGCCGACGAATACAGCATGGGAATTGATCAAAAAAGAATAAAATGGATTCTCAAAAACATAGGCGGTTCCGAGAAGGATTACCTGGCATCCGTTCCTAAACATACGGTGAAATTGAAGGCTTTCCGTATTGACAAATATGAAGTTACCAACAGCCGCTACAAGAAATTCATAAAGGCTGCCCATCATCCGGCTCCACGGCACTGGCGCGGAGGCGCTTACCGCAGGAATCAGGATGACTATCCCGTAGTTAATGTAAGCTGGAGTGATGCAGCCGCCTATTGCAAGTGGGCAAAAAAGCGACTGCCTACTGAGGCGGAATGGGAAATAGCCGCCAGCGGCGGGAAAAAGAGCTTCTATTTTCCCTGGGGACGAAAATTTCGAGGGGCCTGGACTAATACAAAAGGAGAAAGATTCAACGCCCCCACTATTACCGGCAGGTATGAGAAAGGAATCAGTAAATTTGATTGCTATGATATGGCCGGTAATGTGTGGGAATGGACTGCCGACAAGTATAAACCATATCCGGGCTCTGCCCTAAGTGTTGAAGCAGCGGACCAAAACCTGCGGGTTGCCCGGGGAGGATCATTTAAGTCAAAACCCTTTATGGCCACTACCATTTATCGTAAAAAGCTGAAGGCTGATGGTATTTATGATGATGTGGGATTTCGTTGTGCCCGTTAATTACGGTTCCACATCGTTAATCCAACCTGGGGTCAATGACCCCTGTCCGGTTTGTTATAATATTCTGAACGGAGGTGTTTATGAGTAAGAAAAAACTTGTTGTTTTAGTGATATGTTTGTTGGTTTTTTATATTAAATCCGTGGCTGCGGAGGATGTTCCAACTGGAATGGTATTGGTGCCGGCCGGTGAATTTACTATGGGTATAGATGAGGCCCGGCTGGAAAAAATAGTCGGCACTTTGGGGGGAATGGTTAAGTACCATGACAGCGCTACCCCGGCACATAAGGTTAATGTGGATGCCGTTTATATTGATAAATACGAAGTAACTAATGACGAGTATAAAAAGTTTATAGCGGCTACCGGGGCGGCGATTCCGCTTAGCTGGGAGGATGCCGGCGGGGATATGCCCAGGGGTAAGGGCAAACACCCGGTGGTGTATGTTAATTGGGAAAATGCGGTGGCTTATTGTGAATGGGTGGGTAAACGCTTGCCTACTGAAGCTGAATGGGAAAAGGCCGCCCGCGGCGCCGACGGCAGATTGTTTCCCTGGGGGAATAAATTCTCCAGGAAGAAATTAAACTTTGAAAAATCCAGAAAACGCGGCACCACCAAGGTAGGCAGTTACCCTAAGGGGGTCAGTCCATACGGTTGTTATGATATGGCCGGCAATGTGTGGGAGTGGACCGCCGATAATTATCTGCCGTACCCCGGTAATAAGCATGAAGATGAGTTCTACGGTAAGGAGCGTTACGTATTGCGAGGCGGCTCATTTATGGATGCCAAATATGATGCACTTACTACTATGCGTAGTAAATTTACCCCTATTACCGATGATGAAAATGTTGGCTTCAGGTGTGCCAAATCAGTACCTTAGAAAATTTTTCATCAAATGCAGCCTGTATTCAGCAAAGCATTGTGTTCATATTTGCCTGCCCGGTAGTGGAAAGCGGGGGGCTTTTGTGTTTTTTGTTCCTGTACAGGAAATTATATAGACGCATTTGCCGAACCCCAGGCCCCGCTGCTCTCCCGCCTGCTACCGGAATCATCCCCCTCAAGCTGACTGCGGTTAATCAGAGCTTGTCGATAGTAGTGTAGTTAACTGAATATAACAGCGGACGAAGTATATATATACGATGGAAAAGACTGAGAATAAAAAAAATCTCCCTAAAAAGCAGTTCAATATTCAACGAATAGTGTGGATAGCTTCAATAATATTTATTTGTCTTACCATCGGCTTTGGAGCGTTTATATATTATACCACCGAAAAGGAAATGGCTAACCAATTCAATGGGCAACAACTCATTTTGGCCCAAGAGGCAGCCACGGGTATAGAGGAATACCTGGCTTCACTTAAGCGGAATTTGAGGCAACTGGCCGCCATAGATGATCTGCTCTGGAAGCAGGATTTTAAAACTAAATTATATAGCAGCATTCAAGGAACAGCGGTTATTGATGTCTGGCGCATAACGAAAAACGGGGTCGAAGACCGCACCCTGAGTAAACTGGCTGACGCTTATTCAAAAAATTTGGAAAAGCAATTCTGGGGGAAAATATCCGGTATTAAACCCGGAGAAATTAAAATTTCTGCAATTTTCCAATTCGAGCAGTTTAATATTTCCCGCAATAAAGCCTATAATACCAAAGCCTTTCTAATAGCCACTAAATTGCCGGCTGCGATATCAGCCGGGACTGACGAACCCCAGGTGCTGGCATTTGCGATTTCGTTGAACAGGATTATCGCAAAATTCATTTCTCACATTAAATCGGGTAAATCCGGCTACGCCTTTTTATTAGATGGAAATGGGGCTTTACTACACCACCCCGAACACCCTGAAATGATCAATCGATCTATAGTTAAAGTCAAAGATAAATGCTTTGGCTGCCACATTTCTTTTGATATGGAAAGGAAAATAACGAAAGAAAAAATTGCCGGTAACGGCCGCTACCTGGCTGCCGGCAAAAAGGACAAATTGGTGGCCTACTCGCCCATCAAGATTGGGCCGCACACCTGGATGATAGTCATATCAGCCCCTTTCAGTGAAGTCACCCAGTTGGTACGAAAAAGTTTCTATCAAATACTATTCTTTTCTCTGGCAGTAATCAGTGGGTTATTGATAACCAACTTTTTTATCTTTCGAATCAACAAAGAACGGATGCAAGCCGAAAACCGGGCCTTATATGCCGACAAACTGGAAAAGGAAGTGGATGCCCAGACTTTAGAAATCAAGCAGGAAAAACAAAAACTGGACAACATCATAAGCGCCATCGGGGCGGAGCTATCTGTAATAGACAAAAACTTTAAGCTGCTCTGGGCCAATAAAAATGTAACCCAGCGGGTGGGTTCTCTCAAAAGCATTACCGATACACATTGCTATGAGACCTGTTACCGGCTTCAGCGCATCTGTGATAATTGTCCGGCAGTCAAAACCTTTGAGCATAACAGGGTTGAACAACATGAGTTGCGGCTTGACAAGAATGGACAGGTTCACTATTATCAAATTACCACCACTCCGATTTGTGATCATACCGGCGAGGTGATTCAAGTATTAGAACTGACCCAGAACATTACCACTCAGAAAAAGCAAGAACAAATTCTGGTAGATTCCGAAAAAATGTCGGCAGTGGGTCAGATTGCGGTTGGCTTAGCTCATGATTTAGGTAATCCGCTGGCTATTATCGCCGGGTCGGCTCAATTCTGTTTACAAAACCTAAACCCTCCGGCTAATATCACCGAACACCTTCTAGTCATAAATCGCAATGCATCTGCTGCCAGTAAGGTAATCAATGCCCTGTTGAACTTTGCCAGACCTTCGTCGAGTAACACTAAATTTGTGCCCATAAACATGGGTGATCTGGTACAAAAGATGTTATTGTTATTGAAATCGGAATTAAACAAAAAAGGGATCAAGGTCAAACGGGAGTATCCGCCTGATATGCCGATTATTATGGGTGATAGAAACCAATTAGAGCAAGTATTGATGAACATAACCCTTAACTCTATCGAGGGGCTGACCCAAGCGGGAGAAATTCGGATAACGGCAGAATCAGACCAGACAAATCAACTGCTTAACTTATATATAATTGATAATGGCCCTGGTATTCCCGAAGAGTATTTAGCCTCTATATTTGATCCGTTTTTTACCACCCGGGTCAGGGGTGTAGGGCTGGGATTATCGATTTCAAAAAGAATTCTGGAACAACATCAGGGTAAGATTTCCGCTTTTAATCTGGCTCAAGGGGGGCTTAAGGTGAAGATTTCGCTCCCCATTTTTCAAGAAAAAGCATAAAGGAGATGAATAGAGTGAAAGATAAGCTTTGTCCGGCTACTGTTTTAATAGTAGATGATGAACAGGATATGCGCTGGTTGCTGGCTAATATTCTGAAAGCCGAAGGGTTTATAGTTCAGCAGGCAGTAGATGGCCTCGATGCTATCGGCAAAGTTAAAAAACAGCCCCCCGATATAGTGCTGTTGGATATAAAGATGCCCACCATGGATGGCATGGAAGCTTTAAAAAAGATTAAGGAGATTAATTATTCGTTGCCGGTGATTATGCTTACCGCTCATGGCGATATCCCTTCTTCTGTTCAGGCCATAAAGACGGGCGCTTCTGATTTTCTCACCAAACCCTTTGACAATGAGCAGATTGTGTATACCATTAAACGGGTATTGGATCACTTTATGTTGCAGCAGGAGGTTGAATTTCTACGGGAACAACTAAGAGACCAATCATCGTTGTTTTCACTGATGGGGACCAGTCACCAGATACAGAGAATAAGCTATCAAGTGGAACAAGTGGCTAAAACCAACTTTACCGTGATTTTGCAAGGAGAAACCGGTACCGGCAAAGAACTGGTGGCTCATTTTATCCACCGGAAAAGTTCTCGAAAAGATAAGCCTTTTGTGCCGGTTGATTGCGGCGCCATACCCGATACGCTTATCGAAAGCGAGTTGTTCGGCTATGAAAAAGGAGCCTTTACGGGCGCTAATCAAAGTAAAGCCGGTTATTTTGAATTAGCTCAGGATGGTACGCTGTTCCTGGATGAAGTAGCCAATATTCCACTGAGCACCCAGAGAAAAATGTTGCGAGTACTTCAAGAGCGGCAATTTTATCGTTTGGGGGGTAATAAACCCATAACCGTGGATGTAAGAATTATTGCCGCTTCAAACCTTATGCTGGATGAAGAAGTTAACGCAGAAAATCTACGGGAAGACCTATATCATAGATTGAATGAATTTACTATTTACCTGCCGCCGCTACGTGAGCGGCAAGAGGATATACTGCTTTTAGCCAAGAAATTTCTGCATGAAACCTCAACTGAACTGGGCAAGAAGCTTCACGGTTTTTCTGAAGAAGCCATAAACTGGCTATCGGAACAGGAATGGCGGGGAAACGTCAGGGAATTGAGAAACGTCATTCGCCGGGCAGTATTACTCTCACCGGATATTATTCAACCCTATCATTTGTTTCAGTCGCCCATATCTCAATTTATGCCGTCTAATATGAGCCCGGCTGCTAATTATAATAACCGGACATCTTTAAAGGAAATAAGCCAGGCTGCCATAGAACAGGTAGAGAAACAGGCCATACGACAGGCCATAGAAGAGGCACATGGCAATAAGGTTAAGGCGGCCCAACGACTTAAAATAGACTATAAAACCCTCTACCGCAAGATCAAGAAATATCACTTATAATAAAAGTGTATCTTGAAAAATTAGAAATTTCGTTCAAGATAAAGCGCCTGCGAAAAATTTAACTCAAGGCTATGGTTGATATTCCGAGGATTAAATTTTTTAGCATAACGCCGATATTGGACGAAAGGGCAATTTTCCCAGATACCCAAAAATTATTCTTTTGCTCCAGCCTCTTTAAGCAATATAACCGCCCCCGTTTGGAGATTCCTGGCCGCCAGGGTTAAGGCCGTTCGGCCATAGTTATCCTGCTGGTTTAAATCAGCGCCCTTATCCAGCAGTGCCTGTAGAACAGCGGTGTGACCCTCGATTGCTGCCAACATTAAAGCTGTTGTACCGTCATTGTTTTTGATATTTACCTCAGCCCCTTTATATAGTAGTAACCGTACGATATCAGTGTGGCCGCCAGCGGCGGCTTCCATCAAAGCGGTTACCTGGTGATTGTCTTTTGCATTTATATTGACATTTTTAGCCAGGATAGCTTCTGCAATGTCAGTGTAGCCCTCTTTAGCGGCATACATTAAAGCCGTTACCCCGGCATCAGTCTTTAAATTTACATCGGCGCCCTTACCTAACAAGGCCTTGGCAATATCGATATGGCCACTTTTGGCCGCAGATATCAAGGGGGTTGTCCCATCCTCAAGCGCCAGGTCAATATCGGCGGTTTTATTTAATAGGGTTTCTACAATCTCCAGCCGACCCTTTTCTACCGCCAAGAGAAAGGCGGTCAGCCCAGTCTCTGTTTCTGCATTTACATCGGCGCCCTTATTCTGCAAAAATTTCACGATACCGGCATGACCGTTTCTGGTGGCCAGCATTATGGGTGTCCAGCCGGCCCTGTCTTTTGCATTCAGATCAGCGCCCTTATCCAGCATAGCTTGTAAGATATCTTTCTGGCCGGTACCGGCCGCCAACATGAAGGCTGTCGTGCCCAGCTCGGTGGTTGCGTTTACATCAGCGCCTTTAATCAGCATCACATGTACGAGATAGTTCTGATTATTTCTAACCGCATACATTAAGGGCGTCCAACCACCCGCATCCCGGTTATTTACATCAGCGCCTTTCTCCATGAGCGTTCTGGCGGCATTTAAATCGCCTTTTTTTATCGCCTCTATTAAGGCTGAATTAATATCTTTCGGTTTAGGCTCAACTGCGCTAAGAACTGCCTGCGTTTCGTCATCAAACCAGACCTTAAAAGTTTGCGTATTCTTTGTATTCCAGTCAGTGGAAGACATGGCGCGATATGTATGTCCGGCTTTAGCCAAAAATTTTACCGGAATAGTTTTTTCCGTTAACAGGGATTGGCCGTTGATATTTGAATTATACTTAAGGGTAATTGTATGATATCCGGGAAGCAGCTCCAGTTCCCAGGCTACTATACTTCGCCGCTGATTGTAAAATGGGGGGTTCCTGTCCACTGCATATAGTAATAAAGGGGATTCTATTATTACTTTAGCGATTTTATCCCGGGGTAATTCTGGACCGGAATATAACCTGAGGGTGCTGATACAACCTGCGATAAGAAGACTACCAAATAACATATAGCTAAAAAATAAATTACGTCTCATTATCTTCCCATTATCAATGACTATTTCAATAGAGCTGATAAAAACATAGTATAAACTATATAATGCCAATAGCCTAGTTTAAATATCAGTCGCCGCTCAAAATCCCGCCTAACAGACCGGCGCCGACACCGGCAATACCCCTTTGTTCTCCCTTTTGCTGGAAGCGGGATGCGGCAGAAATTCGGTCGGCCAGGCGTGAGAAAGGCAGGCTTTGTACATAAACCAGCCCGGGGCCGGTTAACTCAGCAAAAAACAGCCCTTCACCGCCGAATAGTGCATTTTTAAATCCACCGATAAACCGAATGTCATAATTTACCGACGCCGAGAATGCCACCAGGCAACCCGTATCTACCCGCAAAATTTGGTTGGCGGCCAGGCTTTTCTGAATGATGGTTCCGCCGGCATGGATAAATGCCAGGCCATAGCCTTCCAGCCGTTGCAGAATGAAACCCTCACCGCCGAACAGACCGGCGCCAATTTTTTTAGTGAAAGCCACTTCAATTTCAACATCCCTGGCGGCACACAGGAAGGCATCTTTCTGACACAAAAAGCGGCCCCCCAATTCCTTTAGATCAAGCGGAATTATTTTGCCTGGATAAGGCGCCCCGAAAGCCACATGTCCCTTACCGGACAACCGATAAAGAAAGGTGGTGATAAAGAAGCTTTCTCCGGTTATCTTTCGTTTAAATCCGGTAAATATTCCCCCATCAGTAGCAGTTTGCATCTCGATTCCCTGATCCATGTAAACCATGGCTCCCGCTTCCGCTCTCACACCCTCGCCAGGGTCTAACTCAATTTCCACAATCTGCATGTCATTGCCATAAATTTTATAATCCAGAATATCCGCCATATAGGGTAATCCCTCCTTGGTTTATCAGTTAAAATAGTTAATCCATAATATTACCATAAGATACTTAAGCAGCTTAGCAATAAGTTGATATGTGCTATCAGGATCATTAGGAGCCTGCTAAACAATCAAAGGGTTTATTGCCTCCCAAATTCAATGCGTAATTTATCTTTATGAAACCCGGCGTAAATCCGATAGGTTAAAAAATAAAACCAGGGCGACAAATAATAATCTTTGCGCAGATGACAATTCCAGCTTTGATCTAATATGAGATGACCCCCTATTCCAATCATTAATCCTGTCATTATCTCAGCGGGAAAATAATAGGCTATAACCCCTAATAAAAAATAAAGCTCATATGAATGAAAAATCAAGGCCACCCTTTACCAGCGTCCATGATTACACCAACTGAATATATTCTTAATGGAAAATTTTTCTCCGGAAAAGATTATAAAATCAAACACATGATCTATATCTATTAAGATAGTACTTAAAAATGCCGCCATAGAGATTCCCACCGATTGTGATAATTTATAAACAATCCCTCCCAACAACCATGAACTATAAAAATGAACCGAGGCCTTCATCTGGTTAACATATCCTTTTATGATATGATGATTAAATCCCAATTATTATACTATATTTCAGGCCAGGGTGGTAAGGAAATTTTATGGCGGGCACTATCACAGCATCCAACTCCCAAAAAAGGCCAGCCTTTTTAAGGCCGGCCTTTTTTGGGGAAATATTAACCAGGATACTTGCTGCCCTACGGTTTGCTGATTTTAGGCAGCCTTATATTCAACCAGCTCGGAATAGACAGGAATAAAAAATCGACTACTTCCTGTAAAAAATGCTCTCTGTGAGGAGCTACCGACAAGGTTTTTATTTGCCTGAAACCAGGACAGGATTTATTACATTTACTGCCGATATCGTATCCTTTACCACAATACATGTGGCATGTCCCACTATTCCCACCAGATGATATCCCTTTCAAATAGAAGAAGCTGCAACCATAAGAAATATCCACCTCATCCACCCCCTTATCAGCTTTTAATGCAACTCGAAATCGGTTAACTACAGGGTAACTTGGGTTATCTATAAATGAAGAGTTGATGGTAAACCCGACTATTCCGGTTGATTCAGAATTATTGCCGGGGGCTAATTGGAATACGCTTGTGAGTAAAAGGTTTTAGCGAAACAGTCGATAGCAGAAAGTTATTTATATGACACCTGTCATATAATAATGGTTGCATAATATGCCCGGACATATTTTAATAGCCGTGGATATTCAAAGAAACTTGTGCTATAGTCAAATAGGGCAATATTAAGGAGCATTAATAATGAATGAAGACGGATTTCAGATTTATATAAAACCGGGGTTAAGGTGGGCCTTGGTGTGGGGAATTGTCTTGTTTTGCGGCTGTATTGTGGCAATTCCTAAGGAGTTGGCCCAGAAAGTGGATAAGAGTATAAGCTTTAAGGAACTAGAGGAATCTCCGACGAGCTATAAGGGGAAGTTGGTGGCCCTGGGAGGCACGATACTGAAAGCAAAAAACACCAAGGAGGGGACAGAATTAGAAGTATTGGAAAAACCGCTGGCTTATTATAATATACCAGAGGATACGGATAAATCCGGGGGGAGATTTTTAGTGCTGTATAAGGGATATCTGGATACAGCGATTTATAAACCGGGGCGCACCGTAACTATAGCCGGGGAGGTTTTAGGGGCCGAGACCCGGCCATTAGATGAAATAAAATACACTTACCCGTATTTAGAGGTTAAAAGTATATATTTATGGGAAGATACCCGCTATTCAGAAAGCCCTAACTATACTTATTCTCCTGGTTCATACCCATATTGGTGGCCCCATCCATATTATTACCCGATAATCCTTCAGGATAGTTCCAAACATTAATAAAATATCAGCGTTGTCCGGTTAGGTTCTTGCGCACAGCAAAAAACAATCAAAAAATGATATTTTCGGCTTGTCCTCAAGCCGAAAATATCAGCAGGGACGATTTCCCTTTCCGGTTTCGGCCTTGGGACAGGCCGAAACATCAGCCAATAAAATATCCAACGTTTCTGTATTTGATTTAATTACTAAGACTATAATAAGATAGAAAACAAAAAGGGCGGAACACTTGTCAGCTTCCGCCCTTAACGTTTTGGCTGGGGGACAGGGATTCGAACCCCGGTAACAAGATTCAGAGTCTTGTGTCCTGCCGCTAGACGATCCCCCAATCTAAATTATGTTTACCTGAAAACCTGTTAGCTGGCTGATAAATTGAATGCTTTCCAGTAAGCATATAAATTCACCACCAATAAGACCCACAGCATTAGGGTTAAATATTGCCGGTTTTCGCTACGGCTTAAAACTTGTTTTCCAGGACAATGCTATACTTTTCATGCTCAAAGGCATGCATATTGGCGAACTTGGAGAATAACCAGCCGCTATATTTTTCCTGACCCTGCTCTTTTATAGATACTTGGAGCGCGGGATTGTTAGGGTTTGCGGAGGCTGAAGTAATCTGCTGACCATCCATGCTGAAATCCGGCAAAAACGCCCCTATATCCAACTTCAAGTCGGTACCGGGAACTTCAAATTCCGAGTTTGGTTTAACTTCATAACTGACCGATTTTCCGCTGGTTTTATCGGTTACCAATATGCTGAGCGTTTTCCATTTCTGCTTTACTGCATCAGGCACTACTACTTGCTTGGGGGGTTTGGGCACATCCTGTTTAGTATCCATTTGATGTGTGCCTGAACCCATCTGCTGAGAATCCCCCATCATCTGATGTGGGTTAGCAGGTGACTGACGTGAAGATTCCGTTGCCGGGGGAGCTTCCGCCTTCGGTTTTTTGGTCTCCGGCGGAGTTTTCTGTTCACAGCCGGTTATCAACAAGCATATCAGTCCACTAAAAAAACATAATTTAAAAAAACGATTCATCATTAACTCCTTGTGTTCATTGTTTGGCGGAGAGGGGGGGATTCGAACCCCCGGAGGGGATTTCTCCCCTCTCTCGCTTAGCAGGCGAGTGCCTTAAGCCAACTCAGCCACCTCTCCCGGAAACCGGCTTAATCCAAATAACTCTTTATTTCAGACAATTAATGGGTGCCTTGAAAAAGGGAACGTATCCCCAAGGGGTCAATGACCCCAACTGCGGCTGATAAAACCTAACTTAGTCGGGTAAATTAGCATTATTTTTACTTTAAGTCAAGGGGCACAAGTGCCCTTTTTATACTAACCAAATACATTTCATACACTTATAATAAAGGGCATTGCCCCTTACTTCAACTCTCCCACCGGATAAGAACCGAGGATTTTCAGATACAGCGCCCGCTCGGACAACTCATCTATAGCGGCCTTAATATTGCTATCCTCAATGTGACCCTGCATGTCCAGATAAAAGATATACTCCCAAATCTTCTTCTTTGACGGACGGGATTCAATCTTGGTCAGGTTTACATTGCGTTTATGAAATGGCTGCAACATGGAATACAGCGCTCCCACCCTGTCCTTGATGGAAAACACAATGGAGGTTTTATCCTTGCCGGTAGGCGGTCTTAAGGCCTGGCTGATAATCAGAAACCGGGTATAGTTGTTTGCGCTGTCCTCAATGCTGTCTTGTAATATATTCAGATTATACAGCCTGGCGGCCAGCTCGCTGGCAATGGCTGCCGATTCAGGGTCAGCCGCCGCTTCTTCAGCCGCCTCGGCCGTACTGCCCACCTCGATGATTTTCGCATTAAACAGATTCTCCCGCAACCAGCCGCGCGCCTGGGCAATGGGTTGGCGATGAGAATAAATCTTGCTGATCCCCTCAAGCTGCTTGGCCTTGGATAACAGGCATAAAGAGATTTTTACCAAAATTTCACCCCAGATATGTAAATCTGAATCCACGAACATATCCAGCGTGTGACTGACGATTCCCTCGCGTGAATTCTCCACCGGAACCACCCCATAGTCAACCTGATTGCGCTCAACCTCCAGGAACACATCCTCGATACTGCGTACCGGCACAAACTCTGCCGACAAGCCGAATTTCTGCATACAGGCCAAATGCGTAAAGGTGGCCTTGGGGCCGAGATAAGCCACCCGAAGTGGTTTCTCCAGCGACAATGAAGCCGACATTATCTCCCTGAACACCGGCTTAATAGCTGAAGAAGGGAAGGGGCCCCGGTTTGCCTGCTCAAGCCTTTTATATATTTCTTCCTCACGGCTGGGAACATATACCTCCAGGTTATGCTGGCTTTTTATCTTGCCGACCTGAAGCACAATTTCAGCCCTTTTATTGAGCAAATCCAAAATCTGGCTGTCAAGCTTATCAATCTGTTCTCTAAGTTTCTTTATATCCATGTTGTCACCTATACATTATCCAGATAAAGTTCTACCGCTTCCTTAAGGTTTTTCAGGGCATCCCCTGGATCATCGCCGGCGCTTGCCACCCCTAATTCCGGGTACTTAGATACCAACCCGGCCTCCTCTTTCCAGATTACGGCAGTTAAAGTATATTTTTTCATAAACAGGCTCACCAAAATCTATAATTAAAGAAGACCTACTTTAATTACGCCGAATTCGAATACCGGCATCGGTCAGGATAATAATCATGCCTTGTTCAAATTTCACTTTTTCAGCCAATTTTCCTACGCAGGTTCATGAAGCCTTCTCAAAAGAGACATAAACATCGTTTTTAAAGGCATGGGCAGCATATTCCAAAACCGCATTCAGGTCTGCTTCGGTAATATGGGAATAATCTGCCAGAATTTCTGACCTGGTCATTCCAGATGCCAATAACTCCAGGATAAATTCCACACTGAGTCTGGTACCTTTGATAATTGGTTTGCCTCCCAGTATTTCGGGATTCGCCACGATTCTCTCCAACTTTATTCCTCCAACTTTATAATTTCTATCTTACTATTTCAGCCTTACCGGAATTCCTACTTCCAGTTTATACACCTCGTCCGCTGCCTGGGCTACACGTTGGTTCATCAAGCCCGCCATATCGCGAAAAAAGCGGCTTAACGGTTCATAGGGCACCAGCCCTTGCCCCAATTCGTTACTGACCATAAGCACCATGGGCGCTATCTCTTTCGCTGCCTGGATAAGTCCATTTATCTGAGCGTTAATTTGTTTTTCATATTCAGGATAACTTGCGGTATCCTTAAGCTTAAATTTACCGGCTGCTATTATATTACTTAAATACAGGGTCAGGCAATCTATAATTACCGCCTCAACCTCATTGTTCAAATCTTTAAGCGCCGAAGCAACATCCAATGGCGCCTCTATGGTCAGCCAATGCTTGGGGCGATCATTTATATGCCGGGCGATGCGTTCTCGCATCTCATCATCTGAAGCGGTGGCGGTGGCTATATAGGCTACCTGCTTATAGCGGCAAGCCAGTTTACGGGCATAAGCCGATTTACCGCTGCGACAGCCGCCCACTATCAGCGCTATATGCGACATTTACCGTCCAGATAACAGGTGTCATTCAGCAGGCGTAATAATCCGCAATCATCATGATATTCAATTATATTAAGCGCTCCGAAATCCTGTTTTATACAATTTACCCGGCCCCAGTTAATATCCAGTAAATCCGCTAAAATAAGCCTTATTACCCCACCGTGGGCAACTACCACTATCAGCTCGCCGGCTTGTGTTTCTAAGTCAGTTGATAATATACGGTTGTACTCCTGTATCACCCTTTGATAAAATTCCGCTAAAGACTCTCCCGCCGGAAAGCGGAACTCGGGTTTCATTTCCAGCCACTCCCGGCACAACTGCTCATCAACGCTTAATATTTCCTGATATGAATTGCCTTCCCAGCGCCCGAAATTTATTTCCTTTAATTCTGGTATGATATTAATTGTAAGCCCGGATTTGTCAGCTATCAATTGAGCGGTGTATTTAGCCCGCTGCAGCGGACTGCAATATACCGCTTTGACCTGCCGTTTACTCAAAAAATCCGCCAGCCGTTCAGCTTGTTTATACCCGTGTTGGCTTAAGCGCACATCGGTGGCCCCGAAATATTTAAGTTGCTCGGCGTCGGCAATCTCAGGGTGCCTGATTAACATTAATCTCTTCATATGTCTAATACCTTGGCTACCGGAGCAAAGGAGAAATCGGTCAACAGTTTTTTTAATTTAGCTTCCATCTTATCCAGGTTATAATATTGCCTGATAGACGATAAAGCGCCAACCGCCTGCCGGGGCTGCTGCGGGTCTATTTCCCAGGGATGAAGATAAATAATAGCCGGTTTACCATTTTTGTTCAAGCGGGTAATTCCTTTTTTTATAAACCAATCAGGCATAAATCTTAAATAACCGCCGCCGGCAATCGGAATATTATATCCGAGCCAGCGGATGGTAGACAACGGAAATTCATAGATTTCTCCAGCGCTGTTGCGGCTAATCCGGTGGGGAAAACGCTCCGCCTTCGGGATTCCATAACGGTCATGAATTATGGGGAAGATGCTGGAATCATATAAAAACCCTTCCTCAATCAGGATATCCAATGCCCACAAGCTATCCTCTGTTATGGAGAAGACCGGCGCCCGATAGCCCTTAACCGGTTCTTTAATCAAATCCTCCAGTATTTGTTTGGCCCGCCGTATATCAGCCCTGAACTCATCGGGTTGTTGCTCATAAATTAGTTTATGGCCGTAACCATGGCAGGCTATTTCATGCCCAGCGGCCTGCACCTCTTTTATCAATTGCGGTTCACGCTCAGCTACCCAGGCCAACACAAAAAAGGTGGCTGATACCTCATACTCAGCTAAAATTGTCAGCAAACGGCGGACACTATCAGCTACCCGACTTTCACACGCATCCCATTTTGCTTCGCTAATCACTCCGGCCAGGGTTCTGGCGTGATAATAATCTTCCAGGTCGATGCTGAGGGCATTAAGCAATAGAATTATCCGAATAATAAGCAGTATATACCAGCCGGCTGTCTAAGGCAAGATATACTGTCTGGTTGATAGAGTCAGTTGGCAGATTTAATCTTTAGCCACATCTATGGTAATAGAGGCTAAGTTTGATATGGGCGATATATTACTTTCCTCATCATAAGCCCTGATGGCAAAAAAGTAAGTGGTGCCAGGGATTAAACCTTTAATGGTAAAATGCTCCAGGCTGTAAGGCGCCCGGGGAGCGGTTTCACCGGCTACATTTTCGGCCTGCAGCCATTCCAGTTGAGATTGCAAATGCTGGGTAGCATATTTAATCTGATAGCGCCTGGCGGTTCCTTTTCTCCCATCATCTCCGGGAGCAGTCCAATCCAGGATTACCGAGCCTGGTTTATCACCAAGACTAACCTCCAGATCTTTCACCGCTGCCGGTGGAGTTGTATCCAATTTGGGATGGGCTTCCATAAAAAGGTAGATTTGGGGGTAGCGGTTTATCCAGCCATGGATCTTACTGCGCGAGCCGGGAAAATGAGCGGCGGCATAGGCAATCGGCGAACGCTCTTTGGGATTAATTGTGGTAGCCTCCTCTTGCCAGTAAAAGACCGCATCTTTAAATATTTGATGAGCCAGATTAAGGTATTCCTTTTCACCGGTTACTAAATAGGCATATGCCAGGGCATTACTGGTCATAAAATTATAGCCGGGAGCCACCCCAAACCTGAGGCCGGTCTGGATGTTAAAGCTAAACGGAAGATACATCGGATAATACCAATCTTTCCCCTCGCTCTTTCCGCCACGATAGGCCTTATGAATCAAAAAATCCAATAACTTCAATATAGTATCCTGTATGTTTTCGTCTTTGGTGAGTAAATTCAGTTTGATAAGCGGCTCCAATACCAATACCGCTTGAAAAATATTCAGTTCCTTTGGATTGCCCACATATCCATCGGGGGCAATAAAGCGAATGGTTCTGTCTTTGTATATCTTGATTGCTAAATCTAAATAATCTTGTTTACCGGTGAGTTGATAAAGCGCTAACAGGTTTTCTATGCTCCAGCCCTGAATCCTGAGTTCGGCCGAACCGGGAACTTTATTCCAATAGGTTTTGGTGGCTTCTCCCACCTCCAGGGCAGCTTCTTTGGCTTTCTTATTTCCAGTAAGCAAATAGTATAACACTAACCCCTGTATCCAAGTGTGGCTGGGATTGGGTTCCCAGGGTTCCGGGCTGCGATCGTGATTGCCGAATTCATTCCACTGAAAATGATTGAGATAGGGGCTGCCACGGTCGGTGTGATATTGATCTATATCCATCCGGTGGCGGGTCAGCTCATCCCCTAATCTAAAGAAGGCATAATCCCCGGTTCTCAGGAATTGAAGTAACATGCCGTAAGGCCAGTCATAATGCCCGGATGAGTATGCCCCGTCTCCACTTTGACCACCCCATGGAATATCGCCAAAATCCATCCAACCATACCAATCCTGATTTTCTCCCCGCGCCTCCCTTTCGGTATATATGGTTGAAGGCGGATATTTTCCATGCTGTTCTTCTGATTCCTCCAGATGAACCTTGCAGGCCTGAAGTTTTTCATAACGCTGCAAAGCCTCAGCCAATATAGGATTCTGGCTGGTTACGCCCTTGGGGGCAGTCAGCCCCAGCACCCCTGTATTGGCATACCAGGCTGGTGGCGCAATCGCAAATAGCGGGTTATTAAAACATTCCAGCAGCTTCTGCGCTGTTAAGGCAGGAATGGCTTTATTATAAAAACGTAACAAAATCTCATAAGTTTTATGGGTTCCCCCGCGAAAGCGGTAATTTTCAACGGCCTGGGGCGGCCATTTCCCTCCCAGTGGCCATAATCCAAGGGACAGGGTCTGGTGTTGGAAGGTAATCGATTTCGGAAAGTTCTGCCAGAAGTGCCTTATAGCTACGCTTACTCCCTGGTTTTGATCCGATATATCCAGCCAGCCCGGAGACCGCTTTCCTTTTTCCTCTATCTTATCCCCCTCTTTTATAACGTAGCTGAAATTTTCAGCCTCATTTGCCGGATTAATAATACGATGACGCTGGTGAAGGAAAAATCGGTCATCAGGCTTAATTTTACCGCGGTAGCCTTGGGTACGCAGTTGAACAGTCTGGTTAAGGTTAAATTTTAGATTCAGGGCCAGCTCCTTAAAGTCATAAGTCTCGCTTTTATAACTTTCATGCCTGAAGCCGTATCTGCCGTTATTCTCCAGTGTAAGAAATAACCTTAGGTAGTCTTGATTAAAGTAACTGTGGATGCGCAAGCTATAACGGGCAGTTTGCGGATGGAATATTTTTCCATCGGCGGCGGCAAACTTCCCGCGCACTAAGATGACTGCCCTTAAGGGGCCTTGTTCCTCGACAACAACTTGATCAGGATCAATAAAATAACTGGCATATAGCCGATTGTCAGCGCCCAGCAGGGTTATACCGTTTTGCTCTTGAGCGCTGATAATGGGCTGAACTTTCAGGCCTTGGCGGAAAACCTCGCCAAATAAATTTCCCTCTTTTTTATTTATGCTAAAGTATAATTTGCCCGTATCAATATTTATTTTTTGATTAGATTCTTCTATTTTTATTCCATAAGAAGTATCGCCTGGTATGCCATCCTCTAAATAATAAACCGCCTGCTCTTCATCCTCCACTGATGCCTGAAAATCCAGCAATACCCAACGCACACTCCCATCGGGCCATTTAGCTGATACAGAAAACTGGGCCGGTATTTGTTTTCCTGTTTGATCGGTAATTTTTAGTGGCAGCCGGCCGCTGGCGGCATCGGCAAAAATCAAACCCCGGGGCAGCGGAACACCGGAGGTAAGCGGTTCGTTGACTCTATTAACCGAAGCCCGGTTTTCCACCTTTAATTCAAGCCGGAGAGCGGCCCAACTTGGGTTGGGAACAAATATTAACAGGTAGCCCAATAGGGCAATTATGGTGTTTTTATTCAAAATATGTTTTTTCATGGGCTTTCCCGGGGGTTGATTGATACCAGCTTATTTTCGCCTGCGTCGTAAAAATAATAGCTGCGTGCAGGAAACTCTCTAATTAATTTATAGTTATACCCTTTCAGGTGTCGGGCAAATATTATATCATTATTCAGATCCGGTTGGTTATAGGCAAAGGTCTGCCAGAAGGGTTCTCGTTCTAGAAAAATTATGGCGTTATTAATTCTTTTTTCTTCTATTAAGCTGGCGATATTAAGCCGATAAGTATCATTGGAGTGGAGCAGGGGAGCTACCCGGAGGCTTAATAAAGATATGCAGCATACAGATATGCCTAAGGCCAGTACTGATTTAATGTCTTGCGCAGAAAAGCCAAAATCGACCAGAACTGCCGGCAGTTTCATAACGGCTCTGGCCGTAAGTAAGGCCCAGAAGGGTATGGTTACCATTAAAGGATTTGCCAGGCCCGGACGGATGTCATACGCTAAGAAATTGAAAATAAGCAGGCATATTATTGACCATAACAGCATATAATCCCAAGGCTCCAACTGGTGGCTGGATAATATCCATAGCATAACCAGGAAAAGACCGGGGATAATAAAGCCCCATAGTTGTTCGTTAAGGGTAAATAGATTAGTCATCAGGTAAAATAATCCCCGGGATGGATTTTGCAAGCCCCTGGTTAGCCAATAACCGGGGGTTATTCCCCCCTGATCTACTTGCAAAAGCTGATTATATGTCAGCAATAACAACAGGCAGAGCGCTAATCCCATAAAGACCAGTAAATGTTTCCACTTAAACCCAAAACTAGACCGCCGGGACAGGGTCTGCTTTATTGAATAAACCCCGAAGGGTAATGCCATAACTATAGCGCTCGAGGGCCTGATCATAAGCGCCAGGCCCCAACACAATCCACTCAATATAGGATAACCCAGCCCCTGTTTCAGCAGGCTATAATGAAAAAGAAGTAATGCCGACAGCATAAAAAATATAAATGACAAATGGTTAAGGTATGAAGCCGATAATGTCAGATATAACGGGGAAAGAACCATAAACATGATGGACAGCAAGGCCGTTGAACGACCATAAATTCGGTTGGCCAGGCTATAAAGCACTACTACTGCCAACAGTCCGAATAACGGATTTATCAGCCAGGCAGCCCCGGCCTTGTGTCCCAAAGCCAGTAAAAATGATTGCCCTGGCGCCAGAGTAGAATACCATTGAGTCCCCATGTTTAGCAAGGGAAACTCAAAGAACTCCCGACTGAAATTAATTGATTCCGCTAACCTGCCCACCGCAAAAAGCCTGGCTTGAAAAAATTGAGCCGTATCCTCAATATAAGCCGGCAGGCGCTGATACTTTATTAAAGAAATAAGGTTGGCCAGCACAAAAACCCATAAAGATGCTCCGGGCAACCATTTTTTATAATCTAAATTGGATAACTTGTCCAGATAACGATTTGTCAGGGCACTCCAGGCGCCGGGTAGCTTGATTTGCCCTGAAACAAGCAGCAGAAAACTGCTTACCCCGATCCATTTAACTATAAAGCGGGGCAGGGTGAATAAAACCGCATAAAAGAAGCGATTCCCCTTATCTATTAACATAATACGCATAAACTCATACAGCGCCAGCGTTATGCCGGAGTGTTTTGGAGGGGAGGAAACAAAAGCAAACCGCTTCCACCAGAAATTGAAATGGGGAGTTGGAAATATACTGAGTAGGCAGGCCACAACTATTATAATTTTACTGATAAATAGCAGTCCGACTGATCCGGGTTGTTCCCGAAAATCCTTAAAGCGGCTGATTAACCGGCGACGGTTTTTTATTATGCGCCTGATTAGCAGAACAAATATCAGGAATAAAAGGTTTAAAATCGTAATCTTTAAATACAACCAATATTTTTTGCCGAATCTGGCCAATTTCCAGTAAGGGATTTTTAGAGATATATTTTCCTGGGGCAGACTGAAGAAAACTGTTTTATTCTTATATGATAGATCAAAAAGCAGATCCAGGCTGTTCGATTGGAAGGAAAGATGCCGACGCCCGTAGCTGGTAGCTCCGGCCAACCAGGAGAAAAGAGCAAGTACCAGGAAGCAGCTCAGGGAAATAACCAGCAAAAGCAGCCATTTTTTCCTAACCCATTCCTTGAGGTGTTTTTGTTCTACCACGGTTTTTTCGGCTAAGCCCATGATTATTAAGCCATAGTAATTCGGAACAATCAGAATGGCATTAACATAGCAACAGCATAAATTAAAGTCAAGGTATTATTATATCCGGCTCATAGGCGTTTGTCGGACTTTAGCAGCTAACGTCTGTACCCGGAATTTCCTAATGTCTCCGCTAATGCCTAAATTGCTTGACAGGAAAGGGTTTATTATATATTATCATTATTATGTTATTGTTTTATTAAGTATTGTTTTATTCTCCCATGCTGGTAACGTGAGGTAATATATACCTCCACCACCACAGGAAATTTTGAGGAATGTTTTCTCGGTTATTGGGAAACTTGAAAACGGATGTAAAGCAAATGCTGGCTGTTCCGCATTATTGGATTTCCTATGCTTTTTCAGCAGGGAGGGCTTTTGCCCCGGTTTCAATAGATATGGAGCTTACTTTCAGATGTAACTTAAAATGTAAAATTTGTCCGCAAGAATTATATAAGGACAAACAGAAAGCCGCCGGACAGTCAACTTCGCTCCCCCGGCAAGCCGAAGAAATAAGTTTGACGGATATTAGGGCTGTAGTTAACGATGCGGCACAAATGGGGGTTAAAATCATTACCCTTACCGGTGGAGAGCCTTTCCTGAGAAAGGATATCTTAGACATAATATCCCATATTAAGACTAAGGGAATTGGATGTAATATTTTGACCAACGGCATGTTAATTAATCCCAAAATAGCCGCCGAATTGGTTAGCGCCGAGGTTGATACCATTACCTTTTCAATGGATGGGCCGGAGGAAATTCATGATCAGGTCAGGGGCGTTAAGGGATCTTACGCAAAGGTTTGTCATTCAATTGAAGCTATTCAAAAACAAAAGCAGATTCAGGGTAAGAACAAACCGTATCTGGGCCTTAATTGCACTATATCTTCGCTGAACCAACACAAATTCAGCCAATTGGTCGATACCGCAAAAAGATATAATCTGGGTGCGGTTAATTACGCATTTTTATTCTTTACTCAACAGGCAGCGATAGATAAAACACAACAACTAATCCCGCTGAAACAAGCCAAACCGGAAGATCAGGTATTACCCGATTATTTAAAACAAATTGATCCGGTTGTGCTTCAATCAGAGATAGATAAGTGTTATGCCAAGGCAGCTGATGTATCGGTGAATTTCAACCCTCCCTTAAAGCAATCGGAACTCAACCGCTATTTTTTTGATGATGACTATTCTTATTGTAACAAATGCTTCCTGCCATGGTACTCCAGCAGAATTAATCCATATGGGGATGTATATCCCTGTTCAATTGATTTCAAGGTCGGCAATATCCACCAGCACTCATTCAGCCAATTATGGAACAGTGAAAATTATATCCGTTTCAGGACTATCTTGAAAGAAAAAGGGCTGTTTCCCAAATGTCTGAAGTGCTGTGTTCTTACTACTAAGCTGTGGAATTATTTGCCCTAAGAAACAGATATGGCGCTCTTTAAACATAATAAATCAACCCCCACCTCATTAGCGGAAAAAATCGGATTATTTATTTATCGATTAAGACACCCTTCCCTTGAGCGCCCCTTATTTATTTCAAGTACAGAATCATTAAACAATAAGAGCACTTATGACGAAACAAAAGCCGCCGGTTTTATTGGGTTTTTTAAAAACCTGATAAATAAATCAGTCAACAAGTTTTTTAATGCGCTGGAATCAATCTATCCTTTCAATGCCGAACATCCGCCAAAGGCCCCCACCGAGAAACATTCTCAGCATAATATTAATATAACGAATATGTTGAATGCACTATTTAAGCCTATATTGGAACTGACGGAGTCTATATATGTATTATTATTTCAATCGCATGAAAAAAAGCAACATAAATTATTACCCCGTATAATTAATATTATTAGAAAAAAAGGTCTGATTTTAATAGTCGTTATGACGGGATATCTAATGGCACAGGGTATAATCACCTTATCGCCGAGGCATGTTGTGGTATTCACCATGATACCTCTTGCTATAGCTTTTATAGCGATGAAGCCTGTTTTTGGGGTAAGTGTATATTTATTTCTCAGCGTTACTGTACTTCAATTCACTATGTGGAATTTTCCCAGTAGTTTTTTGGGATTGCCTATGTTTCTCAGCACCCCGATCTTACTGGCTACCATGTTGAGTTGGTTAATTGAAGTGGTCAATAAAAAAGAAAGATTCAGGGGTATTTATGATTCAAACAATTCTCTGATGATTCTCTTTTGGGGATTTTTAACTATATCAGCCTTGTTTGCCATCCCGGAATATTTGTCTATAGGCGCTGAATTAGGCGATTATTTGCCTTTTGCCAATGCCTGCTTAATATTTTTTGTTATTATTTATATTATAGGCAAGGATAAGAAGAAATTTTTTTATATGGTGACCGCCGTTGCCGGTATATATGCTTACTTTACTTATAAAATTTTAAGAAAGGCGGCCTATTTTGGATTCGGCACTGATTATTCAGTTACCGGCGGCGCCGGAGGGCAGTTGGCCGATAACAATGAATTAGCAGCTTGTATTGCTATGGCAGTACCAATATTTTATGCATTGTTTTTATGTTCAAAAACTAAACCCAGGAAGGCTTTTTTTCTGATGGCTTTTATTATGGCCATTGCAGCGGTGATTTATACCAGATCACGCGGTGGATTACTGGGTTTGGGAGTAATAAGCATCCCTTTGTTTTTTAAATTAGTTCTCTCTGGTAATAAAAATAAAATATTGCCGATTGCGCTGACAAGTGTTTTGGTTTTAGCCGGTTACGGGGTATTTCATGAAAAGATAAATAGCCGGGTAGCATCAATTGAAAATTGGCAAGAGGATCAATCAGCTAAAAACAGGATAATCAGTGTAATTGCGGCTTGGGAAATGATGAAGGATTCCCCGCTCTTTGGACAAGGATCATTCAGCAGCGGTAAAGTAATACCCTTTTTCCCCGATTTTGGGGTACTGATTAGAACCGGATTTACTGAAGATGATTCCCTGCTATTGGAAAAACCGGGTAAAAATTTTGTTGTTCACAATGCTTATGGGGCTTTAGGGGGACAATATGGCATTCCCGCTTTAATAGTTTTTATATGGCTGATTTTTCGTTCGATAAAGAAACTGCGGGATTTGAGGAAACAGGTTCCCTTAAACGAGGATACCGATTGGATCCACTATTTGAGTCATGCTCTTGAATTGAGCATTCTCTCTTATGCAACCACCGCCATGTTCTTGAACAATCCTCAGCAAATACTTATTTATGTTGTATATGCCCTGACCTCTTCGCTCTGTTATATAGTACTCAAGCCGGCTGAAAAACATAGCGCCGCTATTTCAATTTTGGGGTTAATATTGTTTGGCTATTGGCTGTATACTACTGTTGGAATGGGAATTTTAAGAGCAGGGGGTTAGTTAATCGAGTTGGTGGACTAACGCCGAAAGGGTGAACAAAAAATGGCCGGCCTCACTAATTTATTGTTTGTGGTGGATAATTTTGCAAAAGGGGGGGCTGCAGTTGTAGTCCATAACTTAATTCAGCATTTAGATCGATCTTTGTTTAATCCCATGCTCTGTTGTTTAGATGAAACCGGCGCCCTGGGAGAGGAGCTTAAGGCAAGTGGAGTAAAGGTTTTCTGCTTAAACCGACAACCGGGAACCGATTGGGGAATAATAAAAAAACTAAGGCGAATAATTAAAACAGAAAGGGTGGATTTAATTCATGCCCATCAGTATACGGCATTTTTTTATGGGGGGTTGGCAGCGATAAGTTCACGATTTAAAAAATTAATATTTACCGAACATGGCAGACATTATCCCGATCAGCGAAATACTAAACGGGTTATAGTCAATCAACTGATGCTGCCTTTTACCGCCAGGATAATTGCGGTTTCCCCGGCGGTAAAGCAAAGCTTGATCACCTATGAAGTCATGCCGGGCCGCCGGATAGAGGTAATTTTTAACGGCATTGATTGCTGCAAGTTCAAAACAAACAACCATGAAATTAACAAAAAAAAATCGCTGGGACTGGCTCCCGGCGATTTAGTATGTGGTATGATAGCCAGATTGGGCACCGAGAAGGATCAGGCCACGCTGATAAAGGCGCTGCCCAAGGTAATTTTAAAATATCCACAGGCCAGATTGCTGCTCATTGGGGACGGGCCTAAAAAAACCGAGCTTGAGAACTTAGTCCGACAATTAGGGTTAGCCGATAAAGTGATTTTTACCGGCAGCAGAAGGGATATCCCGGAATTACTGGCTGTTTTGGATATAGCGGTGTTAGCTACCTTCTACGAAGGGACTTCCATTACTCTCCTGGAGGCGATGGCGGCGGGAAAACCGGTGATAGCCAGCAGGGTAGGGGGCAATCCGGCAGTGGTGGAAGATGGAGTAACTGGATTTTTGGTGCCGGTAAGCGACCCGGAGGCCCTGGCTGACCGCTTGTTGCAACTGTTTGCCGATGAGCATTTAAGAAAACAAATGGGGAATGCCGGTTGCCGGCAGGTGGAAGAACAATTTAGCCTTGAGCAGATGGTTACAAATTACGAAAAGCTATATCGACAAGTTTTAAACTTATGGGTATCTTGAAAAATTAGGATTTTTGTTCAAGATCAAGGCATGCGAAAAATTTAACCGCAGGCATATAGTTGATATTCTGAGGATTAAATTTTTTAGCATAACGCAGGACTTGGGCGAAAAGACAATTTTTCAAGGTACCCTTATAAGAAAGCCTATATTATGCCCAAAAAGGAATATTGGGATGAGTTATGGAACAAGAATCCCCTGCTGGAAGAAGAGATAAAAAAATATGAGGACCAATATCTGTTGCCGGAACTGCTTAATTGTATAAACAGGTATTGTCTGACCGGGCAAATACGCTGGCTGGAAGCCGGCTGCGGCCCGGGTTATTGGAATTTTCTGTTTAGCGCTGATGAACGGATAGATTTTTCTGTGGGGGTGGATATATCGGATTGTTTGCTTGAGGCACAGCGATATAAGAAAAAGCATAAATTGAGCTCGCCTTATTTTGCCAAAGCTGACATTTTAAAGCTCCCATTTAAACCAGAACGCTTTGATTTTATTACCAGCTTAGGGGTAATAGAGCATTTCAAACAGCCCCGGTTGCCGTTACTTGAAATGAAACGGATGTTAAAACCGGGGGGCATATTGTTTTTGAATACTCCCAATAAGGGTATCTGGAGCTTGAGAACCAAATACTTTCCGATTGACGAGTATGAGGATTATTACCGCCCTCATGAGTTGAAGGAAATGCTCGAACAGTGCGATTTTGAGGTACTGGAATATTATGCCAGGGGATTCAGTAATTCTATCATGACCGTTTTATACAACATATATGACTATAATCAACATTCATTCCTGTCTCGAGGCTATCATTTAGCCTTGAATTATATTAAGAAAGCGCTTAAACGCTTTGACCCCTGGCTGGATCATAAATATGGGTTCTATAGTATTGTAATTGCCCGCAGGAAATAACCCATAATTAAAAAAATTATCAGATGAAGGTATTAACCGAATACAGAATTATAAAGAGTCAGTGTCCGCTGTGGGAAGAACGTACGCATAATGTCCGCTATTTTCCTTCATGGGGCTCCAGGTTGTCCCGGCAGGCTTTTATTCCCCCACCGCTTAGAAAGTTTATACAGCATATCGACAATTTACCGGTCGTAATTGCCCTTAGATTGTTTAAAAATAAAAAGGATTATGATATTGTTATAACCGGTGATTTTAAAGCAGGAATTTTTTATGCGCTATTCAGAAAGTTATTTGCCGGAAACAGTTGTCCCCACCTGCTGTTGGATTTGATGCTGGATGCCGAGAGACAGAGCCTGCGCTGGCGAATTAAGCGCTTTATACAAAAGAAAATATTAGCCTCAGTAGATTGCATGTTGGTTTTTTCCCGAAGTGAATTAGAATATTATTCAAGGGTGTTAAACATAAGTGCAGATAAGTTCAGATTTGTACCGTATCATACTAATATTACGCAACCGCAAATGATCTCAGCCAATGCCGGCTATCTGTTTAGCGCCGGTAAATCAGGCCGTGATTATAAGACATTGATGGAGGCGGCAAAAAATCTCCCGGTAGAATTGATTGTGGTAAGCGATCGGGCTAGCATGCAGGGAATTAAAATTCCGTCCAACGTTAAAGTATATTATGATATAAGCTATGATAACTATCTTGAATTACTGAAAGATTCGATGGTAGTTGTCCTGCCGCTAAGTCCACACATCCGCTCATTGGGAATGGTGGTTATGCTGGAGGCGATGGCGCTCGGTAAGCCCACTATCAACAGTCGGGCGATTTCTAATGTGGAGTTTATCAATGACGGAGAAAACGGTCTATTGGTGGAAATGGAAAACCCTCAAGCCTTGAGGGAGAAGATATTGTCTCTACTCGATAATTCAGAAGAATGCAACCGGATTGGACGAAATGCTTTAGCCGATGTAAAGAAACATTGGAGTTTTGAAAAATATGTGCGCTCGGTACTGAGTATTGCGCAGGAATTAACCAGCCAAGGGCTGGATTAATTATGCGATGAACCATTCGGCCAACATAAGCTTTTTTGGCAAATGCACTTATATAATTTCCTATACAAAAACTAACCAATGGATACATGAATTAATCTTGAAACTTTTACGCCATATATCAGGAGGTAGCTTTAATCTATGGACATGATACCCGTATTTAAACCGTCGTATGATGATGAAGAACTGGAGGCTTTGCGGGAGCCGTTTTCCTCGGGCTGGATTGGGCTGGGGCCCAAAACACACGAATTTGAGAAGCAATTTGCCCGGTTTATCGGTACTAAATATGCTGTAGGTTTAAATTCAGGGACTGCCGCCCTACATTTGGCGATGCAGGTTATGGGCGTTAGCGGCGGGGAGGTAATTACCACTCCGATTACCTTTGTGTCCACCAATCATGCGATTTTGTATAACCATGCCGCCCCTGTATTTGCCGATGTTGAGGCAGACACCTTAAATATTGATCCGCTTGAAATAGAAAAGCTGATCACCAAAAACACCAAAGCCATTGTGGTAGTGCATTACGGGGGACATGCCTGCCTTATGTCTGCCATTATGGATTTAGCCCGAAAACACCGGCTTAAGGTAATAGAAGATTGCGCCCATGCCTGCGGGGGAAGCTATAACGGGCAACCCAGCGGCTCGATTGGAGATATTGGCTGCTTTAGCTTTCATGCGGTGAAAAACCTGGCCTGTGGAGAGGGGGGAATGATTACCGTAAATGATGAGGGATTAGATACTCAACTCAGGAGCTTACGCTGGCTGGGAATTACCAAGGACACCTGGGATCGGGCCAAGACGAAAAACTATTCCTGGTTTTATAATGTAGAAGAAGTGGGTTATAAGGCACACATGAATGATATTCCGGCCGCACTGGGCCTGGTACAGCTTAAAAAACTCGATAGATTAAATGAACGCCGCCGCCAGATTGTAAAGCAATATAATATGGCCTTTTCAGCAGCAGCCTGGATAACTATTCCGGTTGAGAAGAGTTATACTCGCAGCGCCTCGCACAATTACGTGATCAAGCTGGAACAACGAGATAAGTTTGTCCAGTATATGGCCGACAAGGGTATTTCCACCGGGGTTCATTACTATCCCAATCATTTATATCCGGTATATAAACCATATTACCGGAAACTGCCGGTAGCTGAAAGCATCTGGCAGAAAATAGTTACCCTGCCTTTATTTCCCGACTTGACTCCTTCCCAAATAGACTATATTATTGAGACTGTTTTAGCTTTTTCTCAAAAAATATAGTCATATACAACTTTATTAGCTCTATTTTTGTATTATCACAGAGTTGGGATCACTGACCCCTTGGGGGCAGGTCCCCTTGATGTAAATATAGGTTTATCTATAAACGGAAACTATACATGGGTATAAACTGGCTGGAATCGGTTATCGGACAAGACTTAAGATCTACTCTCAGGAATATCTTCACCCACAAGGTTACCACCAATACCTTTATTTTATCCGGTGGTCGATTTATAGCTTCAGCGCTGGGGCTTTTGATTGGTTTACTGGTAGCGCGTATGCTGAAGCCGGCCGATTTCGGGGTTTTCTCCATCGCCATGGCGGTGTTTGAAATTGCGGTAGTATTTACCGAAATCGGTATTGGAATAAGCCTGGTGCGGTTCGTCCCCATGTACTCTGTTAAAGATGCGGGATTAGCCGATTATTATTTGAAAGTGGGTTTTTGGTGCCTGTTGGTATCCGCTTTTCTGGTAGCCGGATTAGGTATAATTTTATCGCCTACCATAGCCATCCGCATATATCATAAACCCCAATTAGTGAATCCCATACGCTTAGCCTTTGTAGCCGTAATTGGGGGCATTCTTTGGAGCTATCTCCTCTCCAGCTTTCACGCCCGCGAGTTTTTCTCCCGCTATGCCGTCTTTAGCGTGATTATCGGCTTACTCAAACTGGGGGTTATCGGGATATTAGTATATCTGGCGGCCATGACGGTAGTCAATGTATTAATAGCCTATATTTTGATTCCGGTGGTCGGCTTCATTTTGGGCATTATCTTTACTCCCACTCCATTATTCAAAGCCAGGGGCAAATTTAAGCAGACCGCCAGAAGTCTGTTTAAATTCAGTAAATGGATTTTTCTGATCGACTTCTTCTTGATGCTTTCCAGCCGGGTTGATTTGTTGATTCTGGGCTACTTTGTCAAAGACGAAGTCTTAGGTTATTACTCTATGGCTTATATGATAATAAGTGTATTTACCATTCTTACAAGTTCATTTGTCAATGTTTTGCTGCCTTATGTCTGCAAATTCGATAATATGACGCAAATCAGGGAGTATGTACGAAAAATACCCAAAATTACCTTTACTTGCGCATTGTTGTTGTTGCCGGTAATTTTTATAATCGGCCCGGTTATTCATTTGGTAGTGGGTGCGGAGTATACCCCTTCCATTTTAATTTTCCAGATTATGTTTTTCGGCTTCTTGGTTACTTTTATTGTTGATCCCATATATCTTGTAGCATATTCGGTGAATAAGCCCCGTATATTATCACTGTTGTGTATTATCAGATTGCTGTTGAGCGCTGGAATCAACCTGTTACTGATTCCGGTCTATGGGGCATTAGGCGCCGCCGCCGCATCAGTAACCACCAACTTCCTGGTAGGCATAATTGGGGTCAGTTTAATTTATAATTACATATATAAGCAACCCAGTATGTGAGCCAGTATGCTAAACGATTCACATAAAAAACAGGAAGCAAGATTTTTTGATCAACTGACCCATGATGCATCGAAAACTAAATTATATGACCGGCTTAACGATTTAGGCTTCCAGGAGGCTTTTATAAGTTACTTCGAGTCTTTGCTCGGTGATTTATGCGGCCAGCAGGTATTGGAATATGGCTGCGGCAATTATGGCGACCTGTCGCTAAAATTAGCCCGTGCCGGCGCCAGGGTAACCGCAGCAGACCTTTCAGGGGAATCAGTGAGGAGCACCTACCGGATTCTAAAGGCTAACGGCCTGTTAAAGCAGGTTGCACCCTTAAAAATGGATTGTGAGGTGTTGTGCTTTGCCGATGCCAGCTTTGACCTGGTGGTCGGGCGGGCTATATTGCATCATTTAAGGCTGGAAGTGGCGCTGCCTGAGATAAGGCGGGTACTGAAACCCGGCGGGTGGGCCTTATTTATTGAACCGATGGGCACCAATCCCTGCTTAAACCTGTATCGCAGGTTAACCCCCCATTCCAGAACTGAAGATGAACACCCGCTGACCAGCAGCGATTTTAAAATGTTGTAGCAATATTTTGCTAAAGTGCAGCATCGCGAATTTAATTTGCTTTCGCTGCCGGTTATTTTTGCCGCCGGGCTGTTTAAAAATAAAAAATGGTTTAACAAATTGTTGCCTAAACTGGAGGCGGCGGATAATTATCTATTTGAACATATACCGTTTTTGTCCCGTTATGCCTGGACCACCGTGATCTCGCTTTCCTTATGAAAATCCTGGTAATAAGCAGTATGTTCCCCAATAATGTGCAGCCGACCTTTGGCATATTTGTCCAGCAGCGGCTTGTGCGCATGAGTAAGCATTGCCGGTTAAAAGTGGTAAATCCCATCCCGTATTGCCCGGTAGTGGGAAGGCTGAAGCGTTACGCCTATCGAGCCCGGGTTAAGCATAAACTGAATATCGACGGGCTGGAGGTTTATTACCCCCGCTTTTTTTCCATTCCCATGATACTAAAACCGCTAGACGGAGTGTTTTATTTTCTGTGTCTGGTATTGTTCTGCCGCCGGATTCGTAAAGAATTCGATTTTGATGTTATCGACGCCCACCTGGCCTATCCGGATGGTTTTGCAGCGGTGTTGCTGGGCAAGCTGCTTAAAAAACCGGTAGCTATCACCTTAAGGGGACACGATATATTTGAGCTGCCCCAATATCCGATACGTAAGCGGCAGGTGGTTTATGCGCTGAAGCAGGCGAACATTGTATTTTCGGTGGCCGATGCCTTAAAGCGGGAAGCGGTAGCATTGGGGATAGCCGGAGAAAAAATTGTGCTGGCAACAAATGGGGTGGATACCCGCTTGTTTCACCCGATAGATAAACTTGTCGCCAGAGAGGAATTGGGCTTGCCGCGGGATAAAAGAATTATCCTCTCGGTTGGGCATCTGGTGGTGCGCAAGGGATTTCAGCATATAATCCGGGCGATTTCGATACTGGCCGAGCAGGGTAGGGGGGATCTGCAACTGGTAATTGTGGGGGCTGCCGGCATAGAAGGCGATTATAAAGCCCGGTTGGATGAGCTGATTAATCGGTTAGGCGTAAAAGATGCGGTTTATTTTGCCGGCCGCCGCCCCTATGATGAGCTGTATAAATGGTATAGTGCGGCTGATATTTTTGGCCTGGCAAGCTCCAAAGAGGGCTGGGCCAATGTGTTACTGGAAGCCCTGGCTTGTGGAAAACCGGTAGTGGCTACCAGGGCCTGGGGTAATTCAGAGGTGATTACTGCTGAGGATCTGGGCCTCCTGGTTGAACCGGAAAATCCGACTGCCCTGGCTTTTAGCCTGGATAAGGCATTGCAAAGGAAGTGGAATACTGATATAATCACCGCCTATTCCATACAGCACAGTTGGGAGAGAACCGCCGGGATTATCTACGGAGAATACAAAAAGATGTTGGGTAATTAACTAAAAACATAAGGAAAACCACATGAATCCAAATATATTCCGTGAATACGATATCCGAGGGGTTGTAGACAAAGATTTAACCCCGGAAGTGGTGGAACTGCTGGGCAAAGCCTTCGGCACTTATTTGCAACGTCAAACGCAGGGCAGGGTGGTTACGGTCGGTTATGATATCCGCTTAAGCTCGCTGGAATTTTGCCAGGCGCTTATAAATGGTCTTACCTCCACCGGTTGCGATGTAATCAATCTTGGTATGGTTTCCACCCCGGTGCTCTACTTTTCTTTATTTGAACTAAATCCAGCCGGGGGAGTGATGATAACTGGCAGCCACAATCCCCCGGAATTTAACGGTTTTAAGCTTTGTGTGGGTAAAACCACGCTCTATGGGGAGCAGATACAAGAGATAAGACAGCTAATTGAGCATAAAGATTTTATTGAGGGTGCGGGCGCCGTTAGCAACGCCGATATGATCACTCCCTATATTGCTTTAGTGCAGAGTAAAATAAAATTGGGCAAAAAAGTCAAAGTGGTCATTGACTGCGGCAATGGCGCCGGCAGCGTAGTGGCTCCCCAGTTAATCAGGGAATTGGGCTGTGAACTGATTGAGCTATATTGCGAACCGGATGGGCATTTCCCCAATCACCACCCCGATCCTACGGTACCCAGATACCTGGTCGATCTTATTGATACGGTGAAGCGTGAAAAAGCTGATGTGGGTATAGCCTACGATGGTGATGCCGACCGCATTGGGGCGGTGGATGAGCAGGGCCGGATATTGTGGGGAGATGAACTCTTGATTATTTACGCCAGAGACATTTTAAAGAAAAAGCCCGGCGCAACTATTATTTATGAAGTGAAATGTTCTCAAAATCTGGGACAGGATATAACCAAAAACGGCGGCCGGGCTATTATGTGGAAAACCGGGCACTCGTTGATCAAACAAAAGATGAAAGAAGAGAAGGCCTCTCTGGCCGGGGAGATGAGCGGGCATATGTTCTTTGCCGATGATTATTTCGGCTATGATGATGCGGTATACGCCTCCTGCCGGCTGCTACAGATTATCTCCCACAGCGATCAAAAGCTGTCCCAGATGCTGGCCGATGTGCCTAAAACCTATTACACGCCTGAGATAAGGGTAGCCTGCGCCGATGAGGATAAATTCCGCATAATCGATGAGGTATGCGCCTATTTCAAAGAGCGCTATGAAGTGATTGATGTGGACGGCGCCAGAATTGTTTTTCCTGACGGCTGGGGGCTGGTGCGGGCATCAAACACCCAACCGGTACTGGTGCTGCGCTTTGAGTCCGCTTCAGAAGCCGGCCTAGAAGAAATAGAGAAAACGGTATTGGATAAATTGGCCCAATACCCGGCGGTATCTTTAAAAGGGGCCTTGTCCCCATAAACGTCTGATTCAGCAAAATATCACACTTTTATATAATCCTAAAACCGAGGGCTTGCCCTCTTGAGGACAAATCATCAAGAGGCTTGTCCCCAACTTACGCCCCTCTTCTCCAATCCAATAATATGCGCAACCTAAAGCTTGCGGCTGCCACCTTTATAGCGATGTAGTCGCAGGCTTTAGGTTGCGTTGTAAATTTAGCCGGATCCGACCCACAAGGTTTACATAAGATTTATTATTTGATAACATGTTTGTTGATAGCAGCAAAAGCCATGTAATATCAATAAGTTAAAATGCAGACCTCACCATTTCCTCTGTAAGCGATCTTTTCGTCTCAATCCATAGTCAGATATCCCCCTGAAACACACTTCATGATGCCAATGACCCAAATATTTTGGTCAATTGCCAGGTGTCGCATTTAATACCCACACCTCACAACCCAACCCGTTATGCTTTGTTATTGCCGTCTTTACAAATCATAACCATGGCTTTAACAAAACGAAACAGCGGTTGTTGCAACTTGATAACCTCGGGGTTCAGCTTAAGCCAAAGCCTTGCCTGCTATGGTAGCTGAAAATCAGGCAGCTCAGGAAGGGAATCGTCCCGCCTGACATTTTAGGCTTGAGGACAAGCCGAAACATCATTTTTTTGATCGTTTTTTTGCTGTGACAAGGACCTAACCGGACAACGCTGATTATTTATAGGGTTATTTAGTTTCAAGAAGTAATAGCCGACCGCCCCCGCAATACACCCAGCCACAACGTCCGATAAGATATATTATGTCAACTTGGAGTGTAAACAGCAAAATTACAGCAATCTTCCACCTCCCCCCGCAGGTTTAATTGGTTATGGGGTGTTGCCCTAATCCATCAAGTGACAAGCCACGAAGTGCTTTGCCTCGACGGCTTTAAATTCCGGTTCAATTTCAGCGCAGATATCCATTTTGTATGGACAGCGGGTATGGAAGCGACAGCCGGAGGGCGGATTTGCCGGACTGGGGATTTCTCCCTTTAAAATAATTCGTTGCGGTTGATTATCCGGATCGGGCACCGGTATAGCTGAAAGCAGGCACTGGGTATATGGGTGTAGCGGCTGCTTATAAAGGTCGTCGCTATTTGCCAGTTCCACTATTTGACCCAGGTGCATTACCGCCACCCGGTCGCTGATATGCTCCACCACGCTTAAATCATGGGCAATAAACAAATAGGTGAGTCCAAATTCCTGTTGTAAGTCCATCAGCAGATTTAGTACCTGGGCTTGAATGGATACGTCCAGGGCCGAAATGGGTTCATCGGCTACAATAAACTGGGGTTTGACCGCCAGGGCGCGGGCGATACCGATACGTTGGCGTTGACCGCCGCTGAATTCATGCGGATAGCGGTTCAGATGCTCTTTTTTAAGCCCTACCCTCTCCAGCAACTCCAATACGCATTCACGTCTTTCGGTTCTATTTTTCACCAATCCGTGGATCAACATGCCTTCCCCGATAATTTCTTCAACCTGCATACGGGGATTTAGTGAAGCATAGGGGTCTTGAAAGATGATTTGCATATTGCGCCTCATCGAACGCAATTTTTTCTTGGAAAGGCTGAAAATCTCATTACCCTGAAAGAAAATCTCTCCGCTGGTAGGTTCAAGCAGACGCAGTATCAAGCGACCGGTGGTACTCTTGCCGCAACCGGATTCCCCTACCAAACCCAGTGTTTCACCAGGCAGAATGTCAAAACTCACCCCGTCCACCGCATGTACCTGACTGGCTGCTTTAGACATTAATCCCCTTTTAATCGGAAAGTATTTTTTAAGCTGTTTTACCTTGAGCAAGGTTGCTGGCATATCAATGCTGACCTGTGATTAGGTTACTTTATAGAAAACTGGGTCAGTGATGACCCCTTTTATATAGCCGGCAGCTCACAAAATGTGCTTTCTCGATTTCAATAAACTGAGGTTCCTGCCGACTACAGTCCGGCATTACCTTTGGGCAACGCGGGTGAAAGCGGCAACCGGTTGGGGGATGTAAAAGATTGGGTACGGTACCGGGAATAGTCGCCAAGCTTTGCCGGGAGCTTTTAAGGTCAATTCGAGGCACGGAATTTAATAGTCCTATGGTATATGGATGTTTGGGATGATAAAATATATCCCTGGTGGGGGCCAATTCAATCAATTTGCCGGCATACATGATGGCTACCCGGCTGGCGGTATCAGCCACTATGCCCAAATCATGAGTAATCAGCAACATCGCCATCCCGAATTTAGCCTTAAGTTGTTTTATTAATTCCAGAATTTGGGCTTGTATGGTAACATCCAGCGCGGTGGTAGGTTCATCAGCGATCAAAAGCTGCGGATGGCAGGATAGGGCCATGGCAATCATCACCCGCTGTCGCATGCCGCCGCTTAATTGATGGGGATATTCTGACAGGCGTTGTTCCGGTGAAGGAATACCGACCATGCCCAGTAATTCAATGCAACGCTCATGCAGCGCCCGACCTTTCAGCCCTAAGTGTAGCCGCATTGATTCGGCAATTTGATTACCAATGGTAAATACCGGATTGAGACAGGTCATCGGTTCCTGGAAAATCATGGAGATGGCGTTTCCCCGTAACCGCCTTAATTGAGCTTCCTCCGAAGTAACCAGATCGGCGCCGTCAAAAAGTATTTTGCCGGCAGTAATCCTCCCCGGAGGGCTGGGGACCAATCGCATAATCGACAGGGCGGTAACGCTTTTGCCACAACCTGATTCTCCAACTAAACCCAGTGTCTCACCCGGATAAACTGCCAGGTTCAAGCCGGCTACCGCCTTTACTACCCCCTGGGAAGTGAAGAAAGAGGTATGTAAGTCCTTAATCTCCAATAGAGGGGACCCGGACATTGTCAGGGACATTGTCCCCTCCTTAATGCTTAATAAAACAAATCGTTAACGATCTTAGTCCAATTCATGAATACCATGAACCTTTATGTGCTGTTCTTCAAAAACCCTGACCACCTCATCCTTTAAAGCACAATCAAACTGTAACGCTAACCCACAGTTAGAGCTGAACTGTCTGGGAACAGGAATCAGTTTCACCTTGTGTCTGGCTTTCTTCAATACCTTTTCGGCCTTCAACGCATAATGAGTTGCATTGAAGGTTACCACACACCCATTTTCCAATTTTACCTCCCCCTACTCTATATATCCGAGTTGACTCAGAATTTAGCTAACTGGCCCAAACGCATATACTGCTTATGGCTATCCTGTTTATTTGCAGCTCAAAAAGCGGTTTGAGCTAATAACCAACTTTAGACTCCTAACAATATTTTCTATCTTCTTTAAAATGGATTAAAATGTTTACAGGCCGACTCTATTATAATATCCTTCCCCGATTTGTCAATGAATAAGAGCTGGATAATTGGCTACTTATGACTGGTTGAAGGGTCGCCTTGCTTACCCTCAACTTTCCCTGATGAGAAATCAAGCCCCATTTTTTTCAGGTTGTCGGCTATTACCTGAGCCACTGCTTTTGCCCCTTTTTCGGTAAAATGGCAATCATCATAAAATAACTCCAGGCTCTTGGGTATATATTTTGCCAAATCAATATAATCAATACCTGCTTGCCGGCAAACGCTGATCAGCTTTTTATTGTAAGCATTCATAAGTACCTCTAAACTGGCGGTTGAAAGGTACTTAAGGTTTGGGGTTGTGTAGGATCCTCCGACAACGCCATTCCAGAGACGATTTTCTTCCTCCGGGGAATTATTTTTGCGCCATAAGGTAGGTTGAGTGAGAAAAACCACCCGGGCTTTATTCTTCCTGCAAATTTCAGTTATCTTTATAATATTATTGCCGTATAGTTGGAGGGCTTTATCCAAATTTTCCATGACTTTTGGAGGTGTATCTATTTTTTCGGCAGCTTGTCTTTTTTTCCGCAGTATATCATACCATTTTCCTATTTCATCCTGCCTGGCAAATCCGTCCTGGATTAGATCGTGTAATTTATTATAAACACGGGGAAGATTAACCAGGTTTTCTAGTAAGGATAGCTCCGGATTATAATACTTATTTCGGAAAAAACTCGCTCTCCTCCATAAAACCAGCTTTTTATACCAAGGGAGAGAAATGGTTGAGTTTCGAGGGGGGCTGTAAAAAGCCTTGTTTAGCAGTTCCTGTTTAAACTTGGTTGAATCGGGGAGGCTTTCTATCTCTGCAAAATGGCGGATAAATAATTCTTGATCGTTTATGCCGCAAAGAATAATTACTAAATCGGCCCCTGTTTGAGGTAGTAAGTATTTAACTTGCAAAATATGATGCCAGGTGTTTAGACCAGCCTTTCCAGCGTTTCCCACCCACACCGGAGAATCCTCACGGTTTAATTTCTGCATGAGCAGGTGGGGCCAGGTTTCTGTATTATCCAGATATTCACAGATAGTAGTGCTTCCACCAACACACAGAATTTTATAAGCGTTCTCATCTATATCAGTACCCCGTATTCCATCTCTGTTGGTATGGAATTTGGAAGAGCCATAGATTCCCGGCATGAACTTTGGGTAAAATATTCTATTAATATAAGGTTGATTCATATAATACCTATTGGGGATAATCGTTTTTTCTGCCTCTGGAGGGGAAGTTAAGCGCAGATAAACTTCAACCACTATAAAACAGAATAAAACACTGATGGTTAGAGTAAGCACGCCGAGGACAAGGTTTTTGAGCTGTTTTTTCATTTACATCCTTTCGTTTTTTTAGCAATCTGCTGTTTTATCTATAACCCAATATATTCATAAACTTATCCTGGATTAGCCGGGCAAGGCGATAAACATATCCATTTCCCCATTCCTTTTATCTCTGCTGGAATTATTTAAGATTATCCTCTTCTATCAATTCGCATGCTAGATTAGGGCTTACCGGAAACAGTCGATTTCCACGCAAATCGTTTTTGCGTATTACAACCTTACCCCCCCGGCAACGAACCAGGCCAATTCCTACCATATAATTGCCCGTAATTTTATTAGCTTCAATAACGGCTTGTTTAATATCCATCAAACCGATGCCGATTAAATTTTCCATAATGGTATTATTCAATATAACACACTCAGCCCCCATGCGGATCCCGATCCCGGCTTGTTTATTGCCCCATATCTTGTTAGACTCCACCCGGCCTTTGCTCATACGCTGTAATCCAACGCCGTTTAGTCCATTTCCTGCGATCTCATTTTCCGTAATTACCGGTTCAGCCCTATCCGAATTCATAATACCGTCAATGCCGTTTTGACGGATAGTATTGTGCTTTATGATGACCTTTACATTAGTGGAATTGTGAATACCGGATTGCTCGTTCAAATAGATTTGGCAAAATTCAATTTGGGCCTTGGCTCCTTGCTCGCAAGTTATTCCATTCCCCATATTTTTATATATACGATTGTTTTTAATAATATTTATTTCTGGAGTAGCGCCAATGATGCCGACACCGGAATATGGCAGAGAAGCAATAATGCAGTTGGTAAGGGTCATCGTACTTTTATTAATATAAACCCCGTAACGCTTTTTTCGCGGGTTGAATTGACTTTGCCGGTCATTTAGAGTAAACCCGTCCAACACCGCATCATCAGTCCCTAAAACAATCTGGTCGCCGTCGCCGGGGGATTGAATAATGGTACGGGAGGCGTTGATAAAATTCTTACGTTCCTCATCGTTACCCCGGCTACGGAGAATAACCCCTTTTTTGAGCATCAGATTTTCATGGTAGGTTCCGGGAGACACCAGCACCTCATCACCAGCAGTAGCCGCCGCCAGCGCCAGAGAAATTGTCTTAAACTGTTGAGGAACTTCCAGGCTTTCAGCCCATACGGTAGACAATCCTATTAATATAAAGCCCCAGACCCAAGCGCTGATTAGCAATTTTTTATATTTCACAGAAAAAGAACTCTCCCTTCCACCCTACCCTGTCCGCTAATTCATGAAAACTGCTTGCTTTATCGTAAGGCGCATATCCATATTCATCATACCTTAAAAAACAATGTAACATCAACCAAAAAAGGCAACACCTTAAAGCTGTTGCCTTTTTCCCGGTTAAATAACTGTAATGTTATTAGTGGCGCCGACAATTTCCGGTTTTACTGTTTCCGGCTGCTAAGCGAACCTTGATGATGTCCCTCCACAATAATTAACCCGCCTATGGCTGGGTGGTGGCTGATCTACAGTTGGAATAGCCTGAATCTCCATTAGCGTTATAGGCTCGTACACGGTAAGCATATTCAGTTCCCGGTTTCAATCTTCGATTCAAGTACCTGGCGGTATTTGCAGCAACATCGGCGATTTCCCGCCAAGGTCTGCCGGAAGTGCAGTTGCCCCGCTTTAGTTCAATGATAAAGCCATCCTCATTATCCGAATTATCTCGCCAGCGCAGCCTAATAGTTCCCCGCCGGCGCGGGGCTCTGGCTGAAAGCCGGGAGGGGGCTTCAGGGGGATTAGTGCTGCTCTGACAGTCCGTCATGCTCCATGGCCAGCCGACCTGACCCGGGGTATAACAACACAAGACCCAAGGGCCGGTTCTCATCAGGCAGGGTACTGAATCTGCATTACAATACTCACAATTGCCGTTGGGAACCCCGCCTCCCAGGCATGGGTCACAACTGGTACAGCCGCCGTATCCGGCTTGATAATACTCATCGCAGGCATTAAAAACATGTCCCGTTTCATGGGCCAGCGTTTGGGCAAAATCACTGATTTCCCAACCGTTGTTTCGATAAAGAAGCTGAGTATAGGGGCCGCCTAAGTAGGCCCAGGCAAAATAACCATCATTATAAGTAGTGGGCGCCGGCGCCGGATTATAGCATACAAAGGCCGTATAAGCCCAATCAGTTCCAACATCCCCCTTCAGCCAGGTATTAAAAGCGGCAACCCTGGTAATATGATCCCCGCTATTAATACCAAAGTTGCTCATTATCTCATTAATCCACAACGGTACGTCACCAAAGCTATGTGTACCATTCAGGGGTTCATACCCCTGGGCCAATGTCGGATTGGCGATCGGATCCCAATAGACAATGCTAAAGCTGACATTTGCCCCATAACCGGGGGCCTGGCTTGCCCACCAGGACAAAGCAGTAGCCGCTTGATTTAGCATATCAGTCACTGCCTCGGCTGTCCAGTCATATAAATCAGGCTCAACGCCGCCGTTACTCTCAACAAAGAACATGCCCATGGCCACCGTGCCGGTCATGGCGTCGCTGTTTCCGGCTGCATTTGGGCTTTGGTTAATAAGCAACCCTTTGTTTTTAAAATCCTCTACATCAATTCCAAGTTGTTTCAGGTTTTGGATATAATCATTATATGAAATTGGGGGCGCCTCATGCGAGTCATCCATCAGCGGTACTTTTTCCACAGTTGCCCTGGCGGCGATTTTCCGGGTTATTTCACCGGAGACCACCGAATTAAAAAATTTAACCGCAAAACGAGTTTTAGCGTCCTGATATTCAACGGTTTCAGGGGAAACAGAATTATGATACACTGCTTTAATGCGATGCTGGCTGCGAACCAGCGAATCAACAATATCCGGGGAAATCCAGCCCGTCATGGCATGTTTGGACAGGATTAAGGCAATCCGCCCGCCCTGGCTCTCGATATAATCCCTGACCTGCTTAGCCTGTTTCATGTTTTTGCAATCCAATAAAACCAGGGAATAGCCGTTTGCCCATGAGGTAGGGCCAGGCTGGGCCATCTCCATCGGACTAGTGATAAATATTAATATCGCAATTGATAACATACTGTTAAGCTTTTTCATATTATAAGCTCCTCTTGGTTACAAAAATTAATTGCTTTAAAAATAGCATGGAGCAGACCCGCACTTCAACCATAGTCTAAATGTTATAATTCATATGTCAAGTACCCGGTATAACACTTTAATGTTCGTAAATAATGCCTATTTAACTACCGCCGCTGCTTCAGCGCCAGCTTTAATGTAATCCGGGAGTTTGGTTTTGTGGTCTATGTAAGCAGACTCAATCTGTTTTTTTGTAAGCCCGGTCACATTCGTTAAATCCACCCCCGCCAACTGGGCGCCCCGCAAATTGGCGCCTTTTAAATTGGCGCCATTCAGATTGGCTGCTCTTAAGTCAGCTCCCTCAAGAGTAACCTTGCTGAGATCAGCCCATACCAGGCTGGCTCCCTGGAGATTGGCCAGTAACAGGCTGGCCCGGGACAAGTCGGCTTTCCATAAATTGGCCAGCTTGAGATTAGCGTCGCCAAGTTCGGCTCCGCTAAGATAAGCGCCTTTTAAGTTGGCCCCCTCCAGACTGGCCCCCTTCAAGTTTGCTCCATTTAGATTGGCCCAATCTATATCGGCACCACTCAGGTTGGCTTTATTCAGGTATGCATTTTTCAATTCAGCCCGCTGTAGATTAGCTCCCCGCAGGTCAGCATACCAGAAGTCAGCTAATTTTAGATTGGTCTCCCGCAAGTCGGCATTAACCAGGAAGGCATGAGCGGCCTTAACTCGCTGTAAATTCCTGCCCCGCAGGCTGGCACCCTTAACACCTTTAATTTCTCCATTCCAGTTAAAGGGCTTGGTAGAAACATCCGCCGCTTCAAAATCCACCACTGTCCAGGAGAATAAAAAATCCCATGGCTCAGAATAATTTCCTGTAATAGCTTTGAAAGAGTACCAGGGAACAAGCAGCATAATAACCGCACATATTCCTATACAAGCCCTGGCGCTCTTAACACCTGAAAAAGCTTCACGCCATTTAAACCTTTTCTTTCCCCGAAAGGTGATGGCCGCCAGCAGGTAAAATCTAATTCCAAGCCAGATAGATATTAGCAACAGGATAATATGGAAGCTGGTCACCGTCCAATCATGTCGGGTCAAATAGCTGAACCATAATATAGCCAGCGTTATCGGAACGGTCCACCAGGCCAGCAAAATAGAGATAAAACTTTTTATGCCGGATAGTTGGGGGCTGTTATTTCTCAGCAGGGTAAAATGTAAGTGTACTATACCATTTAATATCCAGGGGTAAGCTTTCTCATCCAGCCGTTTCCCGTCAGGAAAGATGGCGGGTTGATGGGACAGCTCGGCCCACAACTCTTGTAAATAAAGATGAAAGTACCCATAAAAACCCAACAACAGGATAGGGGCGGCGAAATAGAACCAAACCAATCGAATTGAGACCCCAATAAGCGGCAGTGGCGAAAAAGCGAAGTTGGTAAGCAGATTAACATCATTAGTGGTGGCCACAGTAAGTAACACATAGACACAACCAAACAGCATGAACTGAAAAAGCCGCTTGGCGTTTTTGGATGCATCCTTAACTCTTTCCAATTCTTCAATTTTCTCTGTAGCTGTGGGCAGAACAATACCTGAAATATTCGCCCCGGCCAGTTGTTTAATCGAAAGATTTTTCGCATCTGAAAGATCCGCATCCTGTAAGTCAGCCTCCCGCAAAACGGTATCCTGCAAATCAGTATTCTGAAGGTCGGCTTGAAGCAAATTTGCCCCTTCGAAATTAGCTTCCTGTAAATTAGCCCGGTGAAGATTTGCCCGCTCCAGATTTGCCCGCTCCAGATTTGCTCCCTGGAGAGTGGCGCCTTGAAGATCGGCTCCTCTGAGATCAGCCCTCTTAAGCTTCGCTCCCTGAAGGATCGCTTCCTGAAGATTTGCTCCCTGTAGATCGGCTTCCCGTAGATCGGCTTCCTGTAGATCGGCTATTCTACCCTGTGTTCCCCCTGATTCAAGCCATTTATCATGCGCAACAAGAATCTCTTTTAAGCGCCCCGGGGCTACTTTTTTCATATCAACCTTCTATCAGGGTTAAATAAGCTGGCGTACTTACTCTATTTAGCTGTTAATAAACAAAAACAGGCGAATATCCCCTGCTTTATGTAAAATGAGCCATTTTATACAAATATACCCGCAAATGGTTCATTTGGCAAGGTTTTTTTATGATTTTTTTATGATTTTCGGTGATTGGCATGAAGCGTTGGGGGAAGAACTTAGCGTTAGCTAAGCATTTATCTCGCAGATCAGGCCCGGCATTGATATGAGAAAAGGTGTTCAACAAAGGACTCCCACCTGTCCCGCTGAAGTGCATCGATAGTCAGTATTTTGAGTCCCATAGTACAATATTTTCGCTTTGGCGAAAAGTTTACCCACGCTATTTCACACATTCCGTTTATAGCAGAATTATCTGGAAGTCGGATTAAGGCAATAACCCGCCCGTTTGTTGCCAATTGATCTATTTCAGCCGGGGCAAAGATATAACTTTCTAAAGCAATTCCATGCTGAGAAATATCTTTTATCCAGCCACTTACTTCAACCCTACCCCCCCCCCAGGCCGCAGGAACAAAAACAGTTGACGGGATAAAGGCATCATATCGCTTAAACTCTCTCATATTTTTCATACCCATTCATTGCCTGCACTCAGATAGCTTCATACTTATACATCTTAACGCCCGCTGCCATTTTGTTCAACTTTTTTTTTCCAGATATGCTTAGATAATTTAATTGATTAAAGTAAATTGTTGGGGTAGAATTAATAATATTTTGAAAGTTGCTTTTTATAATACAGGGGATTTATTCATGAGTGAACACCAAGGATTAGAACGCAGAACAAGTAAACGTAAAAAATGCAAGCTACCAATCAAATTTACTGCCGGCGGCGACCTGACCATAATCGGTTTCGTGGCAGATATTAGTTGCTATGGTCTCAAGGTGGACATTACTTTCAAGGCTAAAAATAATGACCGACGGGTAGACAAACTTCTCTTTAACCCAGATGTGACTCTGGAAATGGTTGAAATTGGGGATAAAAACCCTCTGAGAATAAACGCACCCCTTGATATTATATGGAATAAATACATATGCGTTAATGATAATCAAATATATGAGATAGGATTTGCTTTTAATTTAAATGAAAACCAGCAGCAGTTATGGAAGGAATTTTATAGCAGCCTGGATTGATACCTGCCGTAAGTTAATCCTTTCTCCCCACTACCACTCTTGGTAATCCGCTGTAATCGGGAAGTATTTTAAAATCTACCCATTCCGGCTGGCGGCGGCCCCGTTGTGCTAACTCTCTGGCTTGCGTGATTCCGGTCTCCATAACCAGATAACCGCCGGAACTCAAAAACCTGAGCGATTCCTGGATGATCCGCTGCTGTATGTCGACCCCATCGCTGCCGCCATCCAGCGCCAGCCGGGGTTCAAAATCTATCTCCGGTTCAAGCCCCGCAAGTTCCCGGCTGGGAATATACGGCGGGTTAGACACCACAAAATCGACGCTACCTTCAAGCTTACTCTCTTTGAAAGCCCCGAATAAATCCCCCCGGTAAAAACTTAACTCCTTGTTAATCTTATGTAGCCTGGCATTTTCCTGGGCTACCTGCAATGCCTTAGCTGAAATATCGCCGGCCAATATCCTGGCCTCCGGCAGCTCGCTGGCTAAGCTTATGGCAATATTGCCACTGCCGGTGCCTATATCCAATATGGTCATTGGGTGAGGCCGCCTGCTTTTTTGCAGCTCAATTACTGTCTGTATCAGCAGTTCGGTTTCCGGTCTGGGTATTAATACATCTTTATTAACCGTAAAATCCAGCGACCAGAATTCTTTCTTACCGGTAATATAGGCTACCGGCTCACGCCTGGCACGTCTTTGAATTAACCGCTTGAAAGCCTCCAACTCCGACAGCAATAGCGGCTTGTCAAAATTCATATAAAGCCTGGTGCGCTCCTGCCCCAGTACATGGGCCAACAACAGTTCAGCATCCAGCCGGGCGGATTCGATATTAGCCCGCTTAAAATACCCGGCGGTCCACTTTAAGATAGTTAGAATTGTCCATACATCCGGCATGGGGATTAGGCTACATGTTTTAAGGCTTCGCTTTGGTAGTGGGCGATCAGAGCCTCGAGAACCTCATCCAGCTGGCCCTCTAAAATGATATCCAATTTATGCAGGGTGAGGCCTATACGGTGGTCGGTAACTCGACCCTGGGGGAAATTATAGGTGCGGATACGCTCACTGCGGTCGCCTGAACCCACCTGAGCCTTACGGGTTTCAGATATTTGTTGATTTTGTGCTTGCTGGAATTTATCCAATAGCCGGGCTCTTAAGATGCGCAAAGCCTTGGCTTTGTTTTTGTGCTGTGATTTCTCGTCCTGGCAGGTAACCACCAATCCGGTGGGGATATGGGTAATTCTTACTGCGGAATCAGTCGTATTTACGCTCTGTCCGCCCGGCCCCTGGGAGCGATATACATCTATTCGGATTTCATTGGGATCTATCTCTACCTCAACTTCTTCAGCCTCAGGCAACACGGCTACGGTGACCGCTGAAGTATGGATGCGCCCGGATGACTCAGTAACCGGTACCCGCTGCACCCGATGTACGCCGCTTTCATATTTCAGCCGGCTATATACCTGGTTTCCCTCGATAAGCAGAATTACTTCCTTAAACCCGCCGACCCCGGTCTCATGTGAACTCATAATCTCGGTGCGCCAGCGCAGACTTTCAGCGTATTTACAGTACATACGGAAAAGATTGGCCGCAAACAATGCCGCTTCGTCGCCCCCGGTACCGGCCCTTATTTCCAGCAGGATATTCTTCTCGTCCAGGGGGTCCCTGGGCAAGAGCAAAATTTTTAATCTAGCCTCGATTGATTTTTGCTGCTCATTCAAATCAGCCAGTTCCTGCTCTATCAGCTCCTTTAGTTCATGGTCTTTATTGCCCTCATGCAGCATGCCTTCAGTTTGGACAATATTTTTAGTTACTTCCTTATATTGTTGATATTCCATTACCACTTCAGCTAAGTCAGCATGGGATTTAGCATATTTCTGGTACTTATCCCGATCCGCAATTATCTCCGGCTGGCTGAGTAATTGGTTTAGCTCATTATATTTTTGCTCTACTTCGTTTAGCTTTTGAAACACGTAATACCCACTTTAAAACGCGTTGTTGGGGAAACTACTCAGGCTAATAGCTCGCTATTCGGTTTTAGCTTCAGCTTGGTCGGCCGGTTTGGTTTCAACCTGCCCGGCTGGTTTGGTTTCAGGCTGGTCGGCCTGCGGTTCAACTTTTACCAGGGTTGGGGTTTGCTTCTCTTCCTCTTGCACGGAACCTTTCTTCTGCTGATATTTTTTATATCTTTTCTCGAATCGCTCCACTCTACCGGCAGTATCTACAAATTTCTGTTTACCGGTAAAGAAGGGATGGCAGCTCGAGCAAATCTCAATATGCAACTCCGGTTTGGTGGCCCTGGTTTGAATTATGTTGCCGCAAGAGCAAACAACCTTAGCCTCCACATATTCAGGATGAATCTCTTTCTTCATTTTCTCCTCCTCTTTATCTGCTCCTCTAAGCAAAAGTAATTTATCCGGATTGTCTGTCAACCGACAAAACGCAGTTTCAGTTTTGATCTTTACTCATAAACTCTAAAAACTCGGCATTGGTTTTAGTCTGCTGCAGTTTGTCCAGTAGCAATTCCATGGCCTCTATAGAATTCAGGGGAGCGAGTACTTTGCGTAATATCCAAATTCGCTTGGCCTCAATATCATTCAACAACAGTTCTTCTTTGCGGGTACCGGAACGGTTGATATCAATAGCCGGGAAAACCCGCTTGTCGGCTAAACGGCGCTCCAGATGTAATTCCATATTGCCGGTACCTTTGAACTCTTCAAATATTACATCATCCATGCGGCTGCCGGTATCGATAAGAGCGGTGGCGATAATTGTCAAGCTTCCCCCGTCTTCAAGGTTGCGGGCCGCCCCAAAGAAACGCTTGGGCTTCTGCATCGCATTAGAGTCCAGGCCGCCGGATAGCACCTTGCCGCTGGGGGGAATTACGCTATTGTATGCGCGGGCTAAACGGGTGATACTGTCCAGCAGGATTACTACGTCATTGTTGTGCTCTACCAATCGTTTGGCCTTTTCCAATACCATCTCGGCTACCTGAACATGTCTTTGGGCCGGTTCATCAAAAGTGGAACTGACCACTTCTCCCTTCACCGAACGCTGCATATCGGTAACTTCTTCCGGACGTTCATCAATCAACAATACAATCAATTTTACTTCCGGATGGTTATTGGCAATGCTATTAGCTATGGACTGCAACAATATAGTCTTGCCGGTACGCGGAGAAGCCACGATCAATCCCCGCTGTCCCTTGCCGATAGGAGTTACCAGGTCCATCACCCGCATCTCCTGACCCTGACCCTGGCCTTTTACCTCCAGTTTGATTCTTTCATCGGGATACAGCGGGGTCAGGTTATCAAATAATATTTTATCCTTGGCTGCCTCCGGATTCTCAAAATTTACCGCCTCTACCTTCAATAAAGCAAAGTATCGCTCGTTTTCCTTCGGCGGGCGAATCTGCCCGGAAACAGTGTCTCCGGTTTGCAGATCGAACCGGCGAATCTGAGACGGAGAGACATAGATATCATCCGGCCCGGGAAGATAGTTGTAGTCAGGCGCACGCAGGAAGCCAAAGCCCTCCGGCAGGGTTTCCAATACCCCCTCGCTGAATATTAAACCATTGTTCTCCGTCTGTGCCTGTAGTATCCTGAAGATGAGTTCCTGCTTGCGTAAAGTGCCCGCACCTTCAACCTTCAACGTCTTGGCCACGCCGTTTAATTCAGCAATATTTTTTTCCTTCAACTCCACAATGTTCATATTCTTACCTCACATAACCTAAGTAATTTCTATACCTATAGGACCCTTTTATTAGGGGTTAGTTACTGGGATTTACAACAAATAAATAATCCCTGACCATAAACTTTATTAAAATAACTCGTTGTTTCGAATTCCCTCCAATTTATATAACCTGTGACTTAGGAAAAAAGCTGGATATGCTTATTAAAAATCCAACCTTTCCCGGAATACTTAACCAGCGGACAACAGACATTTATTCCGACAAACCCCTGGCCGATACCTAAATACTATTCAGCCGGCACACCAAAATTCAATAAAAGCTGGAAGCAGCTATCAGCATAATACTTAATTTTCAAACATCACAAATACGCAGGAATATACCTTCCACCGTAATTTTTCTATGCTGCCAAAACCCTTAAGGGATGCACCTGAATTCGAGCATTAGGTAAGCTACCGTGGGGAAAGTTGAAGTGTTAAGTATTTACGGACTGTCGCCCAAAGAACATATTTACAAAAACTCATGTATAATTGATTGTTTTTTATTGGTGCCGAGAGCCGGAATCGAACCGGCACGAAGCAGAGCTTCGAGGGATTTTAAGTCCCTTGCGTCTACCAATTCCGCCACCTCGGCTTAGCTGGAGGCGGCACCCGGATTCGAACCGGGGAATAAAGGTTTTGCAGACCTCTGCCTTAGCCACTTGGCTATGCCGCCAATCTGGAGCGGGAAACGGGACTTGAACCCGCGACCCTCGCCTTGGCAAGGCGATGCTCTACCACTGAGCTATTCCCGCCGTTATCCCAAATCTGAGCTTAGCAAAACGGTCACGGACTGTCAAGTAAAATTTTAAGTTGCATCTTTCAAGTATGCTTATTTATTATATAGTTAACCTATGTTCAAATAAAAACAGGCCGGTAGCCATTGGACGGTGGCCATTATATAAATCAAGTAATTACCTTTTAAGCTGAAAAATCCGGGTTTTATTAAGGGCAAATTACATTTAGTTTGAAACTATAGCTTTATCAGCTTCCAAGCTCAAGCCTTTCCCTTTAATTGCGAGATAACTCCTTCCAGTTCTGGCCGGCCAAAATCTATATATTCGAAGTCGGCTGCTGCTTGCCCGCTTTGCAATGTATCCCTGACAACCGATGCTATCAGGTGGCTCGAAATCATATGCACATCTTCAATATGCTGCATGTTATGGCTGGGCATGATCAGGCAATGATCCACCACTTCCTTAAGCAGCCCCCCTTCAAAACCGGTCAAGCCAATGGTTATTGCCGAATGGAGGGCGGCCAATTTAAACGCATTAATTATATTTAAGGAATTTCCACTCCCGCTTATCCCAATCACCACATCACCCGGATTAATAAAATGGGACAACTGTTCAGCGAAAATATCTTCATAATCAGCATCATTTGCCCAGGCAGTAATTAAAGGAATATTATCCGTTAAGGCCATTACCTTGAAGCGTTTATGTTTGTTTCTGGCATTTATGGTGCCCTTGTTTAGATCACAAGCAAAATGGGAAGCGGTAGCTGCACTGCCGCCATTGCCCATAACAAACACAAATCGATCATCTTCGTACGCCCTTAACAGAATATGAATAACCTCACTAAGCTCACTTACCGGAATATTATTAACGGCCTGGTTTATATCATTTAGATAATTTTTGATGGCAGTCAACATGATAAAAATTTAATTCTCCCAGGTTTGCAGCGCCAGTTTATAATTTGCGATGCTGCCTATATCCAACAAATATTCATTAATCACATATCCATATGCCTTACCCACCAGCTTTGGTAAGACATCAAAGCCGAAGTCGGCCTTACCCGAAGGGATATAATCAAAAATTTCTCTGCCGACCAGAAAAATACCGGCATTGGCTAAATTACCGACCGGGTTTTCGGGTTTTTCTACAAAGCCGGTAATCAGGCCCTCATCTTTTAGTTCAACTACGCCACATTGCTCCGGGCTGTCGGTTCTAAACAAACCCATAGTAAACATGCCCGGATGGCTTTCATGAAAATCCAACATACAGCTTAAATCAACCGCGGTTAAATTATCGGCATAAATTATAAAAAACTGCTCCTCGGCGGCCACAAATTCCTGGTTTGCTAAAACCGTTCCGGCGCTCCCCAGTAAATCCTCCTCATAGATTGTGTCGACCTTAATCCCAGCGGGAGTGTTTTCCGCTAAATACTCGGCCACCATATAAGAAAAGTGATGAAGATTGACCAATATATCGGTGACACCGTGTGCTTTCAGTAAATTGAGCCAAATCCCAAGCAATGGTTTACCATTAATGGGAACCAGGCATTTAGGAATAGTATAGGTAATAGGCCTTAACCTGGTTCCTTCTCCAGCCGCCAATAAAAATGCTTTCACTTATTTACCCCCATCATTTACACTCATACCTTCTCATGTTAAATATTACCTTGCTTCCATCCCGCTCAAAGTGGAAAGGAAGTTCTCTGAGATAGTTCAAGGCTTTTCGCAGTTGATTCTGTCGTTCTGCAGCACAATATAACAGCAGAAAGCCGCCGCCGCCGGCGCCCGATATCTTGCCCCCGGTCGCCCCGGCCCGGCATGCTTTATCATACAGCTCATCTATATAATTATTACTGATGTTGCCGGTTAATTTTTTCTTTTCTATCCAGCCCCGGTGTAAAATTTCTCCGGCCCGCCCGAAACCGGAATTCGTAAGGCATTTTTTAAATTCTGCAACCTGACGTTTCATTTTTTTCAGCACATCCATTTTCTGGTCAATGTTCTCCCGCTGCCTGGATAGAATACTGGCTGAGCTTCTGGTTTTATTGGTATAAAACAGCAGCAGATTGGAACAAAAATTTCTCCTTCTCTCCTCCGACATTTCTATTTTTTCTACCGTAACGCTATCATCACTATTAAAATAAAACAGGTGCATGTTCCCATAAGCCGCTATATACTGGTCTTGTTTTCCTATCGGACTGCCCAGCACATCGATTTCAATTTCACAAGCCTCCTCAGCCAGGGTTTCAGCGGTAACTAATCGGCTCATATAAGCATGTAAAGCGTTAAGCAAGCCTACCGTAATACTACTGGAGGAACCCAAACCACAACCCTCAGAGGGAATGTCCGCTAAGGTGGTAATCTCTACCCCGTGAGTAACCCCGGTTTTTATCATCGCCTCTCTTACCAGACCGTGTTGGATTTCATCCACTGAATCCACAATTTCTTTTTGCGAATAATTAATATATATCTTGTCATCAAATCGCTGTTTCACAATCACGTACATATATTTATCGATAGCTGAGCTTAATACACAGCCCCCTTCTTTTAAATAAAAATCCTGAAAATCGGTGCCCCCGCCGGCAAAACTTATCCGTAAAGGGGTCTGGGTAATTATCATAAGCTTACTCCACCCGACCTATTCATAAGTTTACAGTTAGCTTTGGTTCCACTGGTAACAAAGCCCGACTTACCCGGCGTATCACCCTTTGTCGTACCATCTCCTGCGCCGCATAATCCATAACATCATCAATATTTCCCTGCTCCATAAGCCAGTTTCTATAATCTTTAATACTCTTTTCGGGGGTATACCTGGGTCGCCACCCCAGGCGGGTCAGCCTGGATATATCGGACATAATATGCCGGGTGTCTCCAAAGCGGAATTCTCCCGAAATCCTGGGTTCCAGTTTGCTTTTGAAGCCCGCCGCCGTAATTTCAAAAAGTTCAAGCACGCTATAAGCTCTGCCCCCGCCAACGTTAAATACCTGATAATTCGCTTTATCGCTTTCCATTACCAGCAGGTTGGCCGCCACCACATCCATAATATTAATATAATCCCTTATCTGCCGGCCATCCTCATATATAGTCGGCGCCTTTTTAAAATAAAGGTGCAGACAGAATAACCTGGCCGCCCCGGAATAAGCATTATAGAAAGATTGCCTTGGCCCCTGTACAATGGAATAACGCAGGGCCACCGATGGGATGCCGTATCTTTGCCCCAGGTTTATGGCTATCATCTCCTGGGAATGTTTTGACATGGCATACTGATTCTGGGGGTTGATTACCGACTCCGGCGAGGGTTGTGATTCAACCTCGCCGCCACATTCCGGACAGCCGACTCCCCATTGTTTTTTCTTAAGCCGGCTCAAGCTTCTGATATTGGGATACACTATCCCACAACGGCTGCACAGATATTTTCCCTCACCCATTACCGCCTGGGATGAGGCTACTATAACCTTTTGTATCGGCAGCTTTCTTGCTACAATAATTTCATATATTAAGGCCGTGCCTACTGCGTTAACCTGAAAGAATTTGCTGAAATCGGTCAGGTAATCCTGATAAGCCGCCAGGTGGAATACGATGTCGACTCCATCCAGTGCAGATTCTAAATCATATCTGTTCCTGACATCCCCCAGGATGAATTCCGCAGCCACTGGGATATAATCCGGCCGGCCCTTAAGATGCACCGGTTTTGATAAGTTATCCAGGATTCGCACACTATGCCCCCCGGCCAACAGCGCATCCACCGTGTGAGAGCCGATAAATCCGGCGCCTCCCGTTACCAACACTCTCATTTTTTACCTCCGGCAAAACTCCATTCAGCGTCCGCTACCCGCCAGCACAACCCCCACCGTTTTAAACAATATCTTTAAATCAAGCCACAACGACCAATTATCGATATACTCCAGATCCAACCTTACCCATTGATCCAACTTACTGATTTTATTGCGTCCCTGAACCTGCCACAGACAGGTAATACCCGGCTTTACCGAGAGTTTACGGCGATACCACTTATCAAAACGACTTACCTCGCTTACCAGTGGCGGCCGCGGGCCAACCAGGCTCATATCTCCCTTTAACACACTATATATCTGAGGCAACTCATCCAGGCTGTATTTTCGCAAAAACCGCCCCACCCTGGTTATGCGAGGGTCATCCTTCAGCTTAAACACCGGCCCCTGCATCTCATTTTTATCCATCAACCCCTCTTTCTGCTTATCGGCATCCACTACCATGGACCTGAATTTCCAACTGGTAAACGGTTTTTTATTAAACCACACCACCTGCCATTCATAAAATACCGCCTGCCCGTCATCCAGCTTAATCGCTATGGCTATAAGCAAGAAAAATGGCGCTAATATAATAAGCGCCACTAAAGAAATAATTATATCCAGCACCCTTTTTAAAAATATCTGCCATTCCTGTTGCGGAGTATAGGTCAGGGTCAGAAACGAATAGCCGAACAGCCTCTCTACATTAATATTACGATCACCATTTTTTAAAAGCTCCATCATAATTCTTACCTTGACCCCCTCTTCCTCGCACAGGTGTATCATAGCGTCTATTTCAAGCTCTTTTTTAGTGGCGGCAAAAATCACCTCATCAATCGGATTATTATGCAGGATATCTACAAAATCACCGCTATCACCCAACACCGTAATTCCAGAAACCTTTTCTCCCGGCGAAATCGCTTTTGAATCAATACAAACGATGCCTGTTACCTCCAGCCCGATCTCCGGTTTTTCTAAAACTGAATCAAGAAATCGTTGCGCATCCTCACCAGTACCTACAATCAGAGCGGTACTCTTATGATACCCATACCGGCGAAGACAACAAAACCATTGATAGACAACGTATTTATCCATACACATAAACAGCGTATTAACCAACGCAAACATAACGATAATACTTCTGGGGGGGAAGGAAGTCTTCAATAGATAGGCGCCGCTTAAAATAATAAGCGTGCCCAGACAAACGGTCTTTATAACACCATTGCATTCTTCCGCCATAGAGGTAAACCTGGAGCTTGAATAAGCCCCCTGTAAGTTAAAAATCCCCCACCAAAGCAAAACAATGCTCAAAACCAGGCCGTAATATTCCCCCAATTCGGTTTCAGCCCCAAAAGGCACCACCCTCAACACATAAAGCCGCATTTGATAAGCGGCCACAAAAGATAAAAGCACGGCCAACATATCCGCTATCATGGCAATGGGTCGAACTAGTAAAAACTCCTTGTCAATCATAGGGCTATTTCCTGTGCTTTATAACACCGGCTCTCCACTAAAACCAGAAAGTGATCGTAATCATTATATTATTATTGATGCACTATTTCAATTGTAGAATGCGGCTTATGGTTAAGATATATATTACTATTCGAGCTAATTTTTCCCCTCGTTTTAGAGTAATGAATGATATAAACTCTCCGTTTCATCTGTGATCCTGTCCCAATTATAGTTTTGACTTACCCTCTTCCTGGCGCTTTCCCCCAGCCGGTTGACTAAGCTTGGATTCTTAATAAGCATATCCAGCTTTTCCCGTAAGTCATTAGTATCTTTATTTGAAAAAGTAACCCCACAGTCCGCCAGCACCTCAATCTCTTCCGGAATATCGCTGGTTACCGCACACTTACCGTAACTCATCGCTTCCAGCAAAGATATAGAAAGCCCTTCCAATTCAGATGGTTGTACTAACAAATAAGCATTACTGAGCAACTCTGCCAAAAGCACTCCGGTAACGTTACCCAAAAACATTGTTCGCTCATCAGCCAATTTCTTCAGGCTGGTTACATACTTATCGGTAAAGCGCGAATCACCGGCAATCACCAGTTTCAAGTCTGTATTAAGCTTGTTATAGGCTTCAATAAGATAATGGCAACCCTTCTCCGGCACCAACCTCCCCAAATACAGCATATAACCATCTTTTTCCAGCCCTACTTCCTTAATTTTATTGGGCGGCAGCGGTTTGGATATATTTACCCCGTTGGGGATATATTAAATTTCCCGGCGATATTTTTGTCTAATATAGCGCTGAATTTGTTTGGAAACCCCGATGGTGCCATTAGGAAAGTAGAGGGCAAACCTCTCTGAGGCTTTTAAATACTCTGAAGCCAACCTACCCCACTTTTTGCGCTGCCAGTCAAGCCCATGAATGGTGACCACCGTTTTTTTGTGCCTTATACGGGGGAGGCAGGAAAAGACAGCCGGCCCTAAAGAATGATAGTGCACAATATCAAACCCATTAAGTAAGGAATCAATAGTTGAAATAAACGTATGGCTGAAATTATCCAGATGTTTGGTTTTAATAGAGGGCAGCCTGACCAGCTTTATACCCTCATAACAATCATCTGCCAGGCGACTATAATAAGACCGGCAATAAACGGTTACCTCATGTCCCCTGTCAACCAGGCGGCTGCAAATTTGTTCCACTTGCCTTTCTACCCCTCCATAAGTAACCGGAAGACCCAGGGTGCCGGTAATTGCTATTTTCATTTTCATCATGTATCCCTTTGAACCCCACAATTTTCCCTGGGGAAGCCCAAATGACTTCGGGTTTTTTGGTTTAATATCCACCACCCGGTTCTTAGCGGATGTTCCTTGATTGCTGTTCTGGCAGTACAAATCATCCAACATCTGGCCTGGCATTGCTGCACAATGCCTCTAATTTGCTCGGCCTTTTTACTACCCCACAGCGCTGCAAAATTGAAATTTTTAATATTCCCCATTACCTTATCCAATACATTACACGGATATATATCCCCATAAGGATTTATGAAGAAAAAATCTTCGCCGGCCCGGCAACTTAAAGGGCGCCCATTACCATGAGCAAAATCAGATAACCCCTGGGCAAAAAAAGCCCGGGCCCACTTTTTCGGGGAAAATGATTTTATTTCATTTTCGACAATGTATGCCAACTCTTTTTTTAAAATATTCTTATCAACGGTTATATTATTTTGGGTCTTAAAATAATGGCTGGAATCCTGAGCCACCGCACAACTAAACTGAACCCCTAAATTATTTGCCAACTCATAAACCCTATAAAAATGGCTGATATTTTCTTTAGCGGCGGTAAATCCAAAGCGTATATTCTTAATCCCAAGGGTTTTAAGCTTCTCAAGAGATTGCATCACCTTATCATAAGCCCCCTCAATCCCTCTTGTCTGCTCATGCATATACCCAATGCCATCCAAAGACAAGCCGACCCCCACCCCCGGATCAATATGCTGTATCTCCTGCATCATGGCATATATGCGTTCGGGTAAAAAGCCATTGGTCGAAATTATGATCCGGGATTTGGGGCATCTTTTTTTCAATACCCTGATTATCTCAGGCAGATCGTCCCGTAAAAACGGCTCCCCACCGGAAACATTAATATATTTTAAGGACAACGGAAGATTCGCATAAGCTTTAGCCCCAAGCTGGTTCTCAAGCCGGGGCTTATCCTGCCAGATATTGCACATCACGCACCTGGCATTACAGTTATAGGTAACTGCCAGCACTGCATCTATCGGTTGTTTGAGGGTTTTCATCATTTACCTTGGGTTAGCAACCTTCTCCATATTTCTCTTGACCAAAGAATAGCCCTTCTTCAGATACAAGGGGAAAGCGCTCAAACTGAAGGCGCCGCTGGCAATTAAACGCTTAGCCTGTAATCTTTTACCGGTATTTATGACCTCCAGCCAATCAGCTTCATTTACCGTGGGCAACTGCAACAGAAAATTGGCCCCAGAGTCAAAATCCTCCCAATTACCGGCGCCAGCCCCAGCTACTAAATTATATTTCTCTGATATACCATATAAGCGGCTCCCCGGATAGGGGGTGGTCATCGACCAGCCGAACAGATCCAGCTTTTTATCATGTATCAATCGCTTAATATAAGACAAGGTCTTAAATGACGCTGCCTTATCCTCATAACAAAGCCGTCCGCCCTCTTCCCAAACGTTAAAGGCCATAAATAGCCCAAAACACTTTATGCCTCGTTCTTTCATAATATTTAAGGCATTTTCCATTTGCGCTATGGTTTGCTGCTTATTGATCCCTTTCAAGGTTCTCTCGTTGGCGCTTTCCAACCCGAACAGGGCCATCCAGAAGCCGGATTTTTTCAGCTTATCCGCCAATTCTTCATCCAGGTTATCAACCCGCATCTGGGCCTTCCAGACTATATCGAGTTTCCGGTTTATAATTTCATCGCAGACTGCCTTAGCCCAGCGCTTATTTCCGTTAAATTCATCGGTCTCGTCAAAAATCTCTCTGATACCATATTCGGCTACGATAAACTCCATCTCATCAACCACATTCTCAGGCGACCGCAGCCGATACCATGGTTTTTGAAGCTTCCACACCGGATTAGAACAATAAGTGCAATTAAAGGGACAACCCCTGGCGGATATAATGTCGGTATCAACCCGATATTTTTTATACAAGTAACCCGGATACTTGGTAATATCCAATAAATCCCTGGCGGGAAACGGAATGTCATCAAGATTCTCGATGAGCGGGCGATATACGTTTTGGTGATATTTCCCATCAGTCAAAACAGCAGTTCCCTTAATGGAACCGATATCCCCCCGGCTTTCGATTTTCTGTAATATTTCTAATAAGGTTGCCTCCCCTTCGCCGATAACCACCATGTCGGTCTTTGACCTTTGGAAGGATTCCTCAGGCATTATAGTAGGATGAGGCCCCCCATTAACCACCCATATCCCCTTATTTTGCGCCTTTATCTCATTTATTAACTTATAGGCCCCGGTAGCGGCCTGGGTAGTAAAAGACATTCCCAAAACATCCGGGTTGTATTTAATTATTTTATCCGCCAGCTTCTTTTTGTCTTCTTTATACCCATCAATGGCTTTTATTTCCAGATTATCCATATGTTTTCTGGCATAAGCCGCCAAATATAATATCCCCAGGGGAGGATATATCTGACCGGTAATCCCTAGCTCCTTAATCGGTGGGGCATTAACTAATAGCATTTTCATTGAAACTATCCTTTCGTTTTCCCGCCACATTTTCTGCCAGTAAATCTCTAACCCGCTCATAAACAATATCCACTTTAGTTTCATTCATACAAGCTCCCGGAAACACGCTCTTTTTTTCACATTTTTCATGCGGACTCAATTTACAAGGCAGCCTGGGTTGAATTACCTCGATATTGGGATGAGCAAAGGCCCCAGGGTTAGTCGGGCCGAAGACAGCCAAAGTCTTACAATTCACCGCAGAAGCAACATGCATAACTCCCGTATCATTACAGATGAGCAACACCTGCTGCGACAAAAGCGCCGCCAGTTGGGGAATATTGGTGCTGCCCATTAAGGAGACCGCCGCTCCGTTTAAGATGGGCTCCATTTTCTGCTTTAAGCCTAAATCACTACCGACGCCGGTCAACAACAGTTTTATATTGAATTCCTCTATCAACCGCTTGCCCAGTCGGGCAAAATTCTCCGCCGGCCAGCGTTGGATTTTCTTTGCGCCCGGATGCATAACAACCAGGGCGGCTCCATTATTAACCCCGTGAGCCTTTAACATATCGCTGACCTCTGCCTTTACTTTTTGAGAAACAAATATTTCCAGCTTGGCATCGACATTATTTATGCCGAGTTTTTTAAGCAGGCAAGCGTGGTTGGTCAGTTGATTTTCTTTAATATCATATTCAACAAAATCGGTTAGAAAATACTCTCCGCCGGTACGACTAAAGCTCAAACGGCGCTTCACCCCGGCAGCTACCATGAAGAACAAAATATTGCGGAAATCGCCCAGCAAATCGATACCCAGATCAAACTTTTGCCGCCTTAATAATCGGATAACCCGGACTAACCTGAAGGGATATAAAAGCGTTTCAATTGAAAATATTATTTTCATTCTGGTAAGCCAGCCGGAACGCTCCTTGTTCCAGGGAACATCATGGGTAATAATCTGGTCAACATTGGGGTTGTCCAGCAGCACCTCGCAGAATCCGCTTCTGATTAAAGCAAATACCTTGGCTTTCGGATACTTGTCTTTTATAGCCCGGTAAACCGGGGTGCTCATCACCACATCTCCCATACTATCGGTTCTGATAACCAGAATATTTTGGGGCTTTAATGCGCTTAAGTCAGTTCTATCCACTTTAACAACCCTGATTAAGCATAGAAATTTGAATACGTATCCTGCTGTAAAGTCGATAAAATTACCCAGAATTCTCTTCCAGGCTAATTCAGCATGTACCATAATAAAAACCTCAGGTTAAGCTTTATGGAAGCTGATAAATTTAAGCTTTTCATCAAATACAGACATAGACATAACGAAGCCCGACTAAGTTGGGTCAGGGGAGTGGCAACCGCAAGTTCCTTCTTATGGAATTCAGCTTAGATACAAGCCCCTGAAAATCCCCGCCACCGATCCAATATAGCAGCGGGAAACTTTCTGAAATGGTACGGTTAATAAATTTAGGCGTTTTTCGGCTTTCCCTTGACCAGAAAAATTTCCAACCGGCTAATCTCAATAATTTATCAAGCTCCTCATAGGATAAATTCTTGGTTAAATTTGAGCGATAGCGGGTTCTATCCTTCTGGCCCCAACTATCAGGCTCAACCAAACCCCTGTCTGCCGCCAGCCGAAACAACTCAGTGCCCATCATCGGCACAGTTATGCCGAATCCACCGGCATCGAACGGTAGCTTAACCGCCAGCTTAATCGTATCGTTTATAGTCTCTCTGGTTTCGTCCAACATCCCCAACATGAAATAACCGGTTACAAAAAAACCGGCGGCTTTCGCCATATACACACTTCGCTCAATCTCGGCTACCTTTAGTTTTTTCTTAACCCTATCCAGCACAGCCTGATTTCCATATTCAATTCCAAAAGCTATAGAACGGCATCCCGCCTCATACATCAGGGCAAACAACCCGGCATCCGAGTGATTGCAACGACTGTTGCAGTGCCAGATAACCTTGAGTTGTCTTTTTTTTACTCCCGCACAAAAATCCCTGACCCATGCTTTATTTAAGTCAAAAATATCATCATCAAACATCAGCGCATTAATCCCGTACTCACCGCCCAAATGCTCAATCTCATCCAATACATGCGCCACCGGCCGCACCCGCCATTTATTCCCAAAAACATTCTTATCACAATAAATACAGCTATAAGGACAACCCCGGGAAACCGTCAGGTTGGTGCCCCGGATGGGGCGGCCGGCTACTTGTGGCTGCTGAAAGCGCTCAGTATAGGTTGAAATGTACTTTTCCATATCAATTAAGTGCCTTGCCGGATATGGATTTTGGGCCAGCTCGACATTTCCTCTTCTTTTATTAACGACCGCCCTCCCCTCTCGTTTAAAGGCTATCCCGCGTATAGCCGAAACATCTTTTTTATGCTCCACACAATCAGCCAGCTCAACTATGGTTTCCTCGCCCTCCCCCAATACCGCATAATCGATAACTGAATCCTCCAGCAATTTAACCGGATTAGCCGAGGCAATCGGCCCACCCACTACAATTTCAGCGTGGGGAAGCTTTTCTCTGCATATAGCGGCTAATTCAACTACCCGTTCATATTCAACCGACATAGCGCCGATTCCAACCAACTGCGGTTTAAATACTGAAAGCCGGTGTTGCAGCGTCTGCATATCGGTTATTGAAAGATCGGTAAACTCAACCAGATGTCCCGCCTGCTCTAAAACCGCAGCCACCAACAACAGGCCCACCGGCACAAAACGCCCCTCATAGTCAGAAGCTATGCGTTGGGATATAATTTTAGTGCGCACTAATAATATATTCATAACCTAACTGGCCCAGAGTAAACGACAGGCGGTTTTAAATTTTTTCTTGAACTCATCAAGACTTTTAGTTTTTAAGATTTCAGCCATAATATAAGTCGGTCTAAAGTAAAACTTCTGATGCGCCTTATTGGCCAGACGCAAAAGCTCCGCTGCCGATAAGTGTTCAGTCCACAGTTGTGGAGTAAAACCTTCGCTGGGATTCTCCGCATATTTTCCCCAAAAATCATCGGTAAAAACCCCCTGCGCAAGTCCCAGTTTATATAGCTCCGTATCAGGATAAGGCGTAGTTATGCTGAATTGGGCGTAGGTCGGATTTAGCTTACGGGCAAAATCTATGGTTTCAAATACTTGTTCCCTGGTCTCTCCGGGACTCCCAATCATAAAATAAGCCAATGAGTCAATGCCTGCCTCAGCCGAACATCTTATCGCGGCTTCGGTCTGCTTCAGAACTATTCCCTTTTTAAGAGAATCCAGCACTTGCTGGCTGCCGCTTTCCGCCCCGTAGTGAATACGATAGCAGCCGGCTGCCTTAAGCATTAACAACATTTCTTTGTCCACCAGGTTCACCCGGGCGCTTATTTTAAAATCTATTTTTAACTTTCGCCGGATTATCTCCTCACAAAAAGCCATCACCCGCCCGCGATCTGTAGTAAAGAGGTCATCAATGAAGAAAAGGTCGCTAAATCCCAGCTCAACAATTGATTCAATCTCAGCCAATAAGCTTTCGAGCGAGCGTTTTCTCAACTTTTTTCCACTTTGCTGATCACAATAAATACACTTATAAGGACAGCCCCTGGTACTCTGAAGGGTTATCATGGTCTTGGATTTTCCCAGCAGGGAGTAACATTTACTCATATCAACCAGATGCCGGGCGGGAAAAGGCAGCATATCAAGCTCTTCGATGTAATTTTTTCCCGGATTAAGCGTCGGAATCCCCTGTTTATAATAGCCAATCCCTGGAATAGCCGATAAATCAGCCCCGCTTGAAATCGCCTCCACCAGGTCAGAGAAAACCAGCTCCCCTTCCCCGACCACCACCAAATCGACATGTTTAAGCTTCAGCGTCTGCATCGGATAAACCGAAACATGCGGACCGCCCAGGCAAATGAGAATGTCGGGATCAAGCTCTTTTATTATGCCGGCGATTTCAAGTACCGCCAGGATATTAAAGGTCAGCGTGGTAATACCCACAATTTCCGGTTTTTCTTTTTTGATGACCTCAGCCATCCGCTGGGCATCGATCACCTCCAACTTGCCATCCAACACTTTTACTTTATGTTCGGTGTTTTGTTCCAGATAAGCCGCAATGTATAATATCCCCAGCGAGGGATACACCCCGGCCTCCTTTTCCACCTCGGCTGAAACCTCAGCCCTGATTCGCTTGCCGAAAGCCGGCGGCCACATTAATAGAACGTTCATTTCTGGCTCCCGTTGTCTCTATAGCCAATACAATTAATCCATCCCCGATACCACAGCACACTTTTTGCAAATATGGGGCAGGTTCCCATTATTTAACCGTTTTCTAAAATGCTGATATTTGTCGCTGTTCCAAATACCTTCAAATTCCTGCGAAAGTAAATTACCGAAAGAATAATCGCCTATGACCTCCCCCCTGTTTTTACCATCAACACAATGGCAACAGGGCATTAAATCCCCGTCCAGGGTTATATAATTAGTCAGCCAGGGGAGAAAGCATTTTCGGGGCTGAGGTATTATGCTGGGCAATCTTATGGCAACCCCCAATTCTTTTGCTCTGATCCTGGTTCTGGCGAATATTTCTTCAATCTCAGGCCTCGGTAATTTATAAATAAGGCTGCTGATTTCAGCGTATTTAGCGCCTTCCACATCCAGGCCGGCAAAAAATATACTCTTTATATTCAGAAAAGCCGCCAATTCCACCAGTTGAGGGAATTCGTTGATATTTTCCTTTAGAGCGACTGTGTTTATCTCTATTATCGGCTTGCTGGCTCCCAGGCTTTGTTTTAACCGATTCAAAGCGCCTATATTTTCAATAACCTCCTTAAAACAACTGCCGGCTCTTATATCCTCAAATGTTCTGGCCGTTGCCCCATCCAGCGAAACCCTTAATTCATCTAAACCGGAACGAATGATTTTTTCGTTGTTCTGAGCGGTTAATAGCGTGGCATTGGTAGTAAAGCGCACATAAATCTTCTGCTTACTGGCATACTCCACCATTTTGAAAATATCTTTATTTAACAGGGGTTCCCCGATTCCGGTTAAATTAAGCTGCCGTAAATATGGGAATTGATCGATTATTGTTTTAAATTTTTCGAATGTAAGATGAGGATTCCCCCGGTCGAAATACTCTCTGACGCACATTTTACACTTAAGATTACAAGCCAGGCTGGATTCGACTTGAATAGCGGTCAACCGGTTTGGCGCAATGCTCGGCAAGGTCTTGGTAGCCAGATAGTTCAAACCCAGGTTATAAATCCCGCCCACACTGAATCTGTCTAATTCCAGTTTTAAGGCTAAACGCTTATATCTACCCTGGATCATGATAATGCTCCCTAAGATAAAATAAATCTAAATTTCAAAATAACCCACAAAGCAGCAAACCCATCCCGCCAATGAATCTTTTTCCCGTGTATGGCCCGCCGGGGAACAAAATTGACCGGAACCTCACGAATCCGGTACTTGCTTTTAAGTAGCTTCAGGGTCAGCTCAATGGTGAAATCAAAGTCGTTACTCTTGACATCCATCTCCCGAAACACATCCGCCAGCATTATCTGATAACAAGTCTCCACATCGGTCAGATAACCCCTGAATAAAACATTGGTCAGCGCAGTCAAGATTATATTGGCTATATAAGAGGCGATTCCCATCCCGAAGATAAAACCTTTGCCTAAGAAGCGGGAGCCAAATACAACCTTATATTTCCCGTTTAAAATCGGCGCAATTAATTCGGGATATTCTGCCGGATCAAGCTCCAGATCAGCATCCTGGAAAATCAGGATATCACCGCCAGCCTGCATAACTCCCTCTTTGATGGCCGCCCCCCTGCCATTTCGCAACGCTTGATAAATAAGCTTAAGATCGCCCCGTTTCGCCTCTTCCCTCAATACTTCCCTGGTGCCGTCAGTCGAATTTCCATCAACTACGATGATTTCTTTGTCTATAGGACTATGGCGAACCTTTGCCAATAACTCAGCGATAGTATCAACCTCATTGTAGACTGGAATAATAACTGAAGTTTTCACCGGATCCCCCTGCCCTTCATATAGTTTTTAATCTCTGATATGATATAATCCACTTGTTTAAATGTAAGCGAAGGATACAACGGCAAAGTGACCAGCCGGCGGGCGACAGCTTCTGTTTTCGGAAGCTGCCCCTCGCTGAAACCGTATTTATCCCGGAAATAGCTAAACAGATGAATAGCCGGATAATGGACGCTGGTCTGAATCCCCTTTGATTTCATATAACCTATAAAACCATCCCGTTTGATTTTATGATCCAGCAAAATCGGCAATAGATGATAAGCCGACTTCCCCTTAAATTCCTTAAACGGAACGCTGATGTCGGCCACTCCCGCCAACTTCCGCCGATAATACTCCACCAGCTTTTTTCTGGCCGAATTGTGTCGCCCTAACTTTTTCAACTGAACAATCCCCATCGCCGAACGGATTTCATCCAGCCGGTAATTATAGCCTAAAGCGGTAACATCATATGAATGCGCATGCCCCCGGTGCCGCTCCAGGGTCAAGGCCGTCATCCCATGAGAGCGCAACCGCTTTATCTTATCCGCCAGCTCTTTTCGCTTAGTAACCAGCATTCCCCCTTCACCGGTGCTCATGTTCTTATTGGAAAAAAAGCTGAAACAGCCGACATCCCCCAGCGTCCCCAATTTAACCTCTCCGGCAACAGTTCCATTTGATATGGCAGCGCCGGGAGCATGTGCCGCATCTTCGATAACGAACAAGCTGTGCTGTCGGGCAATTTTTAAAATCTCCTGCATATGACAAGCATAGCCGGCATAATGCATTAAGATAATCCCCTTGGTGCTGGGCGTTATTTTTTTCCTGATATCGGCCGGGGAAATATTTAAATTCTCATCGCCGGTAATATCGGCAAATACTACTTTCCCACCACAATACAGCGCCGAATTCACTGTAGCCACAAAGCTGAGCGACGGACAAATAACCTCATCACCCTCCCCCACCCCTAACGCCACATTTGCCAGATGCAGGGCCGAGCTGCAACTTGAAACAGCAAAGGCATACGGCACATCGAGAAAATCGGCAAAGGCGGTTTCAAACTGCTCGGTAACCTCCCCCATAGTCAACCACTTTGAAGCCATAACCTTAATAACCGCAGCCTGTTCCTCAGCATCTATTTCCAGGTTGGAGAAAGGAATTTTCCACTTATTCAATGTTGAATTCTCCCCTTTTCGCTTGAAAAATATCTGTGGCCTGAACATAATCTTCATGCCGGCCGATATCAAGCCAATGTCCATTAAATTTATAGCCGCTGACCCTGGCCCCTTTTTGTAACAATTCACTTACCAAATCCGGAAAATCCATATATTCATTGCTTTTCAGTAAGCCTAAGACAAGCGGATCAAAGACATAAACTCCTATGCTTACCTGGTAATCATGGGTTGGCTTTTCAATGTATTTTTCAATGATTCCATCTCCATTCGTCTCGATAACCCCAAGATCCACTTTATATTGCTTATTGTACATACCGATAGTCACCGAAGAATTGCATTTAATATGGTGTTCATAAAGTTCACGATAATTCAGGTTAGTTAATACATCGCCGTTCATCACTAAAAACGGCTCGGCTATATCCTTAACTAAAGATAGACAACCGACTGTCCCCAGCGGTTCTTTTTCCTTGACATAATCAATATCAAGCCCCCACTTTTCCCCATTACCGAAAAAGGTCTCGATCAATTCAGACAAATACCCTACCGCCAGGGTAATATGCTCAAAGCCGAATTTTTTCAACTGCCTTACCACCACCTCCAGAATAGGGATACCATTAATCGGCATCAGCGGTTTAGGAAAAACCATGGTATATGGCAGCAGCCTGGTTCCTTTGCCTCCAGCTAAAATTATGGCCCTCATAAAACCACCCGCTTTCCGTTAAATTGCATAAACCTTCCCGGCCTTTAAATGTCTTTCATAAAAATAATAGATCGTATAGCTTGAAAAAATAATGAGATAGGGCATGATAGGAAAAGCCAGCCTGGCCCCGGCCGCCATGAAACTATGGATCAGGTTAAAATAGACAATAAGCAGAAAAAATGGTGACACCAGAATATGCCTTCTGCCGGCCAGATACATGCCCCCAAGCCCCAGAATTAATAACGGCAGATGGGTCGCCAGGTTGATAAGGCTGGTAGTTACCGAACAGCCCAGATACCAGAAAAAGATGGCTTCAAAAAACATTCTTTCTATAAACCTGGGGAAATTGTCCATAAGGTTAACTAAGGCCACTTTAAAAATGTGCTTATCATTAACCCCCATTTTTCTATCCAGGCCCAGGGCTTCAATCTTCCCGGCCACCCGTAATCGTTCCTCATATTGATCCACCATGACCAAAGTCGGCGGTTTCATAAGCGTATTGTATAAAACCGCCTTGCTGAACTGCGCTATGGTCGAGGTTGAACTTTCCAGCACAAGTTGATTGCGAATCAACCATGGGGACATGACGATTAACATAAGGCAGCTCATTACCGCCCATTTGATTACAACCTCCCGCTTACGATTAGCATAATGCAGGAGTAATCCCAGCAAGATAAAAATAAAGAACGGCTGCATGGTAGGCCGGATTAAATTGAGAACTCCCAGAGATATTCCGCTCCAGACGGCATTCTTCATGGAAAGCTCTCGAAAAAATCTGGCATACCAAAGCACAAAAACAGCCATCATCGGTATATAAAGCCCCTCGGTATATGGTCTGCCGACATACAACATCGGCTGAGGATAAAGCGCAAATCCCAGCGCCGAAAAGAGAGCTATGTTTTTATCCTTAAAGGTTTCTTTGGCTATAAGAAAGATGATTATACAAGTCAAGCCTTGTAATAACGTCTGAATCGAAGCCAGGATCCATCTTTGCTCACCGAGTAATGAATAGATGCCGGCCAAAAACAAAACATATACCGGTCGACGATACACCTCAGGAGGACCGCCGGGATGGCTGACATAGCCATAGCCCGCCAGCAAATTAGTGGCTACCCGATCATAATTATCATCCTGCTCCCAACCAAAATCCCGCTCCAAAGGTAAATAGACAAACACATAAAACAAAATCCGCAGCGCCAGCGCCAACATCACAATCCCCAGGAGCCACTGCTGATATTTTTCTAATTTAAATTGCTTCATTGGTTTTTTCATTCTTTTCCGTCAAGGTAGCGGCAGCATAAGCAATCCCCATAAATCCCCAATAATACCCGGTCTGGAAAACGGGGGTGGTGGCGGCCATAATGAAACTAGATATTAAAACAATAAAAACCTCCGTATTTATATCGTGTGATCCGTTTAAATATTTAGACTTACAAAATTTCTGCCATCCATATCGCAAGATTGAGACCGTAAACCAGCCCATAGCTAAAAGACCCATCAGACCCAATTCAGCCATAGTTAGAAAAATAAAGCTGTGTGGATCACTGACATTGTTCCAGAACTTGCTATATATGTCACCTATTTTGACATAAGAACCCGGGCCAAACCCCACTAAAGGTTTTTCCAGGAACATATTTATACATGTATCCCAGGACGTTAAATGACTTTTGAATGAACCTTCTTCAACGGCAAAACTCTCTAAGAAACGATAATGGGTGGCGGTAGGAAGAGCAAAAACATATAAAACCATAAACGAAAGCAAGCCAAACTCCAGAACCCTTTTTTTCTTAAATAATAATAAAATAGTCCCAATAATCGTGGCAAATATCCCGGCTCTGGAGTAGGTAAGTATAAGCGAGATCAAGAAAAGCACCGCTCCCCCGCCCCACAACATTTTTATACCCGAGGCACTGTTGGGTTTCCGAAAAAATCCAAGGGACAGAAAAAATGCCGTGATGGAAAGCAGGGCAATCCCTGGCCGGCCATAGCCTAAAGCACCCGTTGCCACATAGGAAACATTTGGAGCAACGAAAAAATAATTCTGCCCCACAACAGAACCAAAGGATAGTTCAACCTGACCGGTGGTAAATATCCTTACACAGGGAATTAGTGCGGTGCCTATAATTCTTTGGGAAAAAATATTTATAACTACCAGCAAGATTCCCGATACATATATTTTTAAAGTTTGCTCCAGTTTTTCATTCGAATCCAAGACAGAAGCAAAAAATTTAAACAGACAGATTAAATAAACAAATTGCAGGATTTCTCTGATGTTCTGTTTCAGGTAAGCAGAAAATACCGAGGAGATAATATAAACTGCCAGTATTAACGCTATAGGCATATCCAACTTAGTTTTCTCAATAAATCGCAGCTTACGATGAAAAATATACTTCTTACAAGCTACAGAGACTAAAACCAGCGCAAACACTATTTGTATCAATCTCAAATCGGCAACACCCGTCTCGAAAATAACTAAATGTTCCAGCGGTAGAAGAAAGATTATGTAAATAAAGTTATGTTCATTAACAAAATAATAACAGCCAATCAAGGTAACCGCTAAAAACATGAGAAACAACATATTGGCATCTATAATGAGATATCCAAGAATCAAGGAAGCCGAAAGGATTATCAGCGCCTTCGAGCTGACAGCCCAGAAAATATTATCAGATAATGTTCTTTGCATTATTTAATCCTGTTGTTTAATCCTTTGCTTAACTAAACTCACTTTAATAGCGCAGTATATATCATATAAGTTTTGCTATAGCAAGCAGTTGCTATGACAATAGCTTGTGGCTATGGTTGCATGTAAAAATTCTTATATCCATGTTTTTTGGCATACCATCCCGCCATACCCCAAAATAACTTCTTGGCCGTATCTGGCATTTCTCCCTTCCACTCATAATCCGGTTTAAGAACTATGCCTTGAGACATACGAATGCCATTTCCCCCAATCACATGAGTAGGCGATAAGGGGCTATTCTCAAGGAGCATCGTTTTTATGGGTGATGCATCAAGCCCTACAGCTTTTAATATGCGTTCAATCTCTTGTATCGGGTTTTGAACCAAATCTTCATAACGCATATATATAACCCTGTTATCAGCGTATATTCTGCTTACAATATCAGACAGAATGTTTACTCTAAGCCATCTTAAGGTGACAAACCAGGTTGCCTCTTTTACCATAAATCCCAGCTTGTTAACTCCTTTTTCACGCAAATTCTTATACAGCTTTTTGTGCGACCATACGACCCCTCTCCCATCCCTGATAAGGTGTATCACGTATATATCTACCTTTTTTCTCCTGGCAAGACCGCTTATCCAATAGGCCCTTAATCTACTTTTGGAAGAATCGACAATAATTTGCTTGCCGCTTACATCCGCTATTGCCTGATACAAAGAACATGCTACATCTAAATACCGCTTAAGCTTTTTGTCTAAGAAGATAGAACCGAACAGCCAGCCTGGCAGGTTATATTTTCCCTCAAAATAATCCTGAATTTTAATCTGCTTAATAAAATAATCTTTTCCAGTCCGTTGCAGAAAGTTCCTTTTAACCTCGTTCCAAAAAGAACAATCAACAACCTTCTCACCGCAAGAACATCTCTTTTCAGCTACAACCCCATATCTATAGAAGGTGCATAACTCCCCCACACTTGTTATCTCAGGATGGCTTCCCAATAAAATATCTAAAAAGGTAGAACCACTCCGCTCATGTCCTACAATATATATAAGTTTCAACATTTATAACTTCCTTTTGAAATAACTTCCTTATATAAACTCTCCGTCATCTCGGCGGTCTTATCCCAACTATAGTTTTCCACCACAAAGTCGTGGCAATCCCGGCCGATTTTTTTAAGTTTCTCTCTAGTCCGCATCATCTTTATAATCAAATCAGCCATGGCCTCCGGTTTTGTATCT
>JAJRUS010000046.1 GCA_024277675.1 bacterium | reverse complement strand
GGAATTAATATGAAGACTTTTCTAAAAAACAATTGGAAAATTCTGGTAGGAGTGTTGGTGCTGGGCATAGTTTTGGGTTATTGTTTTACTCCCTCACCCCATGTTGTAGTAGATAAAGCCTCTCCCACAGCCCCTGGCCAGAAAAAGGTCTCTCACTGGACTTGCTCCATGCACCCCCAGGTAAAGGCTTCGGAGCCGGGCAAGTGCCCGATTTGCGGCATGGAGTTGTTCCCTGTTTACGAGAGTGGGGACGATGATGACAGTTGGGTAACCCTGAAGCTGGGAAAGCGCGCTCAGCAGTTGGCTGAGGTAGCCACCGATAAGGTGGATTACCGCCGGCTGACCAAGGAAATTTATACCGTGGGCAAGATTGATTATGACGAGGGGCGGTTGGCTTATGTGGCCGCCTGGATTGCCGGCCGGATTGATAAATTATACGCCGATTTTACCGGCATCCAGGTTAAGAAGGGGGATCATCTGGTATTGCTGTATAGCCCGGAGTTGATGAGCGCCCAGGAGGAATATCTGTTGGCTTTAAATAATGTAAAACAAACCGGAAACACCAAATTTAAAGGCATGGCCGGGGATACCCTGAAGTCAGCCAGGGATAAACTGCTGCTCTACGGGATCACCGAGAAACAAGTGGAGGATATAAGAAAGCGGGGCCTGGTACAGACCCACCTGACCATCAATGCCCCCATTGACGGCACAGTGATTCATAAAAAGGCGTTAGAGGGCATGTATGTCAAAATGGGGGATACCATTTATACCATTGCCGATTTGTCGCGGGTATGGCTCTATCTGGATATCTATGAATATGACCTGGCCTGGATTAAGTACGGGCAGATGGTGGAGGTGACCACTGAGGCTTATCCAGGTGAGATGTTTGAAGGGCGTATCGTGTTTATTGATCCATTTCTGGACGAGAAAACCCGCACCGTAAAGGTACGGGTGAATGTGCCCAATCTGGATAGGAAATTAAAGCCGGGGATGTATGCCAACGCCTATATAAAAATAGAGGTCGGCCCGGGAGGCCGGGTGGAAATGGCCGATCTGGAGGGTAAATATATCGGTCCCATGCACCCGGAGATAATTCGCGATAAACCGGGCAAATGCCCTATCTGTGGGATGAAGTTGGTACCGGTGGGTGGGGCTATCGGGATGATAGCCCCGGCCGGTGATGTAATCGGCCTGAAATCAAATTCCAGGGGTATCCTGTCGGTTCCCCGCAGTGCGGTACTGGATACCGGCAAACGGAAGGTGGTCTATGTAGAGGTTGATAAGGGAAAATATGCCCTCAGGGAAATACAAGTTGGGCCGCGGGCCGGAGAATATTATCCGGTGGTGGCCGGTTTAAAGGCCGGCGAGCGGGTGGTTGCCTCGGGCAACTTCCTGATTGACTCCCAGATGCAGTTAGCCGGTAAACCCAGCCTGATGTTTCCTGAGGGTTCGGCGATTGATATTCATGCGGCTATGGGGCATGGTGGCGGGTCTATGGGTAAGAAAGAAAAAAAGAAACGGCCTAAGCCTAAGTCGGCGCCGACGTTTAAAGCGCCGGCAGAGGTCAGCCGGAAAATCAAGGGCATACTCAAGCCATATCTGGCTATCCAGCAAAGCTTGAGCGTCGATGCTACCGATAAAATAGCTGGGGAGCAAAAGCGGCTGGTAGCTGTGTTAGCCGAATTAAAGGCGCTGACTGAGAAGCTGCCCCCGGCTCATCAAATACACTTTAATTCCTCGGTAGCTGCGGTAGAGAAAGCAGCCACCGCTTTAAAAGGGAAAGATATTAAGCAGTTGAGGAAGGGTTTTAAAGACTTATCCCAGGCGATGATTGCCCTGGTGCGCGATTTCTATAAGGGCCAGCCCGGTGCGGAGAAGATATATCAATTCTATTGCTCTATGCTTCCCGGTTATTGGTTGCAGGCTGATAAGGACAATCAAAACCCCTATTACGGTTTGTCCATGTCCAAGTGTGGGGAGTTGGTTAAGGATTGGGGGAGGATGATGAGCCATGATAAATAAGCTGATCAGATTCTGCCTGGAGAATGCCTTTATCGTATTTGTGCTGACGTTGGTGGTCATCGGCTGGGGCTGGTATGCGGTAACCAATATCCCGGTGGACGCCATCCCCGACATCGGCGAGAACCAGTCCATTGTGTTTACCGACTGGCCGGGTCGCGATCCGGTGACCGTGGAGGATCAGGTAACCTATCCCTTGACTATCAGTCTGGAAGGGGTGCCGGGGGTAAAGGTCATCCGCTCCTTCTCCGGTTTTGGCTTCTCCATTATTTATGTAGTCTTTAAGGATGGGATTGATTTCTACTGGGCGCGCTCACGGGTGCTGGAACGCATGAATGTGGCCCAGCAGTGGCTGCCGGAAGGGGTAGTGCCGATATTAGGCCCGGACGCCACTGCGCTGGGGCAGGTTTTCTGGTATACGGTGGAGGGCGAGGGTTATGACCTGGGGCAGTTGCGCTCTATCCAGGACTGGTATATACGCTATCAACTGAATGCGGTGGATGGGGTATCGGAGGTAGCCTCGGTAGGCGGCTATGTCAAGCAGTACCAGATCGATGTAGACCCCAACCGCATGCGGGCGCACGGGGTGAAACTGTCTGATGTTTATATGGCGGTGCACCGCTCCAATGTTGATGTAGGGGCCAAGGTGGTGGAAAACTACGGTATGGAATATATCATCCGCGGGGTGGGCTTTGTCAAAACGGTGGCGGATGTGGAGAATATTGTGGTCAAGGCCACCGAGGGCACGCCCATCTTTGTCAAAAATGTGGCTACGGTTACCCTGGGGCCTGATTTTCGCCGGGGGGCATTGGATAAAGAAGGGGCCGAGGTGGTAGGTGCGGTGGTCACCATGCGCTATGGGGAAAACCCGCTGGCGGTCATCAAAAGAATCAAGGAGAAGATTAAGGAGATTGAACCGGGCTTGCCGGAGGGGATAAAGATTGTTCCCTTCTATGACCGCACCGGGCTGATCAATGAGACGATTGACATGCTGAAGTCCGCCCTGTCGGAGGAGATAATGATTACCGTGGTGGTGATCATTATCTTTTTGCTTCACCTGCGCAGTTCCATGATTGTGGCCTCTACCTTGCCCTTAGCGGTATTTATGGCTTTTATTGCCATGTATTACTTAAAGATCGATTCCAATGTGATGTCCCTGTCCGGCATTGCCATCGCCATCGGTACGTTGGTGGATATGGGTATCATTATGACCGAGAACATCTACCGCCATCTTACCGAAATGGACGGCAGCAAGAAGCGATTGGAGGTGGTCTATGATGCGGCGGTAGAGGTGGCCAGCGCCATCATGACCGCGGTTTCCACCACCATTATCGCCCTGGTGCCGGTGTTCGCCATGCAGGATCAGGAGGGCAAGTTATTCAAACCGCTGGCCTGGACCAAGACCTTTTGCCTGGCTGCTTCCATAGTTGTAGCCATAACCCTGGTACCGGTGTTGTGCAACCTGTTTTTAAAGGATGTCAAGTTAAAGAAGCGCACTTCGCTGGGGTTGACCGCCCTGTTGGGGGTGGCCGTTTTTCTGCTGCTGCGCTCGGTATTGGTCAGGTTTTTCAGCCCGCCTATCTGGGGCATGCCTATCTGGCTGGTGGCCCTGCTGGGCGGTATACTGGTGACGGGGGTCAGCTTTATTATGACCCAGGAGCGTCTGCTGCCGCTGGAGGATAACCGCATCTCCCGTTTTATCGTGAGGGCTTATGAACCGATGATTATCTGGGTGTTGGAACACAAAATGCTGTTTCTGGCCCTGCCGATTAGCATTGTGATTGCCGGTTTCTCTATCTGGCTGGGTTTTGATACGGTTTTTAGCCCCCTGCGAGCCAGCTTTAACACAATCGGGTTGCCTATTCAGCAAACTCAACCCTGGGTCTATCTGAAGCACAAATTTCCGGGCATCGGCCGCGAGTTCATGCCCGCCCTGGATGAGGGATCTTTCCTGTACATGCCCTCACTGCTGCCGGCGGCCAGCCTGACTGAGGTGATAGAGGTGGTAAAAAAACAGGATATTTTAATGAAGCAAATCCCGGAGGTGGATATGGTGGTGGGTAAGCTGGGACGGGCTGATACCGCGCTGGACCCGGCCCCGGTGGGTATGATCGAGACAGTGGTCAATCTAAAGCCAAAAGACCAGTGGCGGATGATCCCGGTTGAGAGATGGTACGGCGATCTATGGCTGCCTGGGTTTGTCAAGAACTTCCTGGGCGTTTTCTGGCCTGAAGAGCGGCGGATTACCAAGAACGAGATACTGGAAGAGTTGAGGAAGAATACCGACATTACCGGGGTGGCTCCCACCTGGTTACAGCCGATCCAGACCCGGGTGGTAATGCTGCAATCGGGCCTGCGGGCCATGATGGGGGCCAAGATATTCGGCGCTGATCTAAAAGAGATTGAGCGTATCGGGCTGGAAATGGAGCAGCTCATAAAACAGGTGCCCGGAGCGGTGGATGTGCTGGCTGACCGTATTGTGGGCAAGCCCTATATCGAGTTTAACATCAACCGGGAGGCGGTGGCCCGCTATGGGGTGAGGCTGGAGGATGTGCAGGATGTGATTGAAACCGCCATCGGCGGCATGAACCTTACCTGGACGGTGGAGGGGCGTGAGCGCTACCCGGTGCGGGTCAGATACATGCGCGAGCTGCGGGATAACTTTGAGGCGCTGCCCATGATATTGGTGCCCACCCCGGACGGCGCCCAGATTCCCATTTCCCAGGTGGTGGATATTGAGTATACCATCGGCCCGGCCACCATTAAGAGCGAGAACGCCTTGCTGGTGGGTTATGTAACCTTCAATACCCGCGATCGGGACGAGGTGAGCGTGGTGGAGGATGCCCAGAAACTGATAGCCTCCAAGCTGAAAAGCGGCGAGTTTAAGCTGCCCAAGGGTTACTACATCAGGTGGGCCGGGCAGTTTGAGAACCAGATGCGGGCCAACAAGCGACTGGCCATGCTGCTGCCCATCTGTTTATTGGCCATCTTCTTTCTTCTTTATCTACAGTTTCGCCACCTGCCGATTACCCTGGTAATCTTTTTTGCCATTCCGGTATGCTTTGCCGGCGGCTTCATCTTTCTGTATATGGGGGGTTACAATCTGAGCGTGGCGGTGTGGGTGGGTTTTATCGCCCTGTTCGGCATTGCGGTGGATGACGGGGTGGTAATCGCCACCTACCTGGAGCAAAGCTTTGAGAAGCTGCCCATTACCAGCATAAAGGACATTCGCGAGGCCACCGTCTATGCCGGTATGCGCCGCATCCGTCCGGTGCTGATGACCACCGTTACCACCGTTATTGCGCTACTGCCCATCCTGTTGGCTACCGGCCGCGGTTCGGATGTGATGAAACCCATGGCCATCCCCTCCTTCGGGGGCATGAGCATTGAACTTATTACCCTGTTTGTAGTGCCCTGCTGCTACAGCGGCTTTAAAGAATTTAAAATGCGCTTTGGCTTTAAGGATCGGCACTTTGATGTGGATCCCTCAAAGAGGGACGGTCAAGAACCTGCATAAGGAGGTGAGAGAGATGAAAACAGCGCTTAAACCCCAAATTATGCCGGTTATGCTAATGCTACTGGGGTTGTCATTATCCGGTTGCCTGTGGATGATGGCTCCCATGCTGGCGACCGGCGCCGGGCAGTCCAAGGCCAAAGAAACTAAGGCCGAAGAAGCTGATTGGACATTCTGGAAGAGGCTGGAGACGGCCGATACCCCGCAAAAGCAATACGCGATAGCTAAATCCTACCGCCAGGATGCGGAGGATTATCGCTTGCAGGCTAAGGAACATCAACGGCGTAAAACGGTATACGAGAGCTATGGAAGTAAACCCTGGGGGGATGAGGCTACCGCCGAGTTTATGGTGATTCACTGCCAGCGGCTGGTGGAAAAGTTTGCCGAATTGGCGGATGAGATGGAAAGCCTGGCCCAAGAGCATGAGATGACGGCGGAAAAGATTGCCAGGGAGCAGAAAAAGGATACGGAATAGTTCCGTTCCCATTTGCCTGACTTACTAAGGGGGTGAAGCTCAACCGTAGATTAATTCATTGGTGGGATGCTCATGATGCTCCCAAGCTTATTTTAGCTATCGGCTATGAAAACCAACCCCAGAAAGGAGAATTTTTATCATGCGAACCAGATGCAAAATTCCGATCATTATTTCAACGCTGTTTATTGCTTCGCTAATTGGTTTAACCCCGGGACAAGCCGCAAACGACCATTTTGATATGGCCATGGGCAATATTATCAACAGCTACCTGGTCATCCGACAAAAACTGGCCCAGGACTCCCTGGAAGGGATAGCGGCTGAGGCGGAAAAAATTACCCAGCAATGCCAGATGATGGAAAAGATGCATGGCGAACACCCAAAGCGCTTACCTGAGGCACATAAGAAATATGAGATGATAAAGGAAACCGCCGGGCATGCCGCCCAGTTGACACAGGGGGATATTAAGACTGCGCGCAAACATTTTGTTGGCCTGGGCCGGCCGGTTATCAAATATGTAGCGGAATTTGGTCAGCCCAACAATGTCAGCGGGGAATTATTCAACTATCATTGCCCCATGTATCCTGGCAACTGGTTGCAAGAAGACCAGAATATGGGTAACCCTATGTATGGCAAAAGAATGCCCAAATGCGGTAAGTTGGTGAAATGGTCGGATAAGAAACAGGCTGAGCCGGCTGATATGAGCAAAATGAAGCATGATATGAGTAAAATGAAGCATGATATGTGACACTGAAGCACATAGGGTCAAGCGCCGGCCCGTCAAGGAGGTGAGGTATAATGCAGCAATTCTTACGCAAACAAATCAAAACAGAACCGGAGTCGGTGCGTATCCTGCTTACCGACGGCACCGAGATCAGGGGAAAGATGCACTTATTGCCGGACCACCGCCTGCTCGATTTACTAAATAGCGGAGTCTCAAAGGGATCATTTCTGGCGGTGACTGAAGCCTGGGTTAAGCTATCCCACGGGGATGAGGTACACTTGCCGTTTCTGGCGGTTAACGCAAATGTAATCCGGCTGTGCTTTCCGATTACGTAGGGGATTTAATAGTCAGGCTGTAAATTCACTTCAAGGGAGGTGACATATGCTAAGCAACGGCAAGTTGATCCTGACCATAAATGAGTTGTGCCAGGGGAGTGTAGGGTGTATAACAGTAGAAATTCAGAATGGCCGGGGAGAAACTATTCTGGCCATTACCGAAAATGCGGTGTTTACTGATAAGCATGTTCAGGATTACAGCGCTTTGCTGCGGGGGCTTAAGGAAGCCTTGAGTCTGGGAGCCAAAACGGTGCACATTGAGCTTAATAATTCCCATATTATAGACTGGCTTAACTCAGCAGCCGATATTCCTCCAACATATTATCTGGATGCTTTCCACCAGGAAGTCCAGCAACTATTAGTCTGCTTTGAGGAGGTGCATTGGGAATTAAAGCATAAACGTTTGTATACTTAGGATTATGGAGGTGATTACCATGGCCGCCTGTATTAAAAGCAGGGAAATCCCGATAGAAAAAATACATTGTACCGAATGTGAGGCTGAAATAGAACGGGCTATAGGCGCTTTAAAAGGCCTCCGGCAAGTGAAAGCTGATTCTAAAAGGGGACTGGTAACGGTTGAATACGACCTGCTGGAGATTGGATTAAAACAGATAGAGGAACAGCTACAAAAAGCCGGTTATAATATCGGGGGTGGATTTTACAAGCTTAAGAGCAGCTTGCTGCGTTTTACCGAGGAAAACGAGAAGAGCAACCTGGCCTCCAGCAGCGGCGAATGTTGTTCCAACCCCAAATTTCTGGACAAAAAGTAACCAGACTTACTTAAACAGAGTTGAAGGTGTGAGCTATGCAGCGTAAGTGGTTATCTCTACTCCTTATATATGGTTCCGTAGTCATAATATCCGTTTTCCACTATTACACCAGCACCGGCTATCACTACTTTCACGACATCTACCGCCGCCTGTATTACATTCCCATTATCTTTGCCGCTTTTCTATACGGAACACGAGGAGCATTACTCTGCTCAGTGTGTGTCAGCCTGATTTATGCCCCGCATGCCTTCTGGTATGCTTCCCAATTAGATCCGGCCGGTATGCTGGAGAAGGGGCTGGAGATATTACTGTATAATGTGATAGCCGTAGTCACCGGCGTACTGGCCGCCCGGGAAAGACAGGAGAAGGAAAAGCACTGGCACACCGCTCAGCACTTGCAGAAATCGCTCACTGATCTGAAGCAGATGGAACGAGAACTGTTGCAGGCGGAAAAGCTTTCCGCCATTGGTCAATTGAGCGCCGGTTTAGCGCATGAGATCCGCAATCCCTTAAGTTCTATCAAGGCCGCGGTAGAAATCCTGGCGGTCGACTATCCCCCGCAGGATAACAAGCACCGCATTCTGCATCTGCTGGATCGTGAGGCTGACCGGCTGAATGAGGTACTCACTACTTTCTTGTCCTTTGCCAAGCCTCAGCCGATGCAGTTCAAGCCAGCCAATGTGGCAAACCGGCTGGAGGAGATGATTAGCTTGATTAAATCGCAGGCCAAAGGGTCATTGGTAAAGATAGTGCGGCATTATCCGACTAACTTACCCCTGGCCTACATGGATGAGGAGCGCATCGGGCAAGTATTTCTGAACCTGATGTTAAATGCCGTCCAGGCCATGCCCGAAGGGGGGGAGCTTGACATTCGCATCCGGGAAGCTGCCAATAATGGTAAATTCGGACTCCAGCTTGAGTTTTCCGATACCGGGATAGGTATTAAACCCGGTGATCTGCCCAATCTGTTTAATCCCTTCTTTACTACTAAACATGATGGCACCGGTCTGGGGCTGGCCGTCTGCTATCGGATTATAGAACAGCATGGGGGCAGGATTGATGTAACCGGCCAACCGGGCCGGGGCGCCACCTTTAACCTGTGGTTGCCATTGGAGGAAAGATGATAAGCTATCGCCGCCTGATGATACCCCGGCACATACTGCTATATAGGCTGGATAAATTTGGGCCGCAGCGACTAAAAAACATAGAATCAGCATTCATTAGGAGAGGAGGAAACCAGGATGAGGCTTAAAGGCCAAAGATTAATCTTAATAATTGCCGGGGCTATCTGGATATCAGTACTGGCGTCGGCTTGCTCCAGCTCCCGGCCGGCTCCCACCTGGACTTTTTGGAAAAACCTCAAGGTGAGCCGAAGGTCAGCGGCAGAGCATCGATCTATTGCTGCTTCCTATCGTCAGGGCGCCTTAGATTACCGGCGCATGGCCCAGGAACATGCGCGAATGAAAACCGAATATGCAGAATATGACAGTGATGTGGCCGCGGTTATGCAGGCCCACTGCGACAAGTTAATTAAAAAATTCAACGAGCTGGCAACGGAAATGGAGGCTATGGCCAAGGAGCATGAAGAGTTGGCCAGATTGGCGGATCGGCCATTGTATAGGCCCATTCTTGAGTTTTAGCTTTTGGCCCGGCGTTTTTGGGAGCTAACTAATTCAGGGATGATAATTTTTATCTAAAAAGGAGAAACAGAATGCAAGAGAGAATATCTGGTAAGAGACGGACAGTTCTAATGATGGGTACAATGGTTTTCCTGGCTTGTTCCCTGCTGGCGGTTCCCCGGTCAGCAGCCCAGACCGATCAACCGGATATAAAGTTTGAGCAGAAAACGTATGACTTCGGTATCATTCAGCGGGGGGATAAGGTATCTCATACATTTAATTTCAAAAATGAGGGACAGGCCCTATTGAAAATCAAAAAGATTAAAACCTCCTGTGGCTGTACCGTACCCAAAACGTATACCAAGGAAGTCCCGGCTGGAGAGAAAGGGCAACTTGAAGTAACCTTTAACTCTAAAAAATTCATGGGCGCTATCCGTAAAACTATCTATGTAAATTCCAATGACCCTGATGAACCAGTGGTTAATCTGTCACTAAAAGGGGTGATAATCTCAGATGTGGTGGTTATACCCTCACGACCGTTGGCCTTCGGCTTAATACAAAAGGGGCAATCTCTTACTAAAAAATTAATAGTAAAACAGGGTGGCTCCCAGGAATTAAAAATACTCAAGGTAGAGGCTGACCTGCCCTTTATCAGCGCCAGGGTTATTCCTGAACCATTGAGTAAGCTGAAAAGCTATGAAGTAGAGGTAACGATTGCCCCTGATGCTCCGGGGGGTGTATTCCAGGGTACGATTAAAATCTACACCAACATTAAAAGATATAGCTTGGTAGAGCATAAAGTAAATGGAATAGTGAAGACCAAAACAGACAAACCTTAATAAAATTGCTCAATCAATCAATCGCTCAAAAAGGGAAGGCGGTGTATGATTAACAAGAAACTACTTGCCTTGTTCGGTATATCTTTTATTATAGTAATTGCGCTTGCTTTTTTGTATTCTAAATACTGGCGGGAGCCGGCAGCGAAATATGTGAAGACGGATAACCCTAAGCTTATACAAATCAGGCAGGATTTAAAGGAACTTAAGCTTGAGCTAAAGAAAAATGGATTGTATAGTTGTTGTATACAGAATGAATGCAACTGGTGTGCGCTACACATGGAGCACTGCCCCTGTGCAAAATTGGTTTCAGCAAAAGGAAATGAGAAATCGTGCCCGGAATGCGCCGCCGCCTGGAATAAAAAACAGGGCCGGATTCCCGGTGTTGACCCGGATGCTATAGAGGTGACCACCTTCGGTATATATGGGTTTGAAGAGGGCGGCCATCACCAGCCGGATTCCAGTGAAGACAAAACAAAAACAGCAAATACTCCGCACCGGGAGGGAGGAGAGTATTAAGCTTAATGTAGCCATATCAGCCGGTAGTCTGCCTGACTTTGGGGTTCAGGCTGCTCTGGCAATCAAGTAATCTTGTATTGTATATTGCGGGAGGGCAAGATGCAACAGCATGATAGTAAAAGATGTAATCAGCACCATAAAGGTGGCGAGCCTGACCACAACCACCCCCGGACAGTGAAAGATCCGGTTTGTGGAATGACTGTCAATCCGGATAAGGCAGCTTTTTCCTACCCGCTGGCCGGCCAGACATTTTATTTTTGTAGTGCAGGCTGCCGGGAGAAGTTCAGTAAAAACCCCGAGGCATATCAGACAGGGCTGACACAAGTTGCTGACGATAAACATAACCAGCGACAGGAAGTGAAAGATGACCGGCAAGTCGGCATATATACTTGCCCGATGCACCCGGAGATAGAACAGCCGACACCAGGGGATTGTCCGATTTGCGGGATGGCTTTAGAATCACGTGTGTCGGCGGCTGGCGAGGAAGAGAATCAGGAGCTTGTCGTCATGAAGCGGCGTTTCTGGGTATGCGCCGCCATCACCCTGCCGGTATTCATTATCGCCATGGGGGATCTGATTCCCGGGCAACCGCTGGCGGGCCTGGCCAGCTCCAGAATGCTGACCTTTATCGAACTAATGCTGGCCACACCGGTGGTCTTGTGGGGTGCCTGGCCCTTTTTTGTTCGCGGCTGGCGCTCCATCATTCAGCGCAGCCTCAACATGTTCACCCTTATCGGACTGGGGGTCACGGTAGCTTATAGCTACAGCCTGGTGGCGGCTCTTTTCCCCGACATCTTTCCCCCGTCATTTCGTGACGCCTCCGGCGAGGTAGCCGTTTACTTTGAGGCGGCGGCCGTGATTGTAACCCTGGTGCTGCTGGGCCAGGTGCTGGAACTAAAAGCCCGCTCTAAGACGAGTGCGGCCCTTAAGTCACTGCTGGGGCTGGCCCCCAAAACTGCCCGGCGGATAAGCGATGACGGAACAGAGGAGGATGTTCCCCTGGATCAGGTACAACCGGGGGAACAGCTTCGGGTGCGTCCCGGCGAGAAGGTTCCGGTAGATGGGGTGGTGCTTGAGGGAATAAGCGCAATCGACGAGTCCATGGTTACCGGTGAGCCAATCCCGGTGGAGAAAAAACCGGGCGATCAGGTAACCGGGGCCACGGTCAATGGAACCGGCTCACTGATTATCCGGGCCGAGCGTGTCGGTGCGGAAACGCTCCTGTCCCGCATTGTCCATTTAGTCTCGGAAGCCCAGCGCAGCCGGGCGCCGATCCAGAAACTGGCCGATATCTTCGCTGGCTACTTCGTGCCGGCCGTAGTCGGGGTGGCCGTCCTCACTTTCATAATCTGGGCGTTCGTCGGCCCCGTACCCCGCATGGCTCACGCCCTTATCAATGCGGTGGCGGTGCTTATCATCGCCTGCCCCTGCGCACTCGGTTTGGCCACCCCCATGTCAATCATGGTGGCCACCGGCAAGGGCGCTATGCTCGGTGTACTTTTCAGGAATGCCGAAGCCATTGAGGTGATGCGTAAAGTGGACACGCTGGTGGTTGATAAAACGGGAACCCTGACCGAAGGCAAACCCCGCCTGGTGGCGGTCATACCGGCCGCCGGACAGAATGAGCAAGACTTGCTTCGGCTGGCTGCCGGCCTGGAACGGGGCAGCGAACATCCCCTGGCTGCCGCTATTGTGGAAGGCGCAGCTAAACGGGGTGTCGGCATGGTTAAACCGGAGAATTTCAAGTCGCTGACTGGTAAAGGAGTGACCGGAATAGTGGATGGCCGAAAGGTGGCGCTTGGCAACCTCAAACTACTCAAAGACCTGGGTGTAAATTCTAAAACCCTGACCGCCCAGGCGGAAAAAATGCGGGCCGACGGGCAGACCGTCATGTTTATCATCATTGAGGGTCGAGTTGCCGGACTTATTGGGGTGGCCGACCCGATTAAGGAAACTACCCCGGAGGCAATCCGCTCCCTGCATAAAGAAGGCATGCGCATTGTAATGCTGACGGGCGACAACCGCACCACCGCCGAAGCCGTGGCCGGAAAGCTGGACATTGACGAGGTGGTGGCCGGGGTGCTTCCCGACCAGAAGGCCGAGGTAATCAAGCGCTTTCAGTCAGAGGGGCACATTGTGGCTATGGCTGGTGATGGAATCAATGATGCTCCGGCGCTGGCCCAGGCTCAGGTTGGCATTGCCATGGGCACTGGAACCGATGTGGCTATGGAAAGTGCGGGCGTGACCCTGGTGCGGGGCGATTTTCGAGGCATTGTCCAGGCGCGCCGCTTAAGCCGGGCCACCATGACCAACATCAAGCAGAACCTGTTCTTTGCGTTTGCCTACAATAGCATCGGTATCCCGATCGCCGCCGGGGTGCTGTACCCGTTTTTCGGAATACTGTTGAGTCCCATGATTGCGGCGGCGGCTATGAGTTTTAGTTCGGTGTCCGTTATCGGTAATGCTCTCAGACTGCGTACGGCTAAAATCTGAAGCTGTGGCAGAGTATCTTGATGGATAAGTTAAATAAATTGCCGACGAAGATTAAAAAAGAAGGGGAGAACTTAGCATGGGAATCAAAAAATTCAGCTTAATACAGCTTGAAGATTACGAACGATTTGTGGGAAATGAAGCCGTTGAAAGGATATATAAAAAGGCCGAACCATTACGGGGGTTACACATAACCAATATTAACTCAACCTATTACGGGGGTGGAGTGGCCCAACTGTTGTCATCCATGGCGCTGTTGATGAACAGCGCCGGTATCAAGGTAGGCTGGAGGATTATTCAGGGATCTCCCGACTTTTTCTCCGTTACCAAGAAAATGCACAATGCCCTGCAGGGGGATGAAATCAATCTGACCCCCAGGAAGCAGGAAATTTACGAAAGGGTGGTCTTTGAAAACTCGGTTCGCAATCACCTTGCCCATGATATAGTTATCATTCACGACCCCCAGCCGCTGCCCATGATTAACTACTACACCAAGAAAGGCCCCTGGATATGGCGCTGTCATATCGATCTGACCGCACCCAACCGGCAATTGTGGCGCTATTTATCGCCGTTTATTGAAAAATATGATGCGGTTATTTTGAGTCTTACAGAATACAAGCAACAGCTTAAGGTTCCGCAATTGTTTTTTATGCCGGCCATAGACCCCTTCGCTATTCAGAATCGTGATATGAGTGAAGCTGAAATCAGCGAACGCCTCAATCATTATAATATCCCCACTGATCTTCCGCTGATTACTCAGGTTTCGCGTTTCGATCCCTGGAAGGACCCCGAAGGGGTAATCAAAGCGTTCAAGATAGCCCGGCGGGAAGTGGACTGCACGCTGGTGTTGCTGGGCGATGTGGCTACCGACGACCCGGAAGGGCCCCAGGTCTATGAATCCATCTTAAAACACAAAGAAGAGCGCATAATTATTATAAGCCACCAGGACACCGCCCTGGTCAATGCTTTGCAGCGGCGGGCAGCGGTGGTTTTGCAAAAATCCATTCGCGAGGGATTCGGACTTACCGTAACTGAAGCTATGTGGAAGGGCGCCCCGGTAATCGGCGGCAATGTGGGGGGTATCCGCTACCAGATCGAGGATGGGGTTAACGGCTTTCTGGTATCTTCTGTGGAAGAGGCGGCGGCAAGAATCGTCTGTTTATTAAAGGATGAGCACCTACGGGCTACAATGGGCCGGAGGGCCAGGCAAACCGTGATAGATAAATTTCTGCTCAGCCGCTACATGGAACAATATCTGGACTTGTTCAATTCATTTGAAACGATTTACAAATTAAGAATGTAGGCTTATCAATTTCACTCAAAAGACAAGCGATTATAAGTTACAACCAGGGAAGAGGAGGACAAAACGATGAACAAGGCACAAACCAAGACCAGGGAAGACGTAGGGACTCCATTATCGGCAGCGCAGTTGAATAAAATTGATATGTATTGGCGGGCGGCCAATTATCTCTCCATCGGCCAGATTTATCTGCTTAATAACCCGTTGTTTTCCGAACCGCTTAAACTGGAACACATAAAGCCCCGCTTGTTGGGTCACTGGGTGACCACCCCCGGGCTTAACTTCATTTACGTTCACTTAAACCGGCTTATCAAAGCCCGGGATTTGAATGTCATTTATGTGGCCGGCCCCGGTCATGGCGGGCCTGGACTGGTTGCCAATACTTATCTTGAGGGAACTTACAGCGAGGTTTACCCCAACATTTCCCAGGATGCCGAGGGCATGAAGAAGTTATTCAGGCAGTTTTCCTTTCCCGGCGGGATTCCCAGCCATGTGGCCCCTGAAACCCCCGGTTCTATCCATGAAGGGGGCGAGCTGGGTTATGCCCTCTCTCATGCGTATGGGGCGGCCTTTGACAACCCTGAGTTGATAGTGGCCTGTGTGGTGGGCGATGGTGAGGCCGAAACCGGCCCCATGGCTACCGCCTGGCATTCCAACAAGTTCTTAAACCCCGCCCGCGACGGAGCGGTGTTGCCTGTCCTGCACTTAAACGGTTACAAAATTGCCAATCCGACGGTGCTGGCCAGGATTAGCCATGAGGAACTGGAAAGCTTATTCCTGGGTTATGGCTATAAACCCTATTTTGTGGAGGGAGACGATCCCCAAGTCATGCATCAGCTAATGGCGGCCACCATGGATAACATTATTACCGAGATTAAGACCATCCAGCAGAAGGCCCGCACTGGCGGAGTGACCAAGCGTCCCTTATGGCCGATGATTATTCTGCGCACCCCCAAGGGCTGGACCGGGCCTAAAACGGTTGATGGGCTGAAAACCGAGGGTTTCTGGCGCTCGCACCAGGTACCCTTCTCCGAGATGGCCACTAAACCGGGGCATCTGAAAATACTGGAAGAGTGGATGAAGAGCTATAAACCAGAAGAGCTTTTCGATGAGCATGGGCGCTTGATTGCCGAACTGGCAGAACTGGCTCCAAAGGGGAATCGTCGCATGGGCGCCAATCCGCATGCCAACGGCGGCCTGCTGCTTAAGGATCTGAAGCTGCCGGATTTCCAAAAGTATGCGGTCGAGGTGCCTGAACCAGGCCAGGTTCTGGGGGAGGCCACCCGGGTAATGGGCTATTTCTTACGGGATGTAATGCGGCTCAATCTGGATGAGCAAAATTTCCGGGTGATGGGGCCGGATGAGACCGCCTCCAACCGTCTGGGCGCCTTGTTTGAAGTCACCGACCGGGTGTGGATGGATTATACTATCCCTGAGGACGATCACCTTTCTCCAGACGGGCGGGTGATGGAAATTCTCTCCGAACATACCTGCCAGGGCTGGCTGGAAGGCTATCTGCTCACCGGTCGGCATGGGTTTTTCTCCTCCTATGAGGCGTTTATCCACATCGTGGACTCAATGTTCAATCAACATGCCAAATGGCTTAAGGTCACCCGCAACGAAATTCCCTGGCGGCGCCCCATAGCCTCTTTAAACTACCTGCTTTCTTCCCATGTCTGGCGGCAGGATCATAACGGCCTCAGCCACCAGGACCCCGGCTTTATCGATCATGTGGTGAATAAGAAGGCGGATGTGGTGCGGGTTTACTTTCCGCCGGATGCCAATACCCTGCTTTCGGTAACCAACCATTGCCTGCGCAGCCGCAATTATGTAAATGTCATTGTAGCCGGCAAACAACCTCAACCCCAGTGGCTGGATATGGATGCGGCCGTCAAACACTGCACCTCCGGCATCGGTATCTGGGAGTGGGCCAGCAACGACCGGGGCGCTGAGCCGGATGTGGTTATGGCCTGCGCCGGAGACGTGCCGACCATTGAAACCCTGGCCGCTGTGGAATTGCTTCGCCAACAGGCGCCGGATTTGAAAGTGCGGGTGATCAATGTGGTTGATCTGATGACGCTGGAACCCAAGGAAGAGCATCCCCACGGATTGTCCGACAGGGAATTTGATACCCTGTTCACTACCGACAAGCCGATTATCTTTGCCTATCATGGTTATCCCTGGCTAATCCACCGGCTGACCTACCGCCGAACGAATCATAAGAATTTGCATGTGAGGGGATATAAAGAAGAGGGAACCACCACCACCCCCTTTGACATGCTGGTGCTCAACGACCTGGATCGCTTTCACTTGGTGGCCGATGTAATTGACCGGGTGCCTAAACTGGGATATATTGCCGCTTATACCAAGCAGTTTGTCCGCGATAAGCTGATTGAACACCGGGAGTACATTGACCTCCATGGTGAGGATATGCCTGAGATTAGAGAATGGACCTGGAAGTACACCCGTGATGAGGCAAAAAAACAAAAGGGGTAACTGAAGATTATGCAAACCGGGATTTCTATTCTTTGTCTTAACAGTGGCTCATCCTCTTTGAAGTTCGCCCTTTACCAACTGGGGGATAAAGGGGAAACACTGTTGGCTGAAGGCGCGGTGGAACGCATCGGCCTGGAAAGCGGGTGGCTCTGGGTTCAGGGGGTGCGAAAAGAACCTCCGGCAGATGTAGCTGGTGGCTTCCCCGATCATAAGGCGGCGGTAGCGGCGGCCTTCAGCGCCCTTGAGGGGCTGAAGCTTTCCCAGCCGGCGGCGGTTGGCCACCGCCTGGTTCACGGCGGCCCGAAGTTTACAAATCCCGTAATAGTAGACTCCCAAATTCTTGACAAGCTACGAGGATTAATCCCTTTTGCCCCGCTGCACTTACCCGGCGAGATACAGGGCATTGAAGCGATTGACGAACGCTTTCCCAAACTACCTCAGGTGGCTTGTTTTGATACCGCTTTCCATCGCCGCATGCCTGAGGTGGCCAAAAGATTCCCCCTGCCCGGCAGCCTGTGGGACGCAGGCTTACAACGCTATGGTTTCCATGGCCTGTCCTATGAATACATAGTAAGTAAACTTGGGAAAGCGGCCCAGGGGCGGACTATCATCGCCCACCTGGGGAATGGAGCCAGCCTGGCGGCGGTCAGGGATGGCCTGCCGCTGGATACCACTATGGGCTTTACGCCGGCCGGTGGATTCATGATGGGTACCCGCAGCGGCGACCTGGACCCCGGTATTCTGCTCTATCTGATGCAGGAACAGGGTTATGATGCTTCCCGGATTGATCAGTTGGTGAACCACCAGTCGGGGCTGCTGGGTGTTTCCGGGATAAGCCCGGATATGAAGATTCTGCTGGAAAAAAGAAAAACTGAACCGACGGCAAAGCTGGCGGTGGAGATGTTCTGTTATCAGCTTGGTAAGCAGATTGGGGGACTGACAGCGACCTTGGGGGGCATTGACACCCTGGTGTTTACCGGCGGTATCGGGGAGCGGGCAACCCCGGTGCGGGAGAAAGTATGTCATAGTTTAAGGTTTCTGGGTATCCGACTCGATGAGCGCCGGAACGAAATCCAGGCCGAAACTATCTCTGCCCCGGAAAGTTCCTGCCGGGTAATGGTCATCCCCACCAACGAGGATTTAATGATTGCCCGTCATACGTATAAACTAATATCTCGCATAGGAGACAAATCATGTCGGAGCTAAGGCAAGACCCCACCACTTACGACTGGATAATCATAGCCAAAGAAAGGGCCAAACGGCCGCATGAGTTTAATAAAAATCAGCCGGCCAATAAATCTCTGCCGGTTCACAATGATGGTTGTCCTTTCTGCCCGGGCAATGAACACCTGACCCCCCCGGCTGAGGCTACCTACGGTGAGCCCGATAAGTGGGCCATCCGGGTAATACCCAATAAATTTGCCGCCTTGTCACCTGATGGGGATACTAAACGGGAAGAATGGAAGCTTTTCCGAAAAAGTCATGGTTACGGGAGGCATGAAGTAGTTATCGAAACCCCCCTGCATAATCAGTTCATTCCATTTATGGATGATAGGCAGGTTGAAGCGCTAATACAGGTATATAAAGATAGATACCATGCGCTGAAGAAAGACCCCAACATTAAGATAATTATAATCTTTAAAAATCATGGGGCCGGCGCCGGTACATCTTTAGAGCATCCGCATACCCAGATTGTAGCCTCACCCATTGTGCCGCCCTATATTAGAAGAAAATACAGGGTGACTACCCAGCATTTCGATAATACCGGGCGCTGCCTGCATCACGATATAGAGCGGGCTGAACTGGAGGAAAATGTCCGAATCGTGGCTGACACTAAACATTTCATAGCGCTGCATCCTTTTGCCTCACATTACCCCTTTGAAACCTGGATCATGCCCAAAGCGCACAAATCATCTTTCGGTGACATCTCAGAGACCGAAGTAAAGGACTTTGCCAAAGTTCTTAAGGAAGTGCTTATGAAACTGTATGTGGGCCTGGGAAACCCCGATTATAACTTCATCATCCATACCGCCCCGGTAGATGATGAGCATAAACCGTACTATCTCTGGCATATGCAGATAATCCCCCGGCTTACCCAGGCTGCCGGTTTTGAACTGGGCTCCGGAATTTATATCAACGTAGCCATCCCTGAGGATACGGCGGTCTTTATGAGAGATTTTAAGTTATAATAATACCAGGTGGCGTTCATATGTATAATATGCGTAACCTAAAGCTTGCGGCTACCGCTGTAGTCGCAGGCTGTTAGCCGGCGTCGATAAATATATCTTTGAATACAACTTGGTATGGCAACTCTGTCCTTAAGCCGCTAACCAGCTTGAAACGTACCCCCCTTTTTTCATTTGATTGTTAGGTTAAAGGTGTTATAATAACTCAGTTTTTGGGGACAGGTTCCCTTGGGGACTGGTCCCCTTGGGGATATACCCCCTTTTTCAAGGCACCCCTTAATTTTATGTTAAATTATTATGCCACAGATCGGAGTAATCGGGGCCGGTAGTTGTTCGCCGGAAATTGCAGCGTTGGCCGAGGAAGTGGGCGCTGAAATTGCCCGACAGGCGGGAGTGTTGGTCTGTGGCGGTTTAGGCGGGGTTATGGAAGCGGCGGCTAAGGGAGCCAGGCTGGCCGGCGGCATTACGGTTGGCATATTACCCGGCAGCAATTTTGCCGATGCCAATCCTTATATAGATATTCCAATTGTTACCGATCTGGGGCATGCCAGAAACGCCTTGGTGGTTCATTCTTCCCAGGTACTTATTGCGGTAGCGGGAGGCTATGGCACATTAAGTGAGCTGGCGCTGGCCCTGAAGTTGGGCAAACCGGTGATCGGCATAAAAACCTGGAATGTGGACCCAAATATAATTCTTGTTGACCAGCCGGCAGCAGCGGTGGCTAAGGCCTATGAAGTGATCAGCCATAAGCTGAACTAATCTATGTGGATATTTCAACATTGCCTCCTGTTGGCTGTCACACGGCCAATGGTAGAGGTGTACTCTTTAGGAGCGAATTCAATTATATTTTTTTCAATCGCATAAAAAATTATTAATTGGAAACTGATAAGTTTATGGTTTTCGGTCATGTGTAGTTTCGCTACCAACAGCGCCCGAATTATTTGGGCCGAAAATACAATTACCGTATTATCGAGGTTTCTTAACTCCCGTTTGCGGCGTTTTTATTTCCAGCTAATTTTTTGTTTATTATTATTGTTTTCCAGTTGTTCGGGTTCACCCAGACATAAAAAGACTTATTACCGGTATCGAAAAGGAACATACCATACAGTACGCCGGGGACAAACCCTGTGGCGAATAGCCAAAGCCTATGGTGTCCGGGTAGAAGATATAACACGCACTAATGGAATATCTGATCCAAATAAAATCCAGGTGGGGCAGAAACTTTTTATTCCCAAAGCTACCAAAAAATCCAGGGTTACCGCTGCTAAAAGTCGCCGGCCGGCAAAGGCCGGGCAACTGAAGTTCAGTTGGCCGTTAAAGGGGAAAATGGTTGCCGGTTATGGTTATCAATCGGGAATAAAAAACGATGGCATTGATATTGCCGCTCCAGCCGGTACCAATATTCTGGCCGCAAACGCCGGGCGGGTTATTTACGCCGACAATAAAATGCAGTATTATGGAAATATGGTGATAATAAAGCATAAACACCAGTATTTTACAGTATATGCCCATAATTCGGCTAACCTGGTAACTGCTAACCAATGGGTAACCAAGGGCCAGGCAATTGCTAAAACAGGCAGCAGCGGCCGGGCCGGCAGTCCCCGACTGCACTTTGAGATCAGGCACGGTGAACAAACAGTAAATCCATTAGCATATTTACCGTAAAAAGGGAATAATTCAGACCTTTTTTGTCTCTTTAAAGAGATGCAAGCGTTTCAATAATTATTTTTACCGGGAAGCTTGTCGGGGTTCGTAGCGATGAAAGCAAAGCAATACAGCCCGTTTTTTCGATCATTTGAGGTGAGTTGCGACCCCCGCTCATCGCAGGTATAAGCAATTTCCCAAGGTACACTGACGTCGAAAGACCGCATAACCCCTCAATTTAATATCATTTTGCTGGTGACTAATCCCGAATTATTCGGGCATATTGAGTTTCCCTATGAATGATAATATAAATACCGAATATGAAGCCGAATTTACTGCCCCTTCAGCCCAAGCACCTGAAAAAGATGAGTTTCTCTCAGAAAGCAGAAATACATTGAAACAAAACTGCGAATATGATTCTATCCAATACTATTTTCAGGAAATCAGCCGGCTGCCGATATTGAATTCTGAAGAGGAGTTTAAGCTGGCGCAGCAGGCCAAAGCCGGGAATGTCAACGCCCGGGAGAGAATGATCAATTGCAATCTCAGGTTAGTGGTCAGTGTGGCCAAGAGATATATGCACTGTGGCCTGCCGCTTGCTGATATAATCGAAGAAGGTAATCTGGGATTAATAAAGGCCGTAGAGAAGTTTAAACCGGAGATGGGCTATCGCTTCAGCACCTATGCCACCTGGTGGATCAGACAGTCCATGGTAAGGGCGCTGGCCAAGCACACTCGAACCATCAGGCTGCCTATAAATGTGGTCGAACGCTTAACCAGGTTCGTGCGGGTACTGCGCAATATGGTTCATAAATTTGGGCGGGTACCCACCTCGCCGGAGATCGCCGAGGAAATGTCCCTGCCGCCTGAGCAAATTGCTCATATTATGCAAATGATCCACCCCCCCGCCTCGCTGGAAACAGAGATTGGTTATAAAGACGGCAATGCCTTAAAAGATGTACTCGAAGATAAGAATATAATTTCTCCTATCGAAGCCACATCCTTAAAGCGTCGCAAAGAAAATATAAACCTGCTGTTAAGCATATTGACTGACCAGGAACAAGACATCATTAAACTCCGTTTCGGGTTGGAAGATACGGAGCCTCAAACCCTGGATGCAATCGGCAACATGTTCGGGCTTACCCGTGAGAGAATCCGCCAGATAGAAGGCTCGGCGCTGAAAAAACTGCGGCGTTTCCTGTTTCGCCAGCACATCAACCTCTCGGAATTGCTCTAAATCCCACACCCTATTTATTCAACTGCTCCTGTGTATCCCGCTAAAACTACATACGTAATTTGTATCTGAATTAGGCTTGTAAATAGCAACATAATCGTGCTATATTTATGCAAATTCATCTCTGAAAATACCTATAGCTTGAATTTGCTAAATCTAAAGGGGCTATTATAGAAGAAGAATAATTAACCATCGATGAATGCCGATATAAGTTATTTTATCTGTGTGCATCGGTGGTTAAATAACAATCCTGTTAATCCCGTCAAAAATGTCTTTTTATGTTTAGATTTATTTGATATTTCGGCTTGTCCCCAAGCCGAAAAACTTAAGGCCAGCGTCCCCCTTGTAGGTTTCGGCCTGGGGACAGGCCGAAACATCAAACATCAGAAAACATCAAAAAATTAATTAAAACATAACCACTACACCAAAAAGGAGACACAATCTTGGATTTAAAGCAGAAGATTAGAGATATTCCCGATTTCCCCAAAGCGGGTATTATATTTAAAGACATTACCACCCTGCTGGATGATGCAGCCGCCTTTAAACAAGCGGTAGATGATCTGGCGGCCCATTATGTCGATAAGCAAATTGAGGTAGTGGCTTGTGTGGAGGCGCGTGGTTTTATTTTCGGCGCTCCAATCGCCTATAAACTGGAGGCGAGCCTTGCGATTATCAGAAAACCGGGCAAGCTGCCCTATAAAACCCATGAGGTGAGCTATGAACTGGAATACGGCACTGATACGCTGCAAATCCATCAGGATGCCATCGCTCCCGGTCAACGAGTGCTTATCATAGACGATCTGCTGGCTACCGGCGGCACTATCGGGGCGGTAACCCAGATGATAGAACAGCTTAAAGGCAATATTATAAGCATCGGCTTTTTGATCGAGCTTGGCTTTTTAAACGGCCGGGATAAATTAAGCGGTTACGACATATTTTCACTGATCAACTATTAGACTACTGTATATCAATTGCCAATCCTTAAACCACCGGAACATATGTTATGCTGAAAATGCTGGCCAGGTTATTGAAAGTCTTAAATTCTGAGACTGATCCCAGTCAGATCAGCTTAGCCCTGGCCTTGGCCATGCTGGCGGGTCTGACCCCGCTTTTTTCGCTGCATAATATTTTGGTGTTGCTTTTAGTCCTCATGCTGCGGGTTAATTTGTCGGCCTTTCTGCTGGGACTTTTATTCTTCTCAGGGCTGGCATATCTTTTGGACCCATTCTTTCACTGGATCGGGCTTAGCATGTTGACCGCCGGGCCGCTGGAGAGCATCTGGACAATTCTTTATAATTCCTCACTCTGGCGACTGGAAAGGTTCAACAACCCTATAGTAGCCGGGAGCCTGCTTTTCTCATTAATACTTTTTATCCCGTTTCACTTAATCGTAAAATCGGCCGTCATCCGCTATAGAGAGAATATACTCAGTTGGGTGCAGAAAACCCGGCTTATGCAGCTATTAAAGGCAAACAAATTCTACCATATTTACCAGTCGCTTGAGCGGATGAGATAATATATGAAAAAATGGTTGCGTTGGTGGGGAATCGGTGCTTTTGTAAGCCTCACGCTTATTATTTTTGGCTTGTGGTTTTTCTTTGTCGACAGCCTTGTTAAGCGCACCATTGAAGATAGCGGCAGCCGGCTTGTCGGCGCCAGGGTAGAACTGGGCCGGGCTGATCTCTCTCTTTTCCCCGCCGGTTTATCGCTTTATCGTCTACAGGTTACCAACCCCGATAAGCCCATGGAAAATGCGGTTGAAATCACCCGCATCGCCTGTTCCATAGACTTAACAAGTGCGCTGTTAAACAAAATAACCATTAACGAGATGACCCTGGATGGGGTGCGGTTTGATACTCCCCGTAAAACTTCCGGGAAAATTAAGCAAAAAGCGGCTACCCCAACCATAAAAAAGAAAATTAGTAAAGCACTTGAATTACCTTCCTTTAAGCTTCCCGATGTAAAAGAGATTCTGGAAAAAGAAGACTTGAAATCGCTTAAATTGATAGCATCGGTGCGCAACGATATTGACCGGGAAAAAATAAAATGGCAAAAACGCCTGAAAGAGCTGCCGGATAAAGATAAGTTGAAAGATTATGAGCGTCGCATTAAGGGCCTAAAATCGATAGGCAAAGGCGGCTTCGGGGGTATATTAAGTGGATTCGGCGAGCTGGTGACCATAAAAAAAGAGCTGGAAAAAGACTTAAAGCTTATCAAAACTGCCAGGCATGACCTGGATAACGGTATACAATTGTTACAGAAGCGCATAAAAGAAGCCGAGGCGGCCCCCGTTGACGATGTACGCCGCCTAAAGGAGAAATATGCACTCTCACCCCAAGGGCTGGCTAATATTACTAAGCTGCTGCTGGGTGAAAAAATCGGTAATTGGACGCAAACTGCGCTTAGCTGGTATGACAAGTTAAAGCCGTTTTTAGAACGTAGCGGAGTGAAGCAGGAGGGCAGCGACACCGAAGTGGTGAAGCCCCTTAGAGGCAAGGGGGTATATGTCCGTTTTAAGGAGCGCCACCCCACCCCTGATTTTTTAATCCGCAAGGTACGGGTTACCCGGATAGAAACCAGGATCGGCGCCCTGAGCGGCAAGCTACAGAATATCACCCCCGACCAGGATGTACTTGGACTGCCGCTCAGCTTTGTTTTCACTGGAGATAGTATAAAGGACGTTAAGTCCCTGAAATTTGACGGCACACTTAACCATATAGTGCCCGAAAAAAGCCGGGATAGCATTAATTTCTCCATCAAAGGCTATCAAGCCCGGAACATAATCCTATCCGACAGCAAAGACCTGCCGCTCAGCTTACAGAAAGGTCTGGCGGATATTAATCTTAAGGCTGGCTTAAGCCATGAATCCATCACCGCAAGGTTGGTTTCCGGGCTGACCTCAACTAAATTCTCGGTTGGTAAACCTGATGCGACCAATCCGATAGTTACCGCCATAAGCTCGGCCATATCGGACGTTTCAAAATTCAATTTAACTGCCGACATCAGTGGCACTATCCGGGATTATGATATAAAATTAAAATCAAACCTGGATAGCGTACTGCAATCGGCGGTAAAAAATCTAGCCGGAGATCAAGCCGCCCGCCTGGAAAAAGGGCTGACCGCCGCCATCACTAAAAAAGCCGGCGGCCCGCTTAATGAGCTATAAAACAGCTTTGGCGGGCTGAAAACCATCGACACCGAATTGGCCGACCGCATAAAACAGGCCACCGGCCTACTGTAACCAGCCAGAGAAATCATTTTTTACATGTATAGCCGTTTAATAAGGGGGGGGGTGAAGTCCCCTTTAATCAAGGGCCTGCCGGGTTGACAAATCGGGCAACATCGAGTATTATTCAGTAAAGACATGGCAACGCAATAACTTAAGAATATCAACAAGTAAGGGCTTATCCTGCCGGTGCGGGATATGTTTGAGCAGGTAATATTTTGCCGGAAAAAGAGCGGGCATTACTGGTAGCTTTAAGGCTGCCTGGTAATAACGACTACGAAATTGAGGATTCGCTGGATGAGTTGACCCAACTGGTTCACACTGCCGGAGGGGAGGTAGCAAGTCGTGTCATTCAAAACCGCCCCAAGCCTACCCCGGCATACTTTATCGGTAAAGGCAAGGCCGAGCATATTCACCATGTTTGCCAGGAATTGAGGCTTGACCTGGTAGTATTTGATGATAATTTAACCCCCGGCCAGCAACGCAACCTTGAAGACCTGATCCAGTGCAAAATAATTGATCGTACCAGCCTTATCCTGGATATATTTGCCCAACGGGCGCATACCAGGGAGGGAAAGCTTCAGGTAGAGCTGGCTCAACTGGAGTATCTATTGCCCAGGTTGGTAGGCAAAGGGCTTATGCTCTCGCGACTGGGCGGCGGTATAGGCACCCGGGGGCCGGGAGAGACTCAACTGGAAGTGGACCGGCGCCGAATTCGGCAGCGAATCGCCAAGATTAAGGCTGATTTGGAAGGGGTGCGTAAGCACCGCAAGCTTTACCGGGAAAAGCGCCAGTCAGTGCCGACGCCGGTTATTGCCCTGGTAGGTTATACCAACGCCGGAAAATCTACGCTGCTCAACGCCCTGTCAGGGGCTGATGTTTCGGTGGAAGACAAGCTGTTTGCCACCCTGGACACTACCACCCGCAGGATTGAGCTTCCTAATCATCAGGCGGTGCTTATCTCCGATACGGTGGGCTTTATCCGCAAGCTGCCTCACCAGTTGGTAGAGGCCTTCAAAGCCACATTAGAGGAGGTGGCCGAAGCCGATATCCTGCTGCATGTTATAGATGCCGGTCACCCTGACATCGAGCAGCAAGTAGCCACGGTAAACAGCATCTTGTCCGAGTTGGGATTAGAAGATAAACCGACCATAGCCGTGCTTAACAAAACGGATCAACTAAAGAACAAAAATTTAATAAAATGCCTGAGCCGCATAGCAGACGCCCAGGTAGCTGTGGCCGCCCTATACCGGCTTAACTTAGACCAGTTGCTCCGCCGGATCGAGCAACAGTTACAGCATCTGCTAACCAGAATATCGCTCAGCCTGACCTATGAGGAATCGGCAATCATATCACTGATTCATAAGAAGGGCCGGGTGCTTAACTCCCGATACCTTGACGATCGAATACTTATAGAAGCCGAGGTGGACTTTAAAACCGCCGCTATTATTGAAAGTAAACTACAGCAAACCCCGCTAAAGGCTAATATATGATATGTTCTAATTCTATAATGCAATGTTTTCGCATCCGGCCGGTGGCCTGGACAATATGGATAGCAATGTCGGTGATTTTAGTATGCGGCTGTATTACTACTCCACCCCCAACTGAGCCGGAAGAGTATCCCGGCTGGGTTAAGCGGCTTCAGGGCATCAGGCAGCCGGAGGAGGAGACAAAAGCCCTAAGCTCCAAGTTAGCTCAGGAGTTATATCTGCGTGGTATGAATTTCTATCAACAGGGAAAGTACAAACTGGCCATCGACAGATTCGACTCCGCCCTGGTTGAAGACAAAGAATTTATAGCTCCTTACATGGCCCTGGGAGAAATTTACTATCTTACCCAACAACTGTATCTGGCACAAACAAATTATAAGCGCGCCCTGGAACTGGAACCCAGCCTGGTGGAAGCCAGTATTGCCCTGGGTACAATATATATGGATCAAGGGAAATATGAATTGGCGCTTAAGTATTTGAATACTGCCCTGAAGCTTCAGCCCAACCATCCCAAGGCGAAACTTACTCAACAAAAACTCGCCCGGCAGTACCTTAAACAGGGAATTGCTTTTCGGGATTCAGCCGACTGGAAGCAGGCCAGGATCAGCTTTCAATCAGCCATCCAGGCTGATAAACAGTCAGGAGAAGCGTACCTGGAGTTGGGCGGGGTTTATATCTATCAGCGGCAATATCGCCCGGCAGTGGATAATCTAAAATTAGCCGCGGGTATCATTCCCGAAAACGCTTTAGTATGGAAGCGCCTGGGAGAGGCATATCTGGGGTTATACGAATATGATCAAGCCCGCAAAGCCCTGCAACACAACCTTATGTTAAATACCGATGATCAGGAAAGCAAGAAACTACTCCAGTTGGTTCAACAAGAACTATATCGGGACAGACCGGTACCTGTAGAGTTTATGAAAATAAGCTATGCCAAAGCCATAACCAGGGGTCAATTGGCAGCCCTGTTTGCGCTGAACCTGAGATTGCCGCCTGGAAAAAGTCTGGCCAGCCTGGACGTACCGGTAGTCATTCCCGATATCTCTGCTCACTGGGCAAAAGAGTATATTATTTATGTGGTAAGAAATCGACTGATGAATGAATATCCCAATCACTATTTTCTGCCGGAGGCGAATATTTCCCGTGGTGAAGCGGCCAGCATTGTCGATAAGGCATTGCAGCAGTTGGCCGAAGTCAGGACGTTACCCGATGAATCCGGAAACCGGCTCTATAAAGATGTATCGCCGGAAAATCAATATTATGGCGCTGTTAATCGGGTAACCGCTTTGGGTATAATGTCTCCACAGGCAACCGGAATCTTCGGGGTAACCCAAAAGCTATCCGGGCTGGAAGCCCTGGAAATTGTAGACCGGCTGGCCGAATTTCTATCGCAACCATAACTGACGAATAAATTGACTAACAACTACCGTATCAGCAAAAGAAAGGTCTATTAAAATTGAAGCATACCGATTTCGTGCATTTGCATGTACACAGCCAATATAGTTTGTTGGACGGGGCCTGCCGGCTGGGAGACCTGCTGGATAAGGCTATCGAATACCGCATGCCGGCCCTGGCGGTAACCGATCATGGAAACATGTTCGGGGCGGTCGAGTTTTACCAACTGGCCTTGCACAAAGGCATTAAACCCATCATCGGCTGCGAGGTTTACGTAGCCCCCAAAGGCCGCTTTGACCGTAACAGCAGCGCCGGTGATGCGGCACACCACCTGGTATTACTGGTCAAAGATGAGACCGGTTATCATAATTTAACCCGGCTGGTTACCGCCGGTTATTTCGAAGGATTTTATTACAAACCCAGAGTGGACAAGGAACTTCTGGCACAACACAGCCAGGGATTAATCGCCTTAAGCGCCTGCCTTAAGGGAGAAATATCTCAACTACTGCTTACCCAACAACATGATAGAGCCATGCAGGTGGCTAAAGAATTCAAAGACATCTGGGGTAATGATTTTTACCTTGAGATTCAGCAAAACGGGATACCGGAGCAGACTGAATTAAACAAAGAACTAATCAAATTAAGCCAACAAATGGACATTCCGCTGGTAGCCAGTAACGACTGCCATTACCTGCGAAAGGAAGATGCATACGCCCATGAAATCCTGCTCTGCATTCAGACCGGCAAAACCATAAATGATTCCCAGCGGATGCGATTCTCGACCTCGGAGCTATATTTTAAATCAAGCGAACTGATGCACCAGATGTTCAGCGAAACTCCGCAAGCGGTAACCAATACGATAGAGATTGCCCAGCGCTGTAATCTGGAGCTTGAATTTAATCAATTACACCTGCCGCATTATCAGGTACCGGAGGGCTATGACTTAGACAGTTATCTGGAAAAGCTGGCCCTGGATGGTTTGCAAAAGCGTTATCCCAACTTGAATATTAATGATAAGGATGACCCGGTAGTTAAGCGATTGACACATGAGTTGGGGGTGATTCGCAATATGCGCTATTCCGGTTACTTCCTTATTGTGTGGGATTTCATAAGCTTTGCCCGCCAGCGGAAGATAGCGGTAGGCCCCGGCCGGGGCTCGGCCGCCGGCAGTTTGGTGGCCTACGCCCTGCAGATTACCGATATTGATCCGCTAAATCATAATTTACTGTTTGAAAGATTCTTAAATCCCGAACGCATAAGTATGCCCGACATCGACATTGATTTCTGCATGGAGCGCCGGGATGAGGTCATAAGCTATGTGGGCCAAAAATATGGTCAACAAAATGTAGCCCAGATTATTACCTTCGGCACCATGGCCGCCCGCGGGGTAATCAGAGATGTAGGGCGGGCGCTGGATATGTCCTATGCCGAGGTGGATAAGCTAGCTAAAACCATACCCAATATATTGAACATTACCTTGACCGAAGCCATAAAACAGGAAGAGAAATTACAGCAGCTTCAAAAAAGCAACCCCAAAATATCCCAGCTACTGGATATTGCCAAAACGCTGGAGGGCTTGACCCGCCACGCCTCCACCCATGCCGCCGGTATTGTAATCACCCCCAAACCACTGCTTGAATACGTACCGCTATATAAGGGGCCCAAGGGGGAAGTAATGACCCAGTATCCCATGGGAATCCTGGAGAAAATCGGGCTGCTCAAGATGGATTTCCTGGGCCTGCGCACGCTAACTGTAATAGAGAACACCCTCAATTTTATCCGCCAGGCGCGCCGGCAGGAGCTTATCTTAGCGGAAATTACCATGGATGATGCGGCTACCTTCAAACTGCTTGCCGATGGTCAAACGGTGGGGGTTTTCCAACTGGAGAGTTCCGGCATGCGAGACCTTTTGCGCCGCTTGAAACCGGAATGCTTCGCCGATCTGGTGGCGCTGGTGGCCCTGTTTCGCCCCGGCCCGCTGTGCAGCGTGATGGTGGATGATTTTATCAAGCGGAAAGCAGGCAAAACACCCATCAAATATGACCATCCGCTGCTTGAACCTATCCTGAAAGAAACTTACGGCGTAATGGTATATCAGGAACAGGTAATGCAGATTGCCAGTACCCTGGCCGGTTTCAGCCTGGGAGAAGCCGATATCCTGCGGCGCGCCATGGGAAAAAAGAAAGCCGCCGAGATGGACAGCCAACGGAAGAAATTTATCGCCGGGGCTAAAGACCGAAAAATAAAACCCGCCCGGGCCGAGAAAATATTTGATTTGATGGCCCATTTTTCCGGCTATGGATTTAACAAGTCGCATAGTGCAGCCTATGCCATGATTTCATACCAGACCGCCTATTTAAAAACCCACTATGCGGTAGAATTTATGGCCGCTTTACTTACCAGTGAAATGGATAATACCGATAAAATCGTAAAATATATCAGTGAATGTCGGGAAATGAGCATAAGCATTCTACCGCCCGATGTAAACGAAAGTTATCAACGCTTTACGGTGGTAGGGGATAGTATCCGCTTTGGCCTGGCGGCGGTAAAAAATGTGGGTGAATCAGCGGTCACTGAAATTATCAACTCCCGCGAGGAAGCCAGACGCTTTGATTCCATATATGAATTTTGCAGGCAAGTGGATTTGCGCAGCGTCAACCGCCGGGTGATAGAAAGCTTGATTAAATGCGGCGCCTTCGATTCCACCGGGGCTTATCGTTCACAGTTATTAGAGGTATTGGATCAGGCCATAGAGGTTGGCCAGAGCCTGCAACAGGATAAGCTGCACGGGCAGACCAATTTATTTGATATATTAGAACAAGGGCAGGAGTCCGCCCCCAGCTACGCCGAACTCCCGGCTATAGAAGAGTGGCCTGAGAATCAATTGCTGACCGCCGAGAAGGAGGTAATCGGCTTCTATATAACCGGTCATCCATTGGCCCGTTACGAAACCGAGATCAAACACTATGCCACCTGTAGCTCGGCAGAGATTGCTAACCGCACTGATGGCGATCAGGTTTCCCTGGCGGGGCTGGTAACCGGGGTAAAAGAAATAAAAACCAGGAACGGCGAGCCGATGGGCTTTGTAAACCTGGAAGACTTAGTCGGTTTCAGCGAAATAACCATATTGCCTGATGTCTATAAAACCGCCTCTCACCTGCTGGTCAGCGACAGCCCTATCTTAGTCAAAGGCGAGAAATATACCAAAGACGAGGCGGCTAAGATCAGGGCACAGGAGGTTTTTCCATTAAATGAAGTGCGGCAGCGGTTAACCAAAAAAGTGCACATTAAAATCCTGGTGCCCGGGCTTACTGAAGAAAACCTGGAAACATTACGACAGGAGTTGAATAATTATCAAGGATCATGCCCGGTGCTGCTGCATTTTTTAACCCCCAAGCAACAGGAAGTTACCTTAGCCGCCGGGCCCGGCTTTAAAATTACCCCCAGCGAAAAATTAGTGGCTAAAATCGAACAATTATTCGGTAAAAACACCGTTTATTTTGAATAATGGCTTAAAGTATGCTATAGTTATAGTCATCCATTATCACAAAACAGCCAGGATTTTTGTATTATGCGGCAGTATAACTCACTGAAATTAATGAAAACCATAAAACCGTGTCTGTATGCTTTGTTATTCATGTTTTCTATGGTAATTATTTGTTCCTCGCTCGTATTTGCCGGGGATGAGATACATATCCTTTACGACAGTGAAACCAGGCAGCCGGAATTGCAGGTTGGTTGGGGGTTTTCGGCCCTAGTAAAAAGGGGGGGGATCAACATCCTGGTGGATACCGGCCGGCATGAGAACATCTTCAAGCATAATATGAAAAAACTGGGGTATGCTCCTCAAGATATTGACTATTTGATTATTTCTCATATGCACCCCGATCATTATGGGGGAATGAAATATTTACTTACTGAAAATCCAGCTATAGTGACTTATTTACCGGCTGATTTTAATAAAGCCGACTATCCGGCTTCATGGAAGCTGAATTATGTGAACAAACACCAGGAAATAGCTGAAGGAATCCATATTTTTCAAACTAATCCTGACTCCGTCCGCTTCGGTATAAAAGAAGAGCTTTCACTGGCCATAAAAACCAAGCAGGGAGCGGTAATCGTATCGGGCTGTTTTCATACCGGCTGGCCCAATTTGATTAAGGTCGCAAATGAGACTATTTCGAAAAAGGTATATTTAATGGTTGGCGGCGGGCGCTTTATTGACCTGACTGAGAATGAGCTTACTAAATTGGCTAATAAATTAACCGGGCTTAAATTAGAGAATGTGGGCCTGGCCCATTGCGCTGCCGGAGTGCTGCCGGACCGTATTTTCGGCGATCAGTTCGGGAGTCATTCTATCTATAGCCGCCTGGGCAGCATTATCTCAATTCCCGATTAAGCGGGCAGTGGCGGGGCTTAGCATTCAGGACAACTGCGATTATATAATTTTCTATTCAGAGATAAAAATTAATGATTAAACGTTATTTGGATTTTGAAAAACCATTGGAAGAGCTACACATTGAAATAGAGCGCTTACAAGAGCTTTCTTCAGGCGGTCATGAAAATTATCAGGCCGATATTAAAAAACTCAAAAAAAAGCTGGCTAAGCTTCAGCGGGATATATTCAGCAATTTGAGTCCCTGGCAACAAACCCAACTGGCTCGTCATCCCGACCGTCCATATTGTAAGGACTACATCAAACTTATGCTGGATGGGTTTACGGAACTTCGCGGTGATCGCCGCTTTGCAGAAGATAGTTCAATTGTTGGCGGTTTATGTAGGATTCGTTCAGTGCCTTTGGTGCTGATCGGACATCAGAAAGGACGTGACACCAAGCAAAAACTGGCCCATAATTTCGGCATGCCCAACCCTGAGGGTTACCGCAAGGCGCTCCGCTTAATGAAGCTGGCGGAGAAATTTGCTAAACCGGTATTAACGCTGATAGATACTCCTGGGGCTTATCCCGGAATTGGCGCCGAAGAAAGGGGACAGGCTGAGGCTATTGCGGTAAACTTAAGGGAGATGTGTCAACTACGAGTACCCATAGTAGTAGTAGTTACCGGCGAGGGTGGTAGTGGTGGAGCATTGGCCCTGGGGGTGGGAGACCGTATTATCATGTTGGAGAATTCCATCTATTCGGTAATCTCACCTGAATCTTGTGCAGCTATTTTATGGCGTAATACTTCTAAAGCCCGTGAGGCAGCCGATCCATTGAAGCTTACCGCCCAGGATGCTTATAATTTAGGGATTATAGATGAAATACTAACCGAGCCGCCCGGGGGGGCGCACCATAATCATAAAACCATGGCCGGCATATTACGCCGGGCAATATTAAGAAATATAAAGGAGCTTAATAATTTTTCTCTTGATGAATTGTTAGAAGCAAGGTATAATAAATATAGGAAAATAGGTCAATTTGAGGAATAGTTCCTTCCATCTTTACATCTTATAAATAGGGTTGTCCTTAAATTAAGGCAGTAGAGAGAAAAATACTTTTTTAAAGGAGCGTCTAAATGCTTAATTATAAAAAATTTGCTGCACTGGTATTAGCAGTATTATTACTGGGAACACCCGGTCTTGTACCATTAACCGAAGCCTGTGTCGGGCGAAAACTTACCATAGGCTATCGGAATGTCACCGAGCAGGCAATCCTGTCAGAACTATTGGGAATATTGATAGAAGAAAGGACCGGCACCAAAATAGTCTTCAAGGAAATGGAAGATAGCCAGGAAGCTCATCGAGCATTAGAAGCTAATGAAATTCAAATATTTGTAGAGTATACCGGTGTCGGATTGCAAGAGATACTGGGAGAAGAATCGAATGGTGAACATGACCCGAAGAAGATCTACCGCCGGGTGAAGAAAGCCTATAGCAAAAATTTTAATCTTATCTGGCTGAAAACCTTTGGCTTTACCGGCAAGAGTGATGAAATTAAGGATAAGAGTTTGCCCCTGTATGCAGCTCCTGTGGTACGCAAGGACACCCTGGAAAAATTTCCTGCGCTGGCAAGGTTAATAAATAAGCTAAAAGGCAAGATCGATAATAACACTATGGGACGAATGATTGCCAAGGTGGAACAGGAAGGTAAAAACCCCAAGGAGGTAGCCGGTAACTTTTTAGTAAAATTGGGTATTGCCTTTTCTCTTACTCCCGGCCAAGCCTAACAGTTTAATGTAAATTTATGAATAAATCGGGTTGAAAATAAGCATTTTTTAAATCCCCCCTTAAAAAGGGGGATTTTTTTTGACTGACATCCTATTTTGACTGACATCCTATAATAGATAAGAGGGGAAAATGATACTTGGCGCCAATCGAATTAAAGCGTTAATCGAGCAAGGGGTAGAACTGGAAGATAAAAATGGCAATAAACTTAAAAAACCCCTGATTGAAGGTTTAGGTAAAGCGCAATTGGACAAAATTGAGGGAACAACCGTAGATTTGCGGTTAGGCGAAATACTTCGCCTGGTAAGCGGCGCCAAACTAGCGGTGGATTCCAGAATTACTCCTAAAATCGAATCGTTACTGGGTCCCGGCAGTAAAGCTAAAAGCTACTCAATTTCGCCGGGGGAATTAGTGCTGGTACAAACCATCGAACAGGTGAATATCCCGCACGACCTATTAGCCGATGTACGCACCCGCACCACTCTCTTCCGTTGCGGAATGTATCTTAAAACCGCTTACATATCCCCAAACTATCAGGGAGTGCTGACCTTCGCCCTGCACAATTTTAATTCACACCCGGTGGAAATAGAGCTGGGCTTCAGAATCGCCTGCATCAGTTTTATGGAAATAAGTGGGCAGGCGGTGCCTTACCATGGGGTATGGCAAGGCAAACGGGCTTCTACCGACGGTGAAGTAGAACGGCCTTATTAGCCCAAGGGTGTTCAAATAACTGGGTGAGAGTTCTGAAAAAGTGGGGTGTTCCGGTAAAATTTACCAATTAGGTTTGGTTATTTTTTGCAATTTTGAATTAAGCGGTTTTTCTCCTCCACAAATTTAGTGGGAATGCCGATAGTTAAGGGCGGGGAGGTGGGGAACCTAACCAGCGGCAGATATTCAAGATTTAACTGCCGGGCGGCGGTTTTAAGCAGCTCCCTCTTCTGAGATAAAGCCCAGATTAACCAGCAGCCGGCCCAGCCGCTCGCCGTCAGCTTGCTGGATAGACAAGGCCTTCTCCATAAGCCTGATGTTTCGGCGTGTCCCCACGCCGAAACCATTATAATACATTATAATATATTGCAATCATTTATGTTTCGGCTTGAGGACAAGCCGAAACATCACAAAAGTGTCCACGACTCAGGAAATGATTCGGCCTTATTCCCCGGCACAATACATTTGTGTTTGAAAAAGGCTTATATCATGATAAAATATATCAACATGATAAAATTGCAGCTTAAGTCTTATTTTAAAAAATGTTATGCCATAACACAGCGCGGGGATGCCAGGGAGGAAAGCTATTACAGTGCCCTGGAGGAATTATTTACCGATTGCGCCGCTGTTACAGGTTATAATAAAGTACAGATAACCTCCCAACCCAAAAAGACCGAAGCCGGTAATCCCGATTTTAGAATCTGGGACGGAAGGCAGCATATCACCGGTTATATCGAGGCAAAACACCCGACCACAGAACATTTAGACCAGATAGAGACCAGCCCGCAACTAAAACGCTATCTTAACACCTTCCATAACCTTATCCTCACCAACTTCTTTGAGTTCAGGCTATATCGTAACGGAGCGCTTATCGACAGGCTAAGTATCGGCCGGCCGTTTACTATGCAGTTAGGCCAGTTGCCGGCGGTGGAAAATGAAGCGGCCTTTGCCGGATTGTTAGAGAAATTTTTCTCATTTTCATTACCCAAAACCTATTCGGCTAAATCGCTGGCGCTGGAGTTGGCTAAAAAGACCAAATACCTGAGAGACGAGATTATCGCCGAGGAGTTAAAAGAGGAGGAGACCAGGGGCAGCAAGCCCATACTGGGTTTTTATGAGGCATTTCATAAGCATCTTATCTTCGGCTTAACCAAAAAAGACTTTGCCGATCTATATGCCCAGACCATAACCTACGGCCTGTTTGCCGCCCGCACCCGGGCCAAAGACGAATTTAACCGGCGGCGGGCCATAGATTACATCCCCCGCACCATCGGTATCCTGCGCGACATCTTCCGCTTTATCTCATCGGCCGACATCCCGCAGCGGATGGAGTGGCCGATTGATGATATCGCCGAGGTGCTGGCAGTGGCCGAGGTAAATCAAATACTGCACGAATACTATCACGAGGGTAAAGGCAAAGACCCGATTATTCATTTTTATGAGACCTTCCTGAGCGCATACGACCCCCAGACCCGCGAGCGGCGGGGGGTGTATTATACCCCGGAGCCGGTGGTGTCCTACATTGTGCGCTCGCTAAATATTATCTTAAAGGAATACTTCGGCAAAACCGACGGCTTTGCCGCTGATTCGGTGAGAGTGCTGGATCCGGCGGCGGGTACTATGACCTTTATCGCCGAGGCTATTAAGCTGGCGGTAGCTGAATTCAGCCAAAAATATGGCGCTGGGGCCAAAGAAAGCTTTATCCAGGGGCATATTCTTAATAACTTTTACGCCTTTGAGTTGATGATGGCCCCCTATGCGGTGGGACATTTAAAAATGGCTTTTTTACTGGAAGAGATGGGTTGTGCGCTTAAAAAAGATGACCGCTTTAAGCTGTATCTAACCAATACGCTGGAGATGGAGGAGTTAAAGCAGACCGATATACCGGGCATGGCCTCGTTATCCGAGGAATCGCATTTAGCAGGGAAGGTGAAAAAGGAAACGCCGATATTGGTTGTCTTAGGGAATCCGCCTTATTCGGGACATTCGGCCAATACCGGCGACTGGATAAGCACGGTTATAAGGGACTATTACCAGGTAGACGGCAAATCATTGGGTGAGAAAAACCCCAAATGGTTACAGGATGACTATGTGAAATTTATCCGCTTTGCCCAGTGGAAGATAGACCAGGCGGGCGAGGGGTGCTTAGGCATTATCACCAACCACGGTTATCTGGATAACCCCACCTTCAGGGGTATGCGACAGTCATTAATGCAGAGCTTTGATGAGATTTATATTTTAGATTTACATGGAAACGCTAAGAAAAAAGAAAAATGCCCGGATGGTTCCAAGGATGAGAATGTTTTTGATATTCAACAAGGGGTGGCTATAGCCCTGCTTATAAAAAAGAAGGGGCTAAACAACGAAGTTGATGTTTCGGCCTGTCCCCAGGCCGAAACCGGCAAGGCGACCGAATGCCTTGAAGATGCCGCCCTTGAAGCTTTCGGCTTGAGACAAGCCGAAAGATCAAAACAAGCCGAAATGTCAAGATCAAAGAAAAAAATTGTACATACCGATTTATGGGGCTTAAGGGAAGATAAATATGCTTGGCTCTTAAAAAATGATATTAAGACCACCAACTGGCAGGAAATACAACCCAAGCCGGGGTTTTATTTCTTTATACAGCGGGATGAGGCGCTGGAAGATACCTATAATCAACATATGAAAATAACCGACATCTTTCCGGTAAATAGTGTAGGCATAGTTACTGCCAGAGATAAATTGACTATAAAATGGACAGCCGATAAGGTTTGGCAAACCGTTTTAAATTTTTCAAAACAAGATAGCGAATTAGCCCGTATGGCTTATAACTTGGGAAAAGATACCAGGGACTGGAAGATAAAATTAGCCCAACAGGATTTACTTGAAGATGGTTTAGATAAAAAGAAGATAGTCCCAATTCTATATAGACCATTTGATATTAGATATACCTATTATACTGGTAAATCACGTGGTTTTATCTGTATGCCCCGACCTGATGTCATGCGCCACATGCTGGCGGGAGATAATTTGGGATTGATTGCTTGTCGGCAACAAAACAAGGTTGGCTTTTACCATACTTTTATATCTGAAAACATTACAGAATCCTGTGTTGTTTCTAATAAGACAAGGGAAATTAATTCGATATTCCCTCTCTATCTCTACCCCGATACCGATAAAAAGCATTTATTCAGCCAGTTGGCCGAGCATCAGGAAAGACAGCCCAACATCAACCCCAAGTTGATTGACAGCCTCACCACCGCTTATAAAAAAGCTCCTGCGCCAGAGGAGATTTTTTATTATATCTACGCCGTGTTATACGCTAATACCTATCGCACTAAATACGCCGTGTTTCTAAAAACCAATTTCCCCAGAGTTCCCTTTACAAAAGATTATAAACTGTTTATTGAAATGGGGAAGTCAGGCCAGCGGTTGGTTGATTTACACCTATTAAAATCGCCTGAGATCGACTCACCTGTCGCCAGGTTCCAGGGTGCCGGCGATTATAAGGTAGATAAACCCGTCTACCGGGATAAGCGAGTCTATATCAATAAAACTCAATATTTTGAGGGAATTGAACCTGCGGTGTGGGAATACCAGGTCGGCGGCTATCAGGTACTTAGCAAATGGCTTAAAGACCGCAGAAAGCGTGAATTATCCTTAAGCGACATCAAACACTACTGCCGTATAGCAACCGCTATTTCTTTAACCATAACCATCAAGGCCGAAATAGACACTCTCTACCCAGCAGTAGAATTCAATATCATTATATTTGGGAACAATTGAGCCACCTGATACATACTGGGTTGTGAATAATTCGGGGGATAGGTTAATTCGGGGGACAGCATACTTAATTATTGAGTGTCTTTGCCTTTCGGCCCGGGTTTCTGGCGACGCAGTGTATGCGCCAGGCTTTTCTCAAGTTTCCCCGCAAAGAGCTTGCTTCCCGATGGCCTCCCGGTGCGCTCATGACGGCGCATCTGCCTGACCCGTTCCGCCTCAACTCCTACAGCAGGAAACTCCCGCCAATCCCCAACTTGTTCAAGCAGGGGAGGCGCCTGTAGCAGCTTATCATCCCGGCTGGCTCAAGCAGACAGGCGCTTTCTTCCCTTTGCCCGCCGCTGTCGAAGAATGGCTCTGCCGGCAGCAGTGGACATGCGTTTACGAAAACCGTGAGTACGTTTGCGTTTTAAATTGCTTGGTTGATAAGTTCTTTTCACTGTTTACCTCTAAATGGCTGTTTACCGGTTCAGAATCCTGAATTGTCCGCTTGAGAATGCACATTTTAACTGCTCGCTATAATTGTGTCAAGTAAAAACGTGCTACCGATTGTTTTTCAGGGTTTATTTTTCCAGTTTGCGATAAAAACAGGTTCTGTTCCCCGTATGGCAGGCAGCTCCTTCCTGTTGCACCTTGATCAATAGGGTGTCGGCATCGCAATCATAATAGATTTCCTTTACATGTTGAAAATTTCCGGAGGTTTCCCCTTTAAGCCAGAAGCTTTTCCTGGATCTGCTCCAGAAGCAGGTTTTCCCGCCGGATAAGGTCTTCTCCAATGATTCCTGATTCATATAAGCCAGCATCAACACCTCATCATTCTCCACATCCTGGATAATCGCCGGAATCAAGCCGCGTTCATCGAATTTTAATGCTAAAGACATAACCATCCCTTTACTGTTAGGCATAAAATTTGCTTAAAATATCTATGTGAAAATATATAAAATACCTTCATGCTATGCTACCATAAGCATGTATAAAAGTACAGTATAAAAATCAGGAGGCCCTAACATACCATGTTTCGATGTTATTATAAAACTTACTATAAATAGAATGAATTAAGCTGGAGCTGGTTGATATATAAGTAATAACAAGTCAATTCACCTTGGAAGGAATTTTGAGGCTTGACAGGATTTTAGAGTAATGTTATATTGAGCCTGATTATGCTAAGGTAATGTAATGGTAGCTGGTATTTGATTAAGTATTAAATAATAATAAGTTAGCAGAGATATTGTTGGCTTTTATTCAACCGGAGGAAGGGGCGCATGCCTGAAAAATACACCATTATGGTGGTTCCCAAAGCCACTTCGAAGATGAGGAGTTTTAAGGTTTCCGAGAAGGCGATACAAATATCGATGAGTGTGCTGATAGTGTGTGTGGTGGCGACGGGTTTTTTCATTTATCAGTTTTTCAGCTATAGGAGTAAAGCCAATCAATTAATGCCGTTAAGAATGAGCTACAATCAACAGAAGGTGCACTTACAGACCTTAGCTCAAACTACGTCAAATCTGAAGAAAGATATAAACCGACTGGAGAAATTCAATCGTAAATTCAGGGTGCTGGTTGGCTTGCCCAAAATGGAAGAAAACATCCAGCAAGTATCCGGTATGGGCGGAGGCCTGGAAGAAACCTTGGTAGCGTTCACCCAGAGGCGTGAGCAGGAATTTATTAACCGGATGCAGCGGGATTTAAATAAGTTATGTTTACGGGCACAGAAGCAGCAGGATAATTTATTGGAACTATCGGAAGTAGTGGAGGAGAAGAAGTCATTGCTGGCCTGCACCCCTTCAATCTGGCCTACCCGCGGCTGGCTGACCTCCGGTTATGGGTATCGTAATTCACCCTTTACCGGTCAGCGGGAAATGCATAAAGGGCTTGATATTGCCACCAGTTTTAACCAACCGGTGAAGGCGCCTGCCGATGGAGTGGTTACCTATGCCGGCCGTAAGGGCGGCCTGGGTAAAGTAATAGTAATTGAGCATGGCTATGGATATTCCACCCGCTTTGGGCACAATTCCCGGCTGGCAGCCAAAGCCGGAGACCGGGTGAAGAGAGGTAAGGTTATTGCTTATGTGGGTAATACCGGCCGCTCCACCGGCCCTCATCTGCATTATGAGTTGCGGATTAATGGTGTGCCGGTTAATCCGTTTAACTATCTGCTGAATTAACCCGCCACCAGGGGACATCTCCTCAAGGCGTCCTTGACCCCGATTTTCTTAAGCTAACCATTTTTTGTTGTAGATTTCTGCCTGTAGGTCAAAGCTTCTATAAAGCTCTCCAGTCTTAGTTTGGTTCTGGCATCCAGTGGGGCCGGGCGGTCGCCCTCCAGGGTTAAGGTTGGGATGTCCAACTGCCGGCGGATGATGATATCCTCAATCTGGCGGAAGCAAAAGGATTGAACATAATGGATTAAGCCGGCGATTCTCCGCAATTTTAATTGCTGCTTTATATCCCTTAAACGCTCGAATACCCCGTAGGGATAAGTGTACAGCCGATACTGCTCCACCAGACCGGCGGCGGCATGTGGCATGGAAAACTGCCGCTGGGTCTCGTTAAATACCACCCTGGCCCCTATTTCCTCCAAGTAATCATATAATTCGGGGAATATAGGCGGCACCCCGATATAGCCTAAACGCACCATATCGCTTTTGGGTGTACGGTCGGCCAGCCCCGCCATGAACTGATCCAACTGCCGCCCGAATCCGGCAATATCCCCCTGCATATCGCTACAACTCACCAGGTACAGATGATTCTCAAAGCCGCTAACCTTATCTTCCTCCCAGGTCATATTATCAAGCCGGTGCGCCTTGCGCCGTATTTCATCCAACCGCTGTTTTGCCTGATTTACCTCAGGCCAGTTAGTACCCAATTGCTCGATCAGCTTCTCAATTTGCAGCTTGAGTAAGTCCCGGTCGCAATTACAGGGGTAGGCAAAGGGAATGGTCTCTATGCCCTCAGATTGCAATATCTCCATCAGGGCCTGAGTATTACTGCAATCACCCTGGGTTACCGCAATAACCCGCCCAATCCCTGACTCCCGGACAATTGAATATATACCCTTTATCCAGCTACAGGTATTACGGGGGAAACCCTGCAGCTCAGCCTGTTCTACCAGCTTTTGGTTATCAGGGCTATTTATAAACAAATTGTTTAAATCAACCGGCGTAATACCGGCCGCCCATAATACTTCGCTGGGGATGGTAGTGGTGATACCTATTTTGCTCATTTTTTTAAAAACGAAATGGGATGCAGATAAGGTGAACCCAAGGGCTGATTCACAGGATTTTTAAAAGAATAGTTTGTGTCATACCTGCGAATCAGCGTGCTGACTTTATAATTTCCTGTTCCTTAAGGGAAACAATAGGTGATTATTTAGGGTGGGTCAAGTAAAAAGCCGTTTTGGTGCGGCCGCAACTCCCCCCCCAGGTGCATTTCTAACTACCCATATTTATCCCAGGTACGCTAAATCCGGATGAGCCATAAATATAATCTACGGCATTGGGAAAATCAATATTATCAGTATGTTTTCAGCAATGTTTACCATTGGGAATATTGGCTTGAAAATTTGTTCGTTTTAGTGTATAATTTAGATAATGAATATAAATGTGTCCCTTATGGGTGAATAAAAATTTAAATAAGGTGGGTTTTGGGAGGATTAACTAGTGATTGGTATATCCAGGGTGAAGCCAAGAGCGTCATTTATATGTCTGCTGTTGGCCCTTTTTTTATGGCCGCAGGGATCTGCCTGGGCGGTTAGCTACCGGGTACCGGGCACGCATAGTGATTTGCAGTCGGCCATATATTCAGCGGTAAGCGATAGCGCTATAAGCACTATTATTTTAACTCAGCCGGGGGTGTACAGCGGGCCGTTTGTGGTGCCCTATGCGGATGGTACGGATTATCCGGCGGTTGAGCGTAGTCTGGAGTTGAGCATTATCGGCAGTCCGGGTGTCAGCCGGGATGAGATTATATTGGATAATCCGAGCGCCGGGGTGGCCTCAGGTATACCGGTGCCGGCGGTTATCGCTACCGGCTTTGATGTGGTAAATACGCAGGCTGCCAAGGCTATGCCGCTCAAGTTGAAGAACTTGACGGTTACCGCTTCAGAGTTGGTGTATAACGGTGGCATGGAAAATATATATGGGCAGACGTATAGCGCCGGGCTGGCGCCTGGCTGGAAGCGGGTTGGCACGCCGACTGTCAGCGAGGTGGTTTATGATTCGATATATTATGGCGGGGCGTCGGATGACGGGATTAATGTGTTAGCCGGGCAGCGGGCGCAGGGGTTTACTAATGCCGATGCCGGTAATTATATTACTACGGTGGTGGCCGGGAGTAAATTCTACCCCGGGCGTACTTATACTTTTTCGGTGTGGTTCAAGCGCACTGGCGGCAGCGGTAGTGTAATTGCCAGGTTGAGCGGGGCGGTGGGCGCCAGTCCGGTGGTGTTGTCTAATTCGGTGATAGCCTCTGAGCGGCGGGATTTATATAATGAGTTGACTTATACTTTTATAGTCAGCGCCAATCCGGCGGCGTTGGATATCAGGCTTTATTGCAGCGACAGCGGTACCTCGGCGGTGGTGGATGGGGTGAGTATCGATTCGGCGCTGACGGCGGGGGTGTTCTTTAACGGTCCGGCGGGCGCCAATGATTTGCAGGGCATAGCTTCTTGTGTGGTGCGTAATATCGGGCATGTGATGAAGAAGTCCGGCGGGAGTTATCAGGTGGCCAGCTGGGCCGATCTGGATGATCCGCTGGTGGGTTATGCGGATGATGTGCATGGGCATGCGGTGGTGGTTTTTTCGGGAGCCAATCCGTTAATTACCGATTGTGATATACGGCAGAATTATGATGGGGTGTCTATTGCCGGGGCTAACGCCACTCCGGATACGCAGGCCAATAATCCGCGTTTGTGGAGTACCAGGTTTCAGGATACTACTTATTATCAGATGGGTCAGCATATCCGGTTGAATGCCCGTTTTGGAGTGGCGGTGAGGAATGGGGCTACGCCTTATATCGGCCGGCGGGATAATGGGCCGGCCTGGCCGTTGGAAGCGGCCAATGATATACATGCCAACGGGTTTGCCGATATAGCCTGTCAGGATGATGCGGCGCCGCGGATATATTATAATTATATACATGGGAATATAGATTATTTATTTGATTATACCTATGCCGGATATCGCAACTGGAGCCGGCGCGGGATATTGGCGCGGGAGGAGGCGGCCCCGATAATTGTGGGCAACTGGGTATTCGATCATGGGGCGGCGGCGGTAGCCGCTCAGCAGGATGCGACGCCGCAGGTGGGTTATAACGGTGGCTGGTTGAGCGATCGCTGGGATCCGCTGGTTAACTGGATGTACGGGAATAATTTTTATGCCGATCTGGATGACCGGGATTCGGATTATATAGCCTGTTCGCACGGGGTATTCGACAATATAGATTGTGCGACGGTGGCCAGCATGGATGGGGCGCAGCCGGGTATATACAATAATCATATATATATGAATTATTTTGCCGGCATAGGGTCGCGGGATTGGGCGGCGCCGGATATACGGGGTAACTTTATCGATGGGAATGCGGTTGGTATATCCTTTATGTCGGTGAGGAATTCCTCGCTGACGGCGGCCCGGATAGGCGGTACGGCGGCGGGCGAGGGTAATGAGGTCAGGTACAACGGGGTAGGGATAGCCGTTCGCAATACCGGTAACCGGGTGAATAGATTGCCGATAAAGGGCAATCATGTATATGGCAATTCGGGTTCCGAGCGCGGGGCGGGTATAGCTTTAAGTAATTCGGTGGTATTGATAGAGGATAATGACGTAAATTCCAATGCTTTTGTGGATTTACCGCCGGGGAAGAAGGCCGGCATAGCCGTATTTAATAATTCCGATGCCCTGATCAGGTATAACCGGATTATCGGCAACCGGGCGGCGGCGGTTACTGCGTTGGATTCCGAGATAGAGGTTGAGCATAATTTAATGGTGGATAATTTTGCCGGTAAACAGGGGCATGTGGTGGTTATCGCCGGGGTGGATTGTGAGCATAATACGGATTATTTATTTAACGGTAGTTTTGAGGATGTAGAGTTTGGGTCCGAGTTGGTGGATTATGGGGTGGCGCCGGAATGGAAGAAGCAGGGCAGTATAGCGGCCACCGAGAATATCACGGTAGTGAGTGAGGCGGCGTCATCTCAGCAGTTTGGCGAGGGGGGACCGAGCAGCAGTTATATATATTATCCGGCGATGGTGAGTACCGGCCGGGAGTATTATTTCAGTGGTTGGTTGCAGCGGACAGCGGGAACCGGCACGGTATACGTGCAGTTGTCGGAGCCGGTATATAACACGGTATACACTACGCTGAGCGTAGCCGTTTCCGGCAGTTGGACGCAGGTAAGCGCCACGCTTGTTGCGATGTCGGATGATCTGGTGGTCAAGCTGTACACCGTCGGCGCCGGCACGGTGGGGCTGGCGGATGGATTTGAGTTGGAGATGGTGCGGCCGGGAACGCTGGTGAGCAAGTTGAACCACAATGTAATAGTGGGCGATAACTGGAGTGCGGGGGCCTATTATCAGAATCAGGTTTACATTACCGGCAACAGTCTGGTAAAGGAGTTAAAGTATAATATAATCGGCCGGGGCCGGATGGGGATCAAGGTGGATGCCGGAGTGGAGCAGTATAGTGGGATACTGCCCTCACAGAGCGGGGCGGGGGTCAATCAGTTGATATTGGACAGCGGCGCCTCGACTACCGATGATGCTTATGTGAATATGCTGCTGGTATTGGGAGATAGCAGTAGCGGCTTACCCGGACAGGCCACGGTGGTGGATTATGACGGGGGCAGCCGGACGGCTACCATAGAGTATCCGGTGTGGGTGAATCCCCCGGCGGCCGGCGATACATATCAGTTGATGGGCGGTGTGGGGCGGTTGGATCCGGGGGCGGTGGACCATAACCTGGTGTATGCCTGGAACGGCAGTTACGATACCGAGGGCGCTCAGGATGGTTATGCGTTAAACGGCATGACCCCGGGCGAGAACAGCTATTATTATGGGGAGTACTACGGAGTACCCGCCAAGCCCTTCTTCAAGGACCCCAATCACGCATTAGCCAATACCCAGGATTACTCAATAGACGAGAACTCACCCATATATACCTACAGCTATAAGAACGGGACGGTGTGTAGCGGCGAGCGGTTGGGGATTGGCTGCGGCTTTAGCTATCCGCCGCCTGGTTTTGCTTATTACAGCGCCTCGTTTCCGTTTCCGGCCGAACCCGGCACGGATGCGGTAGCGCCGGAGGTGGTGTCCATCAATCCGGCGGACGGTTCCAGCGGGGCTTCCAATACCACCGATATTACCATATATATAAAGGATAGGGGCACCGGCGATATTAATGCGGGTCAGAATGTGGCCGGGATATTAAGGGGCAGCCTGAAGCTGGATGTGGATGGGGTAATTTACAGCTATGGCGATGCGGAGCTTTCCATCACCCCGGATTACGGCAATGCCGATCAATATAAGCTGGTATATACCCCGGCTTCGCCGTTGCCGACGGCTTTACAGGTAGATATAAGCGGTAAGGATGCGAATCTCAATGTTTTTGGTAATACGTATATATTCAGTACCGGCCTCTACACGGATGTAACCGCCCCGCAGGCGGTGGATTTCTTCCCGCTGGATGAGAGCAGTTGCAGTTACTACCAGCCGGCCGATATACCGGTACAGTTCAGGTTGACCGATGGCGGTAGCGGGGTGGATATAGAGAGTGGGACGCTTACAGTAGTCACTCTGGATAAGCAGACTAAGACGCCGATCGAGACGCTGTATGACGGGGCGCTGTATTCATATGTGGATATGGACAATACGCCGTTATACAGTGACTATACCATACTATATCGGCCGGTCTGCGAGTATGACCGCGATGTGATAGTAAGTATGGATATCAGTGTGGCCGACTTTGCGGGTAATCCGCTTAGTACCACCCGCCGGTTCTGCCTGGCAGGCGATACCACGGCGCCGGCGGAGGTGGATTATTTTAAGGCCAATATAGTGGCCCAGGGGGTGGTATCGCTCAGTTGGGATCCGAGCGTGGACAGTTCGTTATTCGATGGGCAGCGGACGGCCTGCGACAGCAGTGATCTGGATCACTACGAACTGCTGGTGTGCGGCGGGGCGCTTGATTCGAGTTTGATATGTACTACCGGCGACTGGCAGTTGTGGCAGACCGGGATAGACCCGCTGGCTGAGGGTACTCAAGTTTACGATCTCCTGGAGGGCAAGTATAAATTTAAGTTGCGGGGAGTGGATACTGCGAATAATAAGAGTAATGGAGCCATAGCCAACCGCAATGTGTT
>JAJRUS010000045.1 GCA_024277675.1 bacterium | reverse complement strand
ATAAAAAAACAGGGATAATAAACACAAATCAAGCGAAAAATTGAGATGTTGTAGAAATGCAAATTGGTTGCTAAGGGGTTTTTTCGCCCCTTTTTTAAAAAACTGAATTAAGCGACAACCCCTTATGGTATATGTTATTTACTACACCATTATACCATACTCGCACTGTCTAAGTCCGACAGACTCCTAGAATGTGTGATTACAAAAAAAGATCCCGAACCAGAACCAGGTGAGTATATAAAAAAAGAAGGGAAAAGGTTTATTGAAAGAGCCTTAACCATACTTAGATTATACAAAGAAGAAGTTATAGGTTATAATGTTATCGTACAATCGCTAAATGGAGCGTACTCTTTGCTACCGTTAAAACACTATCAACTATGGATGAATCCTGAAACAGATTTCTCCAGTTTAACATTTAAAATCATTTCTACAGAAATAGATAAGTTAAAGGGGTTTTTTAGTAAATTTATTTGTACTTCTGAGGCTTTTAAAGAACTCGAATTAGCGGTAAAATATTTTAACAAGAGTTATATTGAGCCCTATACTCCACGAGATTCGTCACTTGATTTGATGATTTCTCTTGAAAATTTATATCTGCCAGGGGAAAAACATGAATTAGGGTATAAACTAAGAATGAGGATGGCACATATATTAGCAAAAGAATTAGCCCAAAGAAAAGAAATATTAGAGGATATTAAATTAGCATATAATTATCGTGGAGAGATAGTTCATGGAGGAAAATCTTCTAAAACAATTTCTAAAATAAAAGAAAAACACAAAAACGAAAGCGAATTTCTTTTTAAAATAAGGGGTTATACCAGGGAATCACTTAAAATATTTATTAAAAATCCTGCTCTTAGAAATAAATTAGATGAAATTATTTTGCAATAAAAACAGCACAGGTAATTGCCAAACCCCTTGCCAAAAATCCGATTTAGCGCTATGCTATAAAGTAATTGGAGAAGAACGATCATGCCAAAAGTTAAATATAACGCAAAACTATTGCCGGATAAACATCTTTCCTGCCCACATGAAGTAATAGAAAGGTTGAAACTTCAAGTTGGTTCACAGGTTAAGGTGGTTATAGATAAAAAAACGGATATGCCCTCCAAAAGCCTGCCTGAAAATACCGTCTCCTTACGTAACAGTATTCCAGAACTTAGCGCAATAACAGATGCGGAGATTAAGAACGCCAAAAATCTTTGGGATAATAAACTCAATAAAATCGCTAATGAATTATGATATGCCCGCTTATGTTCTTGATACACATACTCTGATTTGGTATCTCTCTGATTTCAGAAAATTAGGCAAGCAAGCTCAAGCAGTATTCGGCGAAATTGAAAGAGGGAATGCCATTGCTTTAATCCCTGCTATTGTGCTGGCGGAAGTTATTTTCCTGGCGGAGAAAAAAGGAGTGGGGGTTACATTAGCAGAAACAATGGCAAGGATTGAATTAGCGGATAATTTTGAAATTGCCTTAATGGATTTGGATATTCTAAAGAGGTTGGTTGTGTTAAGAGAAATTCCCGAGTTACATGATAGAATAATTGCAGCTACTGCTTTAGAGAACAATTCTATTTTGATTACCAAGGATAAAGAGATTATTAAAAGTGGGGCAGTTCAAACTATTTGGCAATAAAATCAGGTTTTCAGTTTGTCAATAATTAATCACTACAGTTTTATTCATCTTCGTCATCTTCCAATGACTTACCGCAATATTTACATATCAAATCGCCAACCGGGCAGAGCGCCCCGCAGGCCGGGCATTCTGTCTGGGATATGCGTTCCTGAATCAACGCCTGGGCTTCGGCCAGCTTCTCTTTGGGTACCATAAGCCGCAATTTGCTGAGCTGCCCGAAATTAACCGGCATTTCATGAAACTTTACTGCCTCAAGTACACAGGGAATGCCGTTATTTTCCAGAAATCCCTTAATCAGGTAAGCCTCCTCTTCTACCGAATTCTCACAAGCCAGCACCCATTGGGGAACCGCTGCCTCAGGCCTTATATATCCATTGCGATATAGAATATTTGCCAGTTGGCGCTTAGGTACGTGCAGCCGGCCGGTCTCATCATTCCAGTATTTAATAGACCCATCCGGTTGGGCAAGCTCCTCGATTAGCGGTTGTTCATTAGGGTAGCCCAGGGCGATTACCGAGTTTATGCTCAATTTATCAGGCAGTTCCAGAATCGCTTTAAGTTTTGGCCGATCGATGGTTTCGATCCAGCAGCTTCCAATCTCCTCAGCCAAGGCCGCCAGGATAATATTTTCAGCCGCCGCCCCTATATCTTTATCGGCTCCGCTGGATTTAATTTCCATATTTATCGCTATCACGATATAGGCCACCGGTTCTTCCCCGGCCGGCGGATTACCCGCCGGAGCAATATAACCGGCCCATTTTAAGGTATTAAATACCCTTTCGGTTAGTTCGGGATCATCCACCACAATATATTCCAAAGGCTGCATATTGGCCGCTGAGGGAGCCAGTCGTCCCGCATTCACCAGTTTTTTTAATACATCGAAGGCTATGTCTTTTGACTTAAATCTTCGGATGGAACGCCGCTTTAATATCAATTCATGTATGTTCATTACCACTCCTCTAGTTGTGATGGTGAATGTTAGATATATCAAAATAAATATCAAAAAACAAGCGACAACCTGGCCCTGGCAAACTTTTTTGATATAAGATAACCGGCAAGGTTAAAGCTACCGCTATCAGCGAGAGAGTTTCTGCCGGCTGCTGTAATAAGCCAACCCATCTTCCAGCCACGCCAGGGAATGCTCGATAAAATCCGGCCAGCGGGAACCTGAGCACAAGCCGCGGGCCGCATCACCATTTAATTCAGTAATGCTATGATCGGCAAACCCCACTTGAAAGCGCCAGGGGCATTGGCGGGTTGATTGTGCTGTCAGTTTAATCAACACTCCGGCCCCCTTAAGAATCATATCCTGTAACCCGGCCTCACCCCCCGCGGCCTCCAGTATTGAGAGGCTTAAGGGCGATAACTCCTCCGGCGCTGGTAGCGAACGGACATACAGGCTTTCCAGCACAATTCCTTTGGTTCCCATTCTATAATGAGCCATTATCTGCTGATTGCCGGCGGATGAGGCTATAGCTTCCGGCTTATCTGACATTCCACCGGGAGCGCCGATAATACCGGGGATTATGGTTATCCCGGATTCCAGTAATTGACGGCACAGCGCTGCATCATAAACCCCGGCGCTGCCGCATTGGCTGAAAACCAGCGTATATTCAGGCTTGAGCCTCAATTCCTCAAGCAGTACCCGGCGACTGTTTACTATACGGGTAAAACAGCTTCTGCCCGTTTCGGTCAGATAGGCATCCCATATGCGGCGGGTTTCATAGGCCAGCGGCAGCTCATCGTTTACGGTATTTATGATAATGATCCGCTGCGGTAGCTGTTTAACGGCGGCCGGTGACTGGTTCTGCGGTGGATAGCCTTTAACAAGTTTTTGATTTAAGCGGAATATAAGTTGGGAGGCACAGGCATTATCCTCTCCATCAAAGGTAAGCGCCTGTAGATAAAGCGGGGCCTGCTCGACATCCATTCCGGAAAAACCGGCGGTATAATATACAGGTTCGCGGGCGATATCAATTAAGGCCATAATGCTTCCGATAATATGCTAAGAATTCGCCGGTTTTGATATTGCGCCACCAAGCCTGATGCTCCTTATACCACTGGAGGGTCAGCTGCATCCCGGTTTCAAAGGAGGTGTCGGCCTGCCAGCCCAGTTTTTGCTTTATCTTCTCCACATCCACCGCATGCCGTCTTACATGCCCGGGACGGTCGGTAACAAAGGTTAAAAGCTGGCGGGGTTTGCCCAACAGTTCCAATATAAGGTGGGCGATTTCCAGATTGGTGCGCTCCTGGCGGGCGCCTACATTAAACACCTCCCCAGCTATGCCTTCAGCATGCAGGATTGTATCCAGCGCCCGGCAGTGATCGGTTACATATATCCAGTCCCGCCGGTTTTGTCCGTCTCCATATATCGGCAGTGGTTTATCCTCGATGGCATTGGTGATGAGCAGGGAAATAAGCTTTTCCGGGTATTGGTAAGGGCCGAAGTTATTGCCGCAGCGGGTGATGACCACCGGCACCTCAAAGGTGGTAAAGTAGGAATAGGCCAGCCGGTCAGCCCCGGCCTTGCTGGCGGCATAGGGACTCTTTGGCATGAGCGGGCCGGTTTCCAGGCAGGGACTATCGATGGCCTCTCCGTACACCTCATCGGTGGATATCTGGATAAAGCGCTTCACCCCGAATTTGCGGGCGGCCTCCAGCAGCACATAGGTACCGTAAACATCGGTAATCACAAATTGGCTGGGATTGCTGATCGAGCGATCCACATGGGTTTCGGCGGCAAAGTTGATAACCGCATCCACCCCGGCCTCAAATATACGGTTAACCGTTTGCTCATCGGTAATATCCCCCTTAACGAACCTGTAGCGGGGATCAGCCTCCACATCGGCCAGATTTTCAGGAATACCGGCATAGGTAACCTTATCCAGATTAACCAGCTCGTAATCCGGGTATTTATTCAGCATATAACGCACAAAATTACTGCCGATGAATCCCAGTCCGCCGGTAACCAATAGCTTGCAGGGCTTGGTGTTTTCCATTGTATCTCCTGAATTTTAGGTCGCAATTTATGTTTAAAGTTGGAGTTCCTTTAAATTGATATTATGTTTTTTCAAGGTAGTGCCTTTAACTTTTTCAAAATCAACCAGGGACTTATTATAATCTATAATGGCCTGCAACTGCCTGATGCTGGCCTGAGCCAGTTGGGCTTGATCTTCCAGCAGGTCGTGGCTGGTGGTCATTCCCAGCTCATATTTCTGCTCTTCTATTTTAAGCTTTTCCTGCTCGAGTTCTTGGGCAATGCGGGTAGAATCAACCCGCTTTAAGTCGGTTCTTAACTGCCGCAGGGCTTGTCTTACCTCCAGTATAATATCCTGCTCTATCTCCTTGAGCCTGAGCGTCGCTTGCTCTTGCTCTAACCGGCGCTGGATACGATTATTGCGCGCCCAGCGATTTCCCAGCGGAATGGTGAGGCTGGCCCCCACTCCCCATATTTCATAGTCAGCCGTGGATAACTTATCCCAGTTGGTATTATAATCCTTCCCCAACCCGCTGAAGCCTATGCTGCCGTTCATGTCCAGTTTAGGCAGCACCTTATTCTTAGCTAGCTTCAGATTTATCCGGCTGTTTTCAAACTCGGTTTTTGCCCGGACGTATTCAGGCCGATTAGCTAATGCCAGGACAATGGCCTGTCGCATATCCACTGCCTGCGCCCGTAAGATGGGCCGCTCGGTGGGTATGATTGTTAAGGCTTGTCCCAGTGGATCGGCCATCAGGTTGGTAATGCGCTTCAGTTCATCTTCGGCATCCTTCAAACCGTCTTGCGCAATAACCACTTCTTCCTGGCGGGCGGCTACCTGTGATCTGGCCTCCAACACATCCACCTCGGTTAAGATTCCCGCTTCGGCTTTGGCTTTATTGCGCAGAAGCAGATCCTCGGATTGCGCCAGTAGCAGTTCTTTTACCCTTAAATTTTCCATATTAAATACTAAATCCCAATATAGCTTCTGGCTCTGGGATAAAACGCTGATCATTTCTTGCTGTAGTTCCGAAATTGAAATCCGATGATTATTTACCGCTATATCTATCTGAGCCTCATTTACACTGATGCCGAAATCCTTAAGCAGCGGTTGTACCAGCTTCAGCGATACTATCGACTCATAATAAGGGTTAATGGTCTGCCAGGCGTAATTGCTTTCATTGCGTGCATTATCAAAATTCAAACTTAAAGAACCGCCGGTAATAAGCTTATCTTCAATGCCGATGTTTAAGTTCAGGTTTTCGTTTTCAGCCTCAGCCGCCCCGGCCAGCACAGTAGGGGTGAGCTTCCGGGAGAAATCTTTTCCCCCTGATAAAACCAGGTTGGGGTCAAACTGAGCTTTTTCCTTACTAATCTCGCCAGCTTTAATCCGGGGGTCTAATAGCCGCTGCTGCAACAACAGATTATTCTTAAGCGTAAGCTTAATACAGTCAACCAGTGACAGCGAAAGGGGTGGAACTGTGTCTGGCGCTTGTGCCTTAGCTGGATGGGCAAGTAAGGCAGCTCCCAGCATGATAACCATAAAGCGGCCGACAGATATACGCATTGTTGATTTAATCATAGCCCTCCCCGAAGATTTAATCGGCACATTGTATCACGCAAAGTAAAAGAGAGTCAATTGTTCAACACCAATAGTAGTCAAATATAAGGTTCTATCGCGAGCTTTGGGGTTAAGTTTTAGTAAACCGAGGGTTGAAAGTTAAACTGAGGATGGGGCCGGCAACTGGGTAACAAGCTGAATTCTTTAGCTAACTATGGTAATCAGCATTTATTTTGACATAATCATAAGAGAGATCAGTAGTCCATACATGGGTGGCGGCAGTTCCCAGGTTCAAGTCTATGGTAAGCTGGATATTTTTTTCTTTAAACAGTGTGTTGGCCCGGCTTTCAGCTTCATCCCCCAGGCTACAACCCGCCGCTACCAACTTGACCTTACCCACATATATATCTATTAGTTACGGCTTTATTCCGGCGGCTACCTTACCGGCAGCCCCCATAATCCGGCCCCAGTTTGCCTGTTGTCCAAACAAGGCGGTTTTAACCAGGGGGGAATCGGCAATGGCAAAGGCTACCTGCCTGGCTTGGGCTTCAGAGGTAGCCCCCTGTACGTTAAGCTCTATAAATTTAGTGGCTCCCTCGCCATCGCTGACTATTGTCTTAGCCAGTTCCAGGCATATATAATCCAGCGCTTCACCAAAGGCAGGCCAGTCCGGGTTATCAGACCCTAAAACTTTACCCCCGGCTTGGGCATTAGCCAGCAATAGTACCATATCGTTGGTGCTGGTATCACCGTCCACCGAAATACAGTTAAACGATTTATTCGCCGCCTGCTTTAAGGCGGATTGCAGGTGGCTGCTCTCTATCGGGGCATCGGTAGCTATAAAACACAGCATGGTGGCCATGTTTGGGCGTATCATGCCCGAACCCTTGGCTATGGCGCCGATGGTAATCAAGCTGTCTGCTATTTGTAGTTGGACGGCAAGTTGTTTAGTGCAAGTATCGGTGGTGAGTATGGCTGCGGCTGCATCATGACCGCCGCCAGCGCTTAGTTTTGGAATAATTTGTTCAATACCCGTTTTGATGTTGGCCATGGGCAGGGGGACCCCGATTATCCCGGTGGAGGCCGGCCAGACCAGATTTTAGTCTATGTCCAATCCACGGGCGGTAAGTCGGGCCATATGTTGTGCATCAAGCATGCCTTGTCTGCCGGTGCAGGCATTGGCATTGCCGCTGTTTACAATAATAGCCTGTATTTTTCCTGAGGCCAGCCGTGTTTTGCAAAGTAAAACCGGGGCCGCCTGTACTTCATTGGTGGTAAACACCGCCGCTGCCTGGGCCTCACATTCACTATAAATTAAGGCTAAATCAGGTTTCTGGGCTTTAATCCCACAGCCTATTCCAGCCGCCTGTATGCCGGGCACTTTGGTAATTCCACCTTCAATGACTTGCAATTTTTATCTCCGGCCTGGAAGCTTATCGAACTTTGGATTAAATCACAAAAAAAGGAAGATAAAAAAGCCAACGCCTGTAATCTACAGCCCGAGCTTCTTCATCTTCCTTATTGGGGAATCATGAAAAAGGGGTCAATGACCCCAATTAGGATTAATTTGATGCTTGTTAAGCAAGCTTTAACGTTTAGAGAACTGGAATCTGGCCCTGGCGCCTTTCTGACCGTATTTTTTACGCTCTTTCTCCCGCGAATCACGGGTCAAAAATCCAGCCTGGCGTAGCGGCGAACGTAACTCTCCATCTGCCTGAAGCAAGGCTCGCGCAATACCATGCCTGACGGCTCCCGCCTGGCCTGAGTTACCCCCGCCGTTGACATTCACTCTTACATCGTATTTATCCTGCAGATTCAACAGTTGAAAAGGCTGCATGATAATCATCTTCAGCGTCTCTCGCCTGAAATAATCATCCAGCTTCTGGCGATTAACCACAAACTCACCACTGCCGGGTTTGAGCCATACACGCGCGACAGATCTTTTCCGTCTGCCGGTTCCATAAAATATATCTTCAGCCATTAAAAAAATTACCTCTCAGTAGTAGCAAATTCCATTTTCTTACCGGTAAAACCCATCAGCACCGGTTGTTGCGCCTCATGTGGGTGTTCCGCCCCCGCATACACTTTAAGCTTCTGGAGCATTTGTCGTCCCAGGCTGTTTTTGGGCAGCATTCCCTTTATCGCCTGGCGGATTACCTTTTCCGGCTTTTGTTGCATGAGTTTTTTGGCGGTAACTGATTTTATACCCCCCGGATAGTTCGTGTGCCGGTAATAGACTTTCTGCTCCAACTTGTTGCCGCTCAGCGACACCTTACCGGCATTAATTATTACTACGTGGTCACCTGTATCCATATGTGGAGTATAAATGGGCTTATGTTTGCCTTTGAGTATATGAGCCGCCTGGGAAGCCAACCGCCCCAGCACCTGCTCCTCGGCATTTAACACATACCATTTGTGCTCTATATCTTTTTTCTTGACGGCATAAGTTTTCATTAATAAAGATTCCTTTCCAATAAGCCATAAATATATACACCCTCAGCTTATTTGTCAAGCAAAAATCGAAAATTTTTGGGGGGAGGGGTAGTTTGTTGTTTTATTCCATAATCAGACCGGCTTTTTTAGCCCGATCTATTCATAAATTAAGCTGGTTCTTGCCGGAAGTCTGTCGGATTATCGGGGGCGTTTTATTTTTAATCCCAAATCCTTTATCATTTGTATATCTTCAGCGGCTGGTTTGCCTGAAGTGGTCAGGTAGTTACCTAACAGGGATCCATTGGCTCCGGCATAATAGATCCAACTCTGTAAATCCCTCAAGCCGGCCTCACGTCCGCCGCAAACCTTTATATCCTTATCCGGCAGGATAAAGCGGAACAGGGCAATAATTTTCAGGATTTCTCCTGGATAAAGCGGGGACTGATTCTCCAGCGGAGTCCCCGGGACAGGTACTAAAAAATTAAGCGGTACTGAATCAACTTCCAACTCCCTTAAAGTAAAAGCCAAATCCAGCCGATCCTGCAAGCTCTCCCCCAGGCCGAAAATCCCCCCGCAGCACAACTCCAACCCGGCCTGTTTAACCAACTGTACGGTATCCAGCCGCTGCTGATAACTGTGGGTAGAACATATCCGGGGAAAGAAGTTGGCCGAGGTTTCTAAATTATGGTGATAACGGGTAAGTCCGGCGGCTTTAAGCTGTTTTATCATTTCAGGAGTTAAACTGCCCAGCGAAGCGCAGCAATTAATATCCGTCCCCCGGCTTAGCTGCTTTAAGGCAATGCAGATTTGCTTCAATTCCGTATCATTTTTTATACCCGGCCCGCTGGTTACAATTCCATAGCGACAGGCCCCGGCTGATTTTGCCGCCAGCGCTCCTCCAAAGAGCTTATCACTTTCCAGCAGTGGATACTCCGGCGCCGAAGTCCGGTAGCGGGCAGATTGGGCGCAGAATTTACAATCCTCAGGGCAGCGCCCCGATTTAGCATTTATAATGGAGCAAAAATCTACCTCAGTCCCCCGAAAGCGCTTTCTTATGCGGTTGGCGGCATATAATAAATCTTCCATAGAATCATCCAGCTCAGCCAACTGCCGGGCTTCGGCATGATCCAGCCGGTAACCGGCCAGCACCTGCTGCGCCAATTTATTGATAAAGCCGTTTAACATATGCTATCCCTGTCGTAAGCCTGTTTTGTCAACCAGAGCTTTCGGGCCACCTGCCGGATATATTGACTGTTTAACACCCCAGCCACCAGTGTCTTGGGGATAGCGCCGATACCGGCATAGGCCCCGCTTAAAGCCCCAGTGATGGCGGCGGTAGTATCTACATCCCCACCGGCCAGGATAACTTTTTTTATGTTGCCACAAAAATCAGCCGGGTTTTTTAGAAAATAATACAGGCAGATGAGCACCGTGGGCATCACAAACGGGCTGATAAAATCCAACTTAGCCTCCGCTTTTCGCCAGCCGGCCGCCGCTATTTCAAAACGGGCTTCTTCTTCGGGCATGTTAAGCCAAGTGGACAGATGTCTTATGTATCCGCTGAATTCAGGACTTAGATCGCCAGTTAAGTCCGCCAGCCGGCTTATTAAATCATTGGCATCAAGCTGCTTCTGTAGTGTGGCGTAAGCCACGCAGAAAGCGATGACCACCGCGCCGGCAGTGGCGCGAGCATCTTTGTGGGTAATGATACCGCTTTTTACGGCATCCCGCTTTAATATATCAGCCGGGTTGTTATAATGCCATAATCCTACCGGACTCACCCGCATAGCAGCGCCGTTCCCGGCATGGCCAATTGCGGTTCCGGCCACTTGCCAATGCACGCCGCGCAAAATATTTCCGGCTGCCTCAGCACAACTGGCGCCGGCGCCCACGATCTCGCCTGTCTGCCAAAGCCCGGCCAGTCGCTTGGCAATATTCGCCCCATCTACCTTGCGGCACTCTATAATAGATTCGGCAATAACCAGCGTCAACTGCGTATCATCGGTATATTGGCCCAACGGATAATTATAAATGCTGCGGTAAGTCTCCCCTACTCCACTTAATCCCAGCAACGTCCGGCGGGAGCAACCCTCAAAAGGCGCACCCAAGGCATCCCCCACCGCCGTACCCACTATAGCGCCCAAGAATTTATCCTGCAAACCGGGAGGCATAATTAACCTACACTGTTCATACGTAAAGGAATTTTTTATCAGGAAACCATAAAAAATAATACTCAAAAACATTTTTGACAGGATTAACAAGATGTAACAAGATTATCATTTAACCACCGATGCACACAGATAAACATAGATAAAAAATTATATCGGCGTGCATCGGTGTTTATCTGTGTTTATTTTTCTTATCCTGTCTATCCTGTACATCCTGTCTAAAAAAGGTTTTGTCTTTTAGGTTTTGGACTTTGTCATTTATTCATAATTCCTGCCTTCCCGGTTTCCTTATAGTTTCTTCTTCCGGTTTTTATTTATGATTTAATAGCGGCCTTTAAAATAATCATCCAGGATTTGCCGATGGTCAAAGGCGATTTCCTGCGGCAGGTTGTGAGCGTTGAATATTTCAGCTTTTACAGCATCATCGGCGGCTTTCGGTTTGCCTTTAGCGGTAGCGATAAATATAGTAGAGACGGTATGCCGGCGCGGATCTCGATCTGGAGCGGAATAGCTGTGGAACTGGCGAATAAGCTCAACCTCCAGACAAGTCTCCTCCCTGGCTTCACGTACAGCGGCCTCTTCCAGACTCTCCCCGTAATCCACAAACCCGCCGGGAATCGCCCAGCCCGGCGGCGGATTTTTACGCTCGATTAATACGATACCACGCTTACCACTAATGGTTTCGCACTCAATAATAATATCCACCGTCGGCGCCGGATTGCTGAATTCTTTAACCATCTTGCCGCATTCAGGGCAACATAATCCTTGTTTCATGGCTCCCTTCTTTGTTTTCTTTCTGTGTCCCGGGGTAAAAATCTTTTACCTATTCGTCAAGACGCACCACCACAGGTAAATATTCGCTTGTTTTAAGACGGCGGCTATAGTGATATATGCCAAAAAAGCCCAGCGCCAGTCCCCAAAAGCCACCGGCTATTATCCAGCCTGGTGAAACGGCAGGCGCCAACCATTTGACCAAGCCTATGCCGATAAACAGACTCACCAGGGGCAGAATGTAGATTAAAAACGAGGCCCAGAGCAAGGTTTTCTCATGCAAAGCGATTACCACCCGTTGTCCCACGCCTACCCCCAGATTGTCATAAACCTCCACCTGCATCTCCTTACCGCCTGACAGGGCCTGACAAACAGCGGCCGAAGCACAAGATTTACAAGCGGATGAACGCACCACTTTGATCTTCACTCTATCTGAGCTGATTCGCTCCACTACTAAGCCTGTTTCTTCCAGCATAGCCTTCTCCGTTACCTGACCCGCTTCATTATAAACATATCACTCTTTGGGCTATCCGACAAGATTAAAATTTCGAGCGGGAACAGGGCAGTTGTCCCCCTGACCTTGCATTAACTGTTTGTCTTTCAAGCAATTACATTAATAGAAAATTGCAAAACCGTCCATGACGTAGATGACCGGTTAGTAATAAAAATACAGGCTATTACGGCATTTGCCTCCAGCGTTCGTATGCTCGCTGTAGTTTAAGTTTTGACTCGGGAGTAGTTAAGTGATCCCAGGCAAAGGCTTCATTGATTTTTCGTTGACGATGAACGAAAAAATCGGCCGCCGGTTGCATTCGTTTCAGCGCTACCTGCCAGCTTTTTTTCTCTTTATAGGCTGCCAACATGGCTTCTCCCAGCCTGCGATCACCCCGGGAAAACAATGCTTGATAAAAAGCCAGCCGGGGGGAACCGGCTACCAGTTTTACCCCTTTTACGGCCCTTAACTCCCGGCGCAGATAATTCAATTTACGATTTAAGCTGGTTAGTGACTCCAGGCCGAGCCATTGAAATGGCGTCTGCGGTTTTGGCACAAAAGGGGATAAACTTAATGTCAGTTGGCCCGAAGCCTTAAAACCCGACATAATCTGTCGAACTTTTTTAGCTAACTGGAGTATGGCCTGGATATCTGCCGGTTGCTCGTGCGGCAGTCCCCACATAAGATAAAGCTTTATATGTGGGATTCGGTTTGAAGCAATAGCCTCGACCGCCTTCAATATATCAGTTTCGGTCAAACCCTTGGCGATTAAATCACGAAGTCGTTGAGAGCCTGCTTCCGGAGCCAGGGTGATGGTTTTATGTCCGCTTTGTTTTAAAGCGTTAAGTAAATCAGGCGACAGGTTATCTGCTCTCAATGAGGCTACCGAAAGCTGGCCCCCGGCTTTTTCAATAAGCCGGCACACTTCATTTAAGTATGGATAATCGGTTATGGTGGCCCCTACCAGACCAATGCGTCTGCCGGCGTTTAATCCTGATTTAATTGAACTGGATACAGCTTCAAGGCTACGAGGCCGATAGCTGCCGCCCATGGCGGAACCAAGCAGACAAAAACGGCAACTATGAGCGCAACCACGTGACAGCTCTACCAGAAACATATTCCTGAATTCTGTCTGCGGCGTTATCAGGCGGGAATGAGTCGGCCAGTTACTTAAATCGGTTAATTGGCGCAGCTTGAATTGGGTATCTATGCCCGCTGTTTTGGGGATTATGCCCCTGTAGATGTTGTCGGAATTGTAGTCGGCCCGATAGAGTGCAGGGGCATAAAAGCCGGAGATAGAGGAAAGCTGTCGCAAGTGGCCGGCTTTGTTTTTCCGGCGACTGGTTACTTCTCCCAAAGCGTCCATTATCTCTGATATTATCTCCTCTCCATCCCCCAATACAAAGCCATCCATTATGGGAGCCAGCGGTTCGGGATTCATAAAACTGCATACGCCCCCCATAATCAGCAGCGGATCATAAGCGGTGCGCTGATCAGCCCGGGGGTCTATCCCGGCCAGTTCCAATATATCTAAGATATGGGGATAATCGCCCTCAAAGGCTACGGAGAAGGCCAGCAAATCAAACTGGCGGATGGGCGTTTGAGATTCCAGCGAGAACAGCGGTGTGCGGCTGCGTTTATAGGCTTGCCACTCAGCCGGCGAGGGCAAAAACACCCGCTCGCAAACTGTATCAGGCCGCTGATTCAGTAGATGGTAAATGGTCTGAAACCCCAGGTTAGACATACCCACCCAATAGGTATTAGGATAGGCCAGGGCTACTTTCAGTTTCCCGGCATGCGGTTTATAGATGGTCCCCGATTCCTGGGTCAGTAGTTGTCGTGCCTGCCGGATGAGTGAAAACGACATTATAGCCGGGGAGCCTGTCTGACCGGGGAAAGAAACATTTCTATGGAGAAGCTAATGGCGGGGGCAGGTTAATGGTCATTCCCAATTTTTCATTTATATATTTATCGCCAAATTTCTTAGCCAATATTTTCTCGGCCCGCTCACCGGAACAGTGAGTAGGTACAATATGCTGCACCCCGGCGGCTAATAACTTATCGGCGATTTCAGCTACATCTTCGTTTGAATAGGGATGGGGTTGGGGGATGTTGAAATATCCAGCATTACCCGGAAGTTTTACCCTGGTACCAGGATCCAACATGCGGGTACCGCCGGAAATGAGATACACCCGCTTCTCTCCGGCAAGCTTCCGGCTTTTCTCCATTATGGTGACGATTTCCGGATGACCGCAGCCCTGGAGGATTACCAGCCCCTGTTTGGTTTTTAATATTATATTAATCTCCATGATGCCAAATGGCCCCCCATGTCGGGGTGGGCTTTTAAGTTTCATTAATATTATATTGGGAGTTAACTTGAGACTTTTGCCTATTGTCTTTAAATTTTCAGCCCACTTCTGTTGTTGGAATAAACCAGTATTTCCCAGTTCATCGACTACCGTATTGGTGCTATATATCGGTAGCTGAGGGTTATTTTGCAGCAGATACGGTGTTCCATCGAGCATCTCCCAATGCTCATGTGAGATAACTACCACATCCAGGCTTTTGGGATCTATCCCCAATAGCTGCATATTGTTTTTAAGGATCTTACGGTCGCCGCCCGTATCAAACAGGATACGTTTGCCATCGAAGTCAATCAGGGTTGCCAGGCCCCAAGCTCGCTGGCAGCCCTGTTTGAGTGGCTCACGATCACCATATACATAAGTCAGCCGGCCGCCTGAGGGACTTTCCTTTATTGCATCTTCAGCTCGAACTTGCCGGTTAGGTAAACTACAGAACAACAGGCCCGATCCTATAAGCGACATCATCCAGAAGTTAAATTTGCTTGTCATAGTTTAGCCCTTTTTGAATACATTGGTATAGGTTAAAAGGAAACTGTATTAATCTTAATGAGATTCGGAATATATTCGTAAATCAATAATAACTGGATTAGTAGATAAAATCAAGCGGACAATGCCCCCTTTTTTCAAGGGAGATTATATAATTAACATATCGGATAAAGGTGGTTGGCTTGCCTCGCTCGAAAGCCCAATGAAGTTTCGTTTGTGATGTTTCGGCGTGTCCCCACGCCGAAACATCAGGCTTATATTTACAATAAGTTAGGTAAAACTGTCCACGACTCAACCTGTATATTGCTTGACAGCTATTCCATTGAATGATAATATTTTGTAGGTAGGAGTTTGTCTGATTTTGGAGAGAAGTTATCCCCTTACCCTTGCTTTCATCAGGAGTCGTATCTATGAGACTTGAGATTGGATTAAACCATATTCTGGATAAAACGTCCCAGATTGATGTAGAAAGCATGTTTCCTGAGCTGATTGACCAGGGTGTTTGCTATACCGAAATGGGAAAGCAGTTGTTGTTGGAAAATATCAAGGAGATTCATTATAATTTAAATCGGCAATTATATCATCTGTTGGAAATAATGGGGGTGTTGCAGGTAACCGAAGGCTCTTCACCAGCTAAAAGAACATGGCAGCAGTTGGAGAAAGATCTATCAGTTGACCCCTTTCGGGACATAAAACCGGAAATTTCTCCCGAATTTCAAGCGCTGGTAGATAATGTCCGGAAATTTAGCCAACCGGTTTATATAAGCCTGATTAAAGTTTTAACCGAACTGCCGTGGAAACTGTAAGTGCTTGGGGATAATGTGTTATTTTTAAAAAACAGGCTGGCGGAAACCTGTAGCCAGATATATTTGGATCTAAAGGCCGGCGATGTAATATCCAGATTAGGGGGGCGGGCTAAAGCCATATCCCATCTGGTAAAAGATAAGAGCGCCCGTGATGCCGTAATGTTTGGTCGCTCAACTTCTCCTACCCGTATGACCTTAGATGTAGGAGAATATGCCGACCAGGGGTCGATAATTTTGATGGAAGCCTTAAACCTCAATTTCAATACTTGCCTGATAGCACAAGCCTATCGGGATAATATCCAGGCTTTCAGGTCATTTAGAAAAGCGGTGCGAATCAGGAAGCGTTTCGGGCTGAGCGAAACCCTCCATGGTTACTTGATAAACAAAGACATACTCATGACCCAGCAATCGCTTGAACAAATGGGTGGGAGTAAAGATAACCTGGAATTGAGGAAGTTTGAGGTACAAAAACGCGCTGAACAGCAAATTCGGAATCTTAAATATAAGACCATCGTTATAGATGAAAATAAGCCCTAAACCTGAAATCTAACCGACAGCATATCGCCCAGCCTGTAGTAGATTTCCCCGCATAGGCTATGGCCCCTGCTCAGCGAATCAGGCTCTGATTTACTTTGATGTCGGCCTGGTTTATTAACCGGTTAATCCAATCCCGTAATATTACTTCCGTTTTCTGCCGCTGGAGTTTGAAAAAGATTTCTTTTTTGTCTTGTTGAAATTTATTCTCATCTATCGGCAGCGCTTCGTTTATTACTATCAAATAATACTTATTATCAGCTTCCCTTTCCAGCAATGGGGACACCTGGCCCGGTTTAATGGCGAATAGTTTAGGCGCCCAATCTTTAACCGAACCTATGCCTTTGATAAATCCCTGACGGGAGAAAGCCCCGCTATCCAATACCGGCAGTCCATAGGTTTTGGCTACCTCTTTCAGCGGGATATTTGAGCGGAGTTTACTCCGGGCTGCTTCAGCCTGTTTATGGGCTAAGCGTTGAGCCTGCTGTTCTATAACGGCTTGTTTTACCTTTTCCCGCACCTCTTCCAGGGGGGGTATATAGGATGGTTTCACCTCTAATAGTTTAAGCAGGGCATAACCTTCCGTCAACTTAACCGGCGGGCTTACAGCTTCCGGATCAAGCCCGAAGGCTGCTGTGTAAAATTGATATGCCTTCCCCAGTTCCGGCAGCCCTCCATCTATGGAAAAGAATCCGGTCCGCTTAAGCTTCAGCGAATAAGTTTGCGCCAACTGCTGTAAGTCTTTACCAGCCAGGGCATCAGAATAAAGGGTGTCCGCTTTTTCCTGGGCTCGCACTGAAGCCTGTTCACGTTTCAGCCGGGCTTCTATCTGGGAGCGGACCTCTGCCAGTGGTTTTTTATCCGAAGGTTTAATGTCGGTAACCTTGATTATATGATACCCATAGTCGGTTTTTACCGGCTGGCTCAGTTGACCTTTTTCCATAGAAAAAGCCGCTTGTTCAAATGGAGGCACTAACTTGCCGCGGGTAAAATACCCCAGGTCTCCCCCCTTGGCGGCTGAAGCTTTATCATCAGAAAATTTTGTGGCCAGTTTAGCAAAATCTGCCCCTTTTTCCAGCTGGCGCCGGATTTCTTCAGCCTTTTTCCTGGCGGCTTTATCCATCTCAGGTGTAGCGTTGGGAGGTAGCTTAATAAGTATATGACTGGCCCGCACTTTTTTGGTAGCGGTATATTCATCATCATGGTCATAATAATAATCTTCTATGTCCGCTGCTTCTACTTTTACCTTATCTTCCAGCGACTTGCTATCAACCAACAGGTATTCCACCCTTCTCTGCTCAGCTACCCGGTAATCTTCCTTATGCCCATCAAAATAAGAACTGATCTGGTTGTCGGTAACCTTTACCTGAGCTGTATAATTTATTGGATCAAAGACCAGATATTGAGCATTAATTTTTTCATTTGCCTGCCGATATTCCTGGCGCAACTCTTCATCCGAAACCTTAACCTGATCCGCAATGTAGAATTGCAATTTGCCAATAATGCCCGTTTCCCGTTGTTCTTGTTCGAATACAGCCGCAGTTATTCGATTGGCGCTGAGTAATTGTCGATAAAGCTTGGGGTTGAAGATACCCTCTTGTTGAAATACGGGATAGCTGTAAATTCTCTTCCTCAACTCATCATCACTGATCTTAAAACCTAGTTTATCGGCCCATTCCAACAACAACGCCTTTTCAATCAACTCATTCATGACCATTTCTTTCAGTTTGAGGCTTTCCATAAGCTTATTGGAAAAGCCTTCACGATAAATTCTGCGATAGAAGTTGATTTTGTTTTCCAGCGCCTGGTTATAAGTTGCCAGCGATATAGTCCGGCTGTTTATCCGGACAGCGCTATTTTTTTTCGTCAGCCCCGAATAACCGCCGCCACCCCAAATCAAACCGATAGTGCCGACAAAGGCAAAGATAATTATTAACAATAACCCCTTGACTACAAATGAAGAGGCATTCTTGCGTATTAAATCTAACATCTCATCCTCCTTAATTTTCTGGTGGCATAATAATACCCATTCCATTTAATAATTGTCAACCACAAACTTGTATAAACCCATCCAATTCAAAAACTGAGCAGTTAATGGTTGCTTTGCGATGCGGATTACTGCATTGACAAATTAAGCTATTGACATTATTATTAGGTGGGTTTTCATGGTTTCATATAATAGGAGTTCAACAGATGAAGAGTAGTTCAATAATATTTTTGGCATCCGGTGCATATACCGGGTTTTCCCCGGTCGCCTCAGGGACAGTGGGCACACTGGTAGGGGTGCTGCTATATTTATTGCTGCCGGCTCAGGCACCGATACTCTATTTATTTTTGGTATTGTTGTTTATTGGGGCCGCCATTTGGCTGGCCCAGCAGGCAGAGATAATTTTTGATGCTCACGATAGTTCACGCATAGTGATAGATGAGATCGTGGGCTTTTTACTGGCCATGTACTTGCTGCCTGCCGGTTGGGGGTATATCCTGGCCGCCTTCTTTATCTACCGGGTGTTTGATATCATAAAACCTCCGCCGGCAGGGCGACTGGAGGGCTTGCCCGGTGGTTTCGGCGTAGTACTGGATGACGTAATGGCCGGAATATATACCAACCTGGTACTGCAAGGCTGGCTATTGATATTCGGCCGATAAGCTCAAGCCGGGATACTGTTCGGCAAGCTCGGTATATTTCATATGAACGCATTCGCTAGTTCGCTCTCCCCCCTGTTCATGTTGCCTGTCAGTTTTGTGCTGGGCTTGTTGGTGGGCAGTTTTCTGAATGTATGTATTTGTCGCCTGCCTGAGCATAAATCCATCGTCACCCCTTCCTCTGCCTGTCCCAATTGCAAAAAGCCGATTGAGTTTTACGATAACATTCCGGTATTGAGCTTCATTATTTTAGGGGGCCGTTGTCGCTACTGTAAGCAACCGATTTCCTGGCAGTATCCGGCGGTGGAGTTGGTTGACGGTCTGCTGTTTCTGGGTTTAACCTATAAATGGGGACTTAGCGGACAAACCCTGATTTATGCTTTACTGGTTAGCGCTCTGGTAGTGGTGAGTGTTATCGATTTACAGCATCAGATTATTCCGGATAAGATTACGCTGCCCGGTATAGTGTTGGGGCTGGGGCTTGCGCTGCTTGGGGCGTGGCTTACGGGCAAGCTTGCGCAGAAGGCGCACCTCAGCAAGATTACGGGGTACATTCTTTTTGGGATTCTCGCGGGGCCGTACGTTTCGGGTGTGATTGGCAAACCTGAGCTTGGATATCTGAAACTGGCGAATGATCTTGCGATTGCGCTGATTGCACTGGCGGCGGGGGGCGAGATTGATCTGCGGTTTGTGCGGCGCTCACTCAAGATGATCGGGCTGATT
>JAJRUS010000044.1 GCA_024277675.1 bacterium | reverse complement strand
TTTATTCGCTATGGAAGCAAAAAAGAATGGGTTATGTTACAGCTTATGCTTTAAGCTTTTAAGTTAAATATAACTTTTCATTCTTCAATAATTCAAATAAAGAGCAGGAAAATCCGGTCTTGACTAATAAAAAAAAAGATGCTAAAAAAGTGATAGTTGAGTTTACAGTTTATCCATGATTATTTGCGCCCATGGCTCAGTTGGATAGAGCGACGGACTACGAATCCGTAGGTCACAGGTTCGAATCCTGTTGGGCGCACCAAATAATACAATGGGTTACTGCATTAGTTGGTAGCCTGTTTTTATTTTAGTAGGCCGAAAAATGAAAAAAAACCTTGACAGGCTAATTCAGGCAGTGTATATATATAAGCTTAGATGATTCTGGGAAATTTTTTGTTGTAATTGAGAGCCGCAAAAACCCATTAGATTTTTGCGGCTTTTTTTATATTTGAGAATCCCGGAAAAAAGGCGAGGCAGGATTTCGCTATCCCGGACGGAATTTGTCCGGAGTTTAAAGAAGGAGGTGTTGTTACATGGCAAATGGTACCGTAAAGTGGTTTAATGATTCTAAAGGTTTTGGTTTTATTGAACTAGAAGACGGCAAGGATGTTTTTGTTCATTTCTCAGCTATTACAGAAAATAGCGGCGGATTTAAATCCTTGGCTGAAGGACAAGCTGTAAGCCTGGATGTAGTTGAGGGTCCCAAGGGACTTCAGGCATCTAATGTTGTAGCGCTGTAGGCATCAAAATTTGATGGTAGGTGGGTTTAGCGCCCACCTACTACCTACACTATCAATCCTGTCCTTTAAAAGAGTACCGGCCCTGCTTACCTTATTGACTTTTCCCAAAAACCAATTAACCCGAACCTTTTCGGGATTAATGATAAACAAAACCATATTTATTTGAAATTTTATGCAGTTTATCAGATTCCTGCATATTTTTCTGGCAAACGAATGGACTAAAAAAACTTAGCTTATTATGGAGTCTGGTGAACCCGGCGCAATAAATATTGTTTAAATTTATGAACAGACCTGATTAAACAAAATTCTAAGAAAATACTAGCGCCTTAATTAGCCATAAAGAAATGGCTGTATACGGAGAAATAATGAAAGATATAGAAAGCAAGGAAAACCATAAATTAAATGAGCTTAATTTCAACCTGTTTAGAGAGCTTGGGCTTAGAGAGCCTATATTAAGCGCATTAAAGCAGCAGGGTTTTGAAAAGCCTACCTTAATACAGGAGAAAACCATTCCGCTGGCGCTGGCCGGAAAAGACATCATGGCCGGCTCGGCCACCGGTTCCGGAAAAACGCTGGCTTTTGGGGCCGGCATTATCCAGAATGCTAAAAGGGGAAATGGAATCCAGGCCTTAATCCTGACGCCGACCAGAGAGCTGGCGGAGCAGGTTTCAAACAGCTTAAAGTTATTTTCAGCCCGGCAGCCGTTAAAAGTTGTTGCGGTTTACGGGGGAGTTTCTATTAACCCACAGATTAGGGAATTAAAAAGGGCGGATGTAGTGGTTGGAACTCCGGGAAGGATACTCGATCATATCAGCAAAAAGACTATCAGGTTTGATAAACTGAAGACTCTTGTGCTGGACGAAGCCGACAGAATGTTTGATATGGGGTTCGTTTGCGATGTTGAAAAAATCATAAAAAGATGTCCGGAACAAAGACAAACCCTGCTTTTTTCAGCCACGCTTTCAAGTGAGATAAACAACCTGGCTAAAAAACATACTACGGAAGCGGCCAGGATTGTCACCAAAGCTTTTGTCGACCCTCAAAAATTAACGCAGGTATGCTATGAAATTTCAGGTGGACTAAAATTTTCTTTACTGGTACACTTATTAAAACATGAGTCGGCAGAGTTGGGCATGGTTTTCTGTAATACCCGGAGAAACACCGACCTGATCGCCAAAAACCTTAAACACTCAGGAATCGAAGCTATCGCTATCCACGGCGGGATTTCCCAGGATAAGAGGAATAGGGCTATTAAACATTTCCACGCCAAAAAAGCACGGGTGCTGGTATGCACGGATGTAGCGGCAAGAGGTCTCGACATAAAGGGTGTTTCTCACGTTTATAATTATGATATACCCGCGGACAGCAAACAATATATCCACCGGATAGGCAGAACCGCCAGGGCCGGCGAAAAAGGCAAGGCCATAAATATACTATCGACAAGGGATCAGGAGAAATTCTCCAGGGTGATAAAGTATAATTCGATCGCTAAAGCGAAGACGCCCTATGTAGAAAGAGCGAATGTCAGGTCTCAGGCAAACAGCCGTTCTTATTAATCAGAGGAAACAAACCTTGAATAAAACGAGCAAAGATAAGATTGAAGCAGGCCAGGACATCCTGGCTTATTGCGGAAAATGTAAAGCCGACACGGAGCATGTTATTTCGGCCATGGAAAATGATAAGATAAGCAAAGTTATGTGTAGAGCCTGCGATGCACAGCATAATTATCGTAAACCTAAAAGCCTGGCCAATGATAAGAAGGCGCCAAAAACCACAAAAACCGTAAAATCCACTACTTCCCGGAAAGCCAAAATCAGCCCTGCTAAAAAATGGGCTGAGCTTACGGCAAATCATGACCCAAACAGTGTACAGGCCTATAGTCTGAAACAAAATTATGAGAATGCCGCTGTAATACGTCATTCAGATTATGGGATAGGGGTAGTGACCAAAAAGATTGATCAAACGAAAATCGAAGTCCAATTTGAAGATGGGGTTAAGCTGTTAGCTATTAACTATTAACAGAATATGGATCTAATAGGGAGAATTTAAAATGCGCAAACAAAATCTTCCCACATTAAAAATTGGCGATTTAGAGATTAACCCTCCCATAATCCAAGGTGGGATGGGGGTTAGAATATCGATGTCAAATCTTGCAGCGGCGGTGGCAAATGAAGGCTGTGGGGGGGTTATTGCCAGTGTATGCTTAGGCAGATTTGAAGACTTGCCGGGCTCTAAGTTCGTAGAAGTCAACGAAGAAGCCTTAAGACACGAAATACGGAAAGCCAGAAGCATGAGCCAAGGGGTGATTGGAGTCAATGTTATGGTGGCCCTTTCAAATTACGAAAACCTGGTAAAAGCTTCTGTTGAAGAGGGGGCGGACTTAATAATTTCCGGAGCCGGGCTTCCGCTGGACCTTCCCAAGTTGGCCGCAGGTAAAGACACAAAACTGATTCCTATTGTTTCTTCTGCAAAGGCTTTTAGAATCATTTGCAAAAAGTGGAAAAAGAATTTCAATAAAATCCCTGATGGCGTAGTGGTGGAGGGGGTAAAGGCCGGCGGTCATTTAGGATTTTCTTATAATGATATAAGGCATAATACAACGCTTACGCTTGAAGAAATTGTCGGCGAAGTAGTCGATACCGCTAAATCAATGGGGGTAGATGTTCCGGTAATTGCAGCCGGCGGTATCTTTGACGGGCAGGATATTGCCCGATTTCTGGCCCTGGGCGCCTCCGGAGTCCAAATGTCAACCCGTTTTGTTTGCACCGATGAATGCGATGCCCCTGATAGATTCAAACAGGCTTACCTGAATGCCAAAAAAGAGGATATAACCATTATAAGCAGTCCGGTGGGAATGCCCGGCAGGGTTATTAAAAATAGCTTTGTGGAAAGGATAAACAGAGGCGAAACCGCTCCCTACACTTGCAATTTTCGCTGTCTTAGAACTTGCGATCCCAAAACCGCACCATATTGTATCGCCAGGGTTTTGGCGAATGCGGCGGATGGAAACCTGGAAGAGGCTTTTGTGTTTGCCGGATCAAACGCATACAGATGCAATGAAATTATACCCGTAAAAAAACTTGTCGAGAAATTAGTTAAAGAAACCAACCGGGGTCAATAATCTCCGGCTTGGATTAATCACATTAAACCCATAACCTTATTGCTAACCCCACTGCCTGCCGTCCCTTGGGTCTATGACTCTTGGCCGTCTATGACCATTCCCTTTGTAGTAGCAGGCTTTAGCCTGCATTAGTAAAATATATCTTTGGATACAACTCGGTATTAAATAGCAGATTAATGTTGACTTCTATCCGATGTACTGCTGATCTGGTTGGCGGTGAAACACAGGAAAGCCATACCGGAACATACAATCAGCACCAAGCAAACAGCAGTATTGACAACTAGTTAACTTATAAGTATAATTGAATGTAATTATATGGGTTTGTGTTAAGGAGGGAAGAAATTTGAGAAACAAATATTATACATTAATGGTTTTGAGTCTATGCCTTATAGGATTAGGGTGTGCAACTCCGCCGATAAATGAAAGGGCGGAGGCTAAATTGGCTATGGGTGCAGCCCGCGATGGTCAGGCCCAGATGTACGCCAAGGAAGAATACCAAAAAGCTGAAAAAACCATGCAACAGGTTGAAGAAGCGTTCTCAAATAAAGATTATAAGAATGCGCGTATTTTAAGCAATATTACTTCCCTGCAAGCCAAATATGCCTTAGCGGTAGCCAATTGGAAAATAAAGGCCGACCAGTTAAAACAAGCCCAGGGAACGTTGCAAACCGCTATGGAAGAAGCCGAACAGGCCCAGTTGATGCTGGAAAATGCGAAAAAACAGCTTCATTAAATTGTTATTCAATTTCAAGGTTCCCTTAATATAAGAGGTGTTCGAGCATGCCTTTTACATTGTTCTTTAATAAAAGACCCTCACTGTTAATAGTAACCTTATTTCTTTCAAGCGTATCATTGTCGGGTTGTGCTTCCCCTCCGCCTATATTGGGAAAAAAATCGACTGCTATGGCCCTCTCCGATGCCAAGGCCGCCCTGACCAGGGCCGACGAAATGCAGGCGGCTACTTATGCTCCATTAGAAAGGGATCGGGCCATGGGGGCTTTATCCAGGGCTGAAACAGTATGGAATAAATGGATTGGTTTTTCAAGTTCCACTGATTCCACTGATAACCCAAAACGGGATGAAAAAATCAAAGAAGATGCAATATATGCCATGTTATATGCACGAATTGCCCAGGCAAAAAGCAAACAAAAACAGATTGAGCAGCAAATTGATGAGACAGAAAAAACCCGAATAAAATATATGTCGTTGAAAAATGAACATCTACTGGAACATGCTCGGACAGAAGCCCTTATTGCCAAACGACAACAACTTGAAGCCGAACGCAATGTGGCTGAAATGAAAGCCTTACAAGAGACCAAGGCCAAACAGGAAGCCGAATTAAGAGCGCTTAAAGAGACCAAGGCTAAACAGGAAGCCGAATTGAGGGCGCTTAAAGAGACCAGGGCCAAAGAGGAGGCCCAGAAAGAGGTCCTGGCCAAGGAGGAAGCCCGGAAAAAAGCCTTACAGGGAAAATTACTGGCTGAGCTGGCTAAACAGGAGGCCCAGAAGAAAGCCATGGAGGAGTCCAGGGCCAAAGAGGCCGCCTTAAAAGCTAAACAGGAAGCTGATGAAGCCCGGAATGTAGCCCTGCTGGAAGCAAAGACCGCTAAGCAGCAATTGCAGGAAATGCAGAATAAGCTATCGATGTTATCTACCAAATTTGCAAAGGTAAAGGAAGAGCAGCGCGGGTTGGTGATTACCCTGTCGGATATCCTGTTTGATGTTGATAAGGCCAGCCTTCAATCCGGTGCGGCCAAGAATCTGGATTACTTGGCGAATATCCTGAAGGATTACCGGGATCGCAAGATATTAATTGAAGGACATACAGACAGCACTGGCTCAGAAGAGCATAATCAAGCCCTGTCTGAAGAACGTGCTTTTGCGGTAATGGGCTACCTCATGTCCCACGGACTTGAAGCTAAAATGATGGAAGCCAAGGGATTTGGGGAATCAAAGCCGGTAGCGGCTAATGAAACCCCGGCCGGCCGTCAGCAGAATCGGCGGGTAGATATTGTAATCCTTAATCCCGATACCGAGGGCTAGGAGTCTGTCGGACTTTATTTGTAAAAGTCTAGATTTAATCTGACGGTTATGAATTTTCAGACAGCAATATGCAGATGAGTGGTGCTGTCCGACTCTGGCATTATAGCTGAAATATTTTTCCTGCACTATCTTTTTCGAATCAATCAGGGTCTGCATCGGGGGTTTACCATAGCAGTATCTACCCGAATGCGGCCTTTGCTCATTATACTGCCCTATCCAGTAATCCACGTCAGTTTGTAATTCCTCCAGGGTCCGATAAAGCTTTGCTGATAAATCCGGTCGATCCCCTTGATATTACCTACATAGTAAGTATCCTGATAGCCCAGATAGCCGGAATGCTCGGTCTCGATCTCCCCGTTGGCTTCCTTAACTTGTTTGGCTTTCTCCAGGGCTTGCAACTGATCTTCGGTGAGAATAATTCCATCTTGGGCTACCTTGGACTCCAAGGCTTTAAGACGCTTAAAACGATACTCAATAAAGTGGAGAAATACAAGTCTTTTGTTTACGCTGGTGTGCGCTTTGAAGTGGTGGAGGGACAGGAAGCGCTGGTGGTGGATGTACGCTCAAGAACCAATGCCAAGCCCGAATGTCCGGTATGTGGCTGGCGCTTTGGCAGGTACGATACCCAGCCGGCAAGGCTTTACGAATATGTGCCTTTGTGGGGTTTCAAAGTTTTTTTCCGCTACAGGCCGCGACGGGCGAATTGTCCGGTTCACGGGGTAAAAGTAGAGCACGCACCCTGGGCGCAAGGCAAGGAACATCAGACTACCAGTTACAAAATATTCCTGGCCGGGTGGGCTAAACGCTTAAGCTGGCTGGAGGTGGCCCGGATATTTGACGCCAGTTGGAACACGGGTTACCGGGCGGTAAAGTATATGGGGTTGTCGCTTAATTCAGTTTTTTAAAAAAGGGGCGAAAAAACCCCTTAGCAACCAATTTGCATTTCTACAACATCTCAATTTTTCGCTTGATTTGTGTTTATTATCCCTGTTTTTTATTTAATCTTTGGCTTTT
>JAJRUS010000043.1 GCA_024277675.1 bacterium | reverse complement strand
CGACGTAACATTCGCAATTCAGCTTCCAGTTGCGCTTTTGATTTTTCTTCTTCTTTCATGCTAAATTTCCAAGGCTATGGTTTCAAACTAAATATAATTTACCCCTAATAAAACCTGAACCTTTCAGGCTGGATAACAAAGGAATTTTCTATAAGTATACCATGTTATTTTTTGCCTGTATCAACCAATTCTGCAAATTATATAATGCTTAATCTTTTTCAGGTTTATCCTTTTCTTCCTTCCTCCAATTGTCAAGCCTGTCCTTAATGATTTTTTCAAGGCCTTCATTTCCCGGCTCATAGTATATACTGGCTGAAAGCTCTTTGGGCAGGTAAGCCTGCTTTACAAAGTGTCCGGGGTAGGAGTGAGGATATTTATAACCCACCCCCACCCCGAATTTTCTGGCGGTCTTATATCGGGCCGACTTAAGATGCAAGGGTACGGGATAGCTTTTGCCCTGTTTCTCTATATCCGCCAACACCTTATCTATAGCCGTAATGACCGCATTGCTTTTAGGAGCGCAGGCTACATACAAAGTGGCCTGGGTCAATGGTAACCTGGCCTCAGGCCAGCCCATTTTTTCAGCGGCGCAAGCAGCAGTGGTAGCCAGAATCAGCGCCTGCGGATCGGCATTCCCCACGTCTTCAGCGGCGGTAACCATAAGCCTGCGGGCAATAAAACGGGGGTCTTCCCCACCGGCAATCATTTTTCCCAACCAGTATACTGCCGCATCCGGATGGCTGCCTCGCAAACTCTTCTGGTAAGCCGAAGCATGGTCATAATGCTCATCGCCGGCCTTATCATACAACAGACCGGCCTGCTGCAGAATACCCTCCACTAACTGCCGATCGATCAGCCTTTGAGCCTGTTTAGCGGGCTTGACTGCTCCAACAGCAGCCTCCAGGGCATTCAGCGCCAAACGGGCATCTCCATTGGCATACAGTATGAGCTGCGCTTCGGCATCCGGCGCCAGGATTATGTTTTCCTCACCTAAGCCGCGCCCTTTATCCTGTAAGCCGGTACTTATTATATGGCGAAGATTCTCATCGGACAGGGGATTAAGCCGGTATATGCGACAGCGGGAGCGCAACGGGGGAATAACCTCAAAGGCCGGATTTTCAGTGGTGGCCCCTATGAGATTGATGCTGCCCTGCTCCACACAGGGTAAGATGGCATCTTGCTGGGCTTTATTGAAGCGATGCACCTCATCGATAAAAATAATCGTCCGGCGGCCTTTGAGACTTAGCTCCTGTTCGGCAATACGCACCAGTTGCCGTAAATCGTTAACCCCGGCACTGACCGCACTTAACTTGGCAAAACGGTGCTTGGTTATCCGGGATATGATATGGGCCAGCGTGGTCTTGCCACAACCGGGCGGCCCCCAGAGGATTAACGACCCCCAGGCATCTAGCTCTATAAGCCGGCGCAAGGGTTTATCTTCAGCTAATAAATGCTCCTGCCCCATAAACTCTGACCAGGATCGGGGCCGCATGCGGTGGGCCAATGGGATACCTGAGGTGGCAGGGGGAGCGCTAAACAGATCCATATTTTACCCTATTTATAATTTTTACTGAATCAGGCACTTGTCTCTTTTTACTAGCACATAAACAGGCGGCTTGTCAACATATCCGCTGCACAAACATTGGTCCCGGCGGTTATTTTCAGGATTGATTAACTTATTGTATCGTTTTAATATTTGTGATAGGGTATGCATATTGGGCGGCTACAGATAAGGCCAGGCGGCTTGTCTGACCTTAGGGTTCGTAGCGAGTAAAGTGACATGTCTATAACTTTTCAGGCAGTGATAAAAGCTGTTCCTCGAAGCTTTTAAAGAATTCATGATATAGACCACTTTTTCAGCGGGGATTACATGTTCGATATTAGGGGAAGTAAAGTCCTGGTTATAGGCGGAGCGGGTTTAATCGGTTCTCATGTGGTGGATGAGTTAATTAAAGAGGACCTGCGCGAGATTATAATCTATGACAACTTTAGCCGGGGGTTAACCGAAAATCTGGGAGCTGCACTCAAGGATCCCAGGGTTAAGCTATTTAAACTGGGTGGGGATATTCTTCATACAGACATATTGGATAAAGCAATAGCCGGCAAGGATTATGTTTTTCATTTAGCTGCGTTATGGCTGCTTCATTGCCATGATTATCCCAGAAGCGCCTTTCGGGTGAATGTTGAGGGGACTTTTAATGTACTGGAAGCCTGTGTCAGGCACCAGGTTAAGAAACTTATTTACTCCTCATCGGCGTCCGTTTATGGAGATGCACTGCAAATTCCAATGCCTGAAGACCATCCCTTTAATAATCAAACATTTTATGGAGCCACTAAAATTGCCGGTGAACAAATGTGCCGGGCCTTTTATCACCGATACGGGCTGGATTATGTCGGACTCCGATATATGAATGTATATGGCCCCAGACAGGATTATAAAGGAGCCTATATTGCGGTTATTATGAAAATACTGGATCGGCTGGGCCAGGGGCTTGGGCCAATAGTTTATGGAGATGGATCCCAGGCTTATGATTTTATTTACGTATCGGATACTGCCAGGGCAAATATTTGTGCCATGAAAGCCGCCGCCACCAATGATTTTTATAATGTGGGTTCAGGTAATCAGACAACTATAAATGAACTGGCAGAGATGATACTCAAGGTTACCGGCAGTGATCAAAAGATTCAATACGAACCCGCCGGACAGACCTTCGTAACCAATCGTATAGGAGATCCCAGCCGGGCCATAAAAGAGTTGGGTTTTAAATATGAGGTGGAACTGGAGGAAGGTTTAAAAAGACTGATAAAGTGGCGTAATTCCCACCAGGAACTGGTTGCCAAAAGAAGGAATGCCGGTCGATGAATATCCCTATAACCAAACCGGTGTTGGATGATGCTGAAATACAAGCCATTACCAAACCGCTCCTCTCCGGCTGGCTGGTGCAGGGGCCATATGTGGCTCAGTTTGAGAAACTCTTTGCCGAGTTCAGCGGCGCCAGGTTTGCCAAAGCCACCACAAGTTGTACCAGCGCCCTCCATCTGGCCTTAGATGCCCTGGGAATTAAAAGGGGCGACCAGGTTATAGTCCCCGCTTTTACCTATATCGCCTCCGCCAATGCGGTTGAATATACCGGGGCTGAAGTTGTTTTTTGTGATATTTTTCTTAAAACTTTCAATATTGCCCCAAATAAGCTGGAAGCGATTCTTAAAACAGATAAGCAGCGCCGCATAAAGGCCGTCATGCCGGTTGATCTTTTTGGCCTGTGTGCTGATATGCCCCGGATTATGGAACTTGCCCGAAGGTATGATTTAAAGGTGATAGAGGATGCTGCCTGTGGGTTTGCCGCCCGCATAGGGGATAAGCACGCCGGCACTTTCGGGGATGCGGGTTGTTTTTCCTTTCATCCCCGAAAGGTTATTACCACCGGCGAGGGGGGAATGCTTATAACCAATAATGAAGCGCTGGCCAATAAAGTGGCCTCGTTAAGGGATCACGGCGCAAGTAAGTCCGATTTACAGAGACATAAAGAGCAGGGTGGTTCTTTGCTGCCTGAGTTTAATATTAAAGGCTATAATTATCGAATGACGGACTTCCAGGGTGCGCTGGGGGTTTCTCAGCTAAAAAAAGCAGCTTATATCGTAAATAAACGCCGGGAAATAGCCTGCCGATATAATGTGGCGCTAAAAGATGTTAAAGGATTAATCACTCCCTATGTACCTGAGGGTTATACCCATGGTTATCAGTCTTATGTGTGTTTGTTTACCGGGGACGAAAATTTATCTCGTTTAAGCAAAAAACTTATTGATAAGCTAAACATATCCCGAAATCAGTTTATGAAAGAGTTGGCGGCAAAAGGGGTCAGTACCAGGCAAGGCACGCATGCGGTGCATAGCTTAGGCTATTATCAAAAAAAATATAACTTAAATGATGAGGGTTACCCGGCCGCATACGCCGCCGACAGGTTGAGTGTAACATTGCCACTTTATGCTGAAATGACGGATGAAGAGTTTGGATATGTGATTGAAAATGTGCGGGTTGCTTTAATTAAAGCCGTAAAATTATAAAATGTGGGGAATTACCGGGATTTTTTAATATAAAACTTTATAGCACATTGGGCTTAGCAGTTTGTTTAAATTTATGAACAGGTCGGGGATTGACAGTTTGGAGTAAAAGTGATAAAAAAGAGTTGGTTTTCTGTTAAGCTGTAAATTTGGCCGAAGTGGCGGAATTGGTAGACGCGCTAGGTTCAGGGTCTAGTGGGAGTATTCCTGTCGGGGTTCGAGTCCCCGCTTCGGCACCAAACATTGTTTTTTGTCAATGCTTTCAGTTAGTTGATGGTGCAGTTTTTTCTTGATATGCAAAT
>JAJRUS010000042.1 GCA_024277675.1 bacterium | reverse complement strand
CCTGGTCAGCCTCAAACTTGTGACTATATTCTTGCTTACAATACCTTCTTTATCCCCCGTATGGCCTGTCGGGTGCGGTCTTCGTTCTCCACCAGCGCAAAGCGCACGTATTCATCTCCCAGCTCACCAAAGCCAACCCCCGGTGAAACCGCTACCTTGGCCTCTTTTATTAGAAATTTGCAGAATTCCACCGAACCCATATCCTTATATTTGCCGGGAATCCTGGCCCATACAAACATAGTGGCCTTCGGAGGAGTAATCTCCCAGCCAATACGGTTTAAGCCGCTACAGAGCACATCCCGCCTGCTTTTATATATGGACACAATATCATCCACCGGCTGCCGCGGCCCATTTAGGGCGATAATACTGGCAATCTGGATGGGTTGAAAGATCCCGTAATCCAGATAACTCTTTATGCGGGTAAGCGCACCGATAATCTTCTTATTACCCACAGCAAAGCCTACCCGCCAGCCGGGCATATTATAGCTTTTAGATAGCGAAAAAAACTCTACACAAACATCCTTGGCCCCTTTAACCTGCAGAATACTGGGAGCCCGATAACCATCAAAAACGATATCAGCATAGGCAAAATCATGCACTATCAAAAAATCATATTCACGGGCCAAGGCCACCACCCGCTCAAAAAAGCCGATATCCACCACACTGGTAGTAGGATTATGCGGAAAAGAAAGCAACAGCAGCTTAGGCCGGGGCCAGGTCAGCTTTATGGCGCTCTCTAAATTTTCCAGGAAATTACTGCCGTCGATTAAGGGAATAGTACGCAAGTTCCCACCCGCCAGGATAATGCTGTAGGTATGAATCGGATAGGTAGGGTTGGGGGCAAAGGCCACATCCCCCGGCCCGACGACGGCCAGCGCCAGGTGCGACAGCCCTTCCTTGGCCCCGATAGTGGCGATGGTCTCATGCTCACAATCCAGTTCCACCCCAAAATTGCGCTTATACCAGTTACAGATAGCTAATCTTAACTTGGGGATGCCCCTGGAAGCCGAATAGCGGTGATTGCGGGGGTTTTGCGCCGCTTCACATAACTTATCCACGATATGCTTCGGGGTGGCCTGATCCGGATTACCCATCCCCAAATCAATTATATCCTCACCCGCCCGGCGGGCCTGTGCCTTTAGATCATTTACGATACTGAACACATACGGCGGCAACCGTTTTATGCGATGAAATTGCTCCATATAATCTCCTTAACGGGGTCAGGTCTTGGCGGGTTGTTGCCCAAATCGTTTTAATTATACAATAGAGATGATACAATATAGGGGTGATAAGTCAAGTTATATCAGCATAAGATAAGGAGATATAGCCTATGCCGGGTAAAGAGTCACCACCCCGGTAAAGTTTGTTTTATTACGGGATAAACCTGGAACAGCGGGTTCGCCAAGACCTGACCCCGCTATTCGTCACTCTTTGACAATTGACAAAAGGGGACTTGTCCCCCCCCTTGCTTTTTGACAAAAAAGCATTATAATGGGGATACTTTTTCATGAGTAATGTTGCCGGAGACCGGGCGGAAAGTTGTTATTTTTTAGTATAAGGAGTATGAAATTGAAGTTAAAATTAGGAATCCCGAAGGGTAGTTTACAGGAATCGACTATCAAGCTGTTTGGTAAAGCCGGCTACCGGCTGGGGGTCAGCAGCCGCTCATATTATCCCAATATCGACGATCCGGAAATTGAGGCCATGCTTATCCGGGCCCAGGAGATGGCTATTTATGTTGAGGATGGGGTACTGGATGCCGGGCTTACCGGCCTGGACTGGATTACCGAGCAGTCCGCCGATGTGGAGCAAGTGGCTGAGTTAAACTACGCCAAAGAGGGGCTGCGTCCGGTAAGCTGGGTGGTGGCCGTACCCAATGATTCAGATATACAAAAAATAGCCGATCTGGAGGGTAAACGCATATCCACTGAATTGGTAGGGGTTACCAAGAAGTTTTTGCAAAAACACAACATATCAGCCCAGGTGGAGTTCTCCTGGGGCGCCACTGAGGTAAAGCCGCCGCAACTGGCTGACGCTATTGTGGAATTAACCGAAACCGGCCGTTCCCTGCGGGCTAATAATCTGCGGATTGTGGATACGGTAATGAAATCCACCACCCGCTTGATCGCCAACAAAACCGCCTGGCAGGATGACTGGAAGCGGCTTAAGCTGGAGAACCTGGCCTGTCTCTTACAGGGGGCCATCCTGGCAGAGGAAAAGGTGGGGCTTAAAATGAATGTACAAAAAGACAAACTGGCCGCCGTGCTTGACATTCTGCCGGCCATGCAAGCCCCCACTATATCCACTATGACGGATGAAAACTGGATGGATGTAGATACCATCATTGATGAAAAAGTAGTGCGGGATATCATCCCTCAGCTAAAACGCGCCGGGGCCACCGGTATTGTGGAATACCCCCTAAACAAGGTTATCTGGTAATAAACATGTCCGATGTCCTGTTGATTTTTCCTCCCTTAGAAGAGAAATCTTCCAAGATTGGAGGTAATTTCCCTCCGCTAAATCTTATATTCTTAGCCGCACCACTAGAACAGGCAGGTTACGGCGTCAAGCTAATAGACTGCCGGCTGACCAGGGATTATGTGGAGCAGATAAAGGCCGGGCTGCAACACAAACCTTTGCTGGCGGGTATAACCTGCATGACCGGTTACCAGATCATCTCCGCCCTGCAAATAAGTCAACTGATTCGTAAGATCGACCCTCAGCTGCCTATCGTCTGGGGGGGGGTTCATCCCTCGCTCCTGCCGCATCAAACCATAAAACACCCGGCAATTGATATAATCGTACGTAATGAAGGGGAAATTACCCTGGTAGAGCTGGCCAAAACGTTACAAGCGGGCGGCTCTTTAAAGGGCTTACCGGGAATATTTTATAAAGAAAACGGTCAGGTTATAGAAAATCCGATGCGGGAATGGGTGGACATGGAAACCTTACCCATGCCAGCCTGGCACCTTATTAAAGATAACATTCAAAATTACACTCAAGGGGGTGTTTTAAGGGTTCACAGCTCTCGCGGATGTCCCCATAAGTGCAGCTTCTGCTATAATAAAGGCTACAACAAAGGCCACTTATCGGCAAAAGCCGGAAAGAAAATATGCGATGAGATTGAGTTTTTAAGCAAAGAGTTTAACTTAAGGAAATTTCATTTCGTGGATGATAATTTTCTATCCAACCGCAAACGGGCGATAGATTTCTGTCGGGCGCTAAAAGAAAAAGGGCTGAACATTAATTGGGGATTCAGCATCCGGATTGATTATATAAAGGAAGCCCTGATCTCCGCCCTGGCCGAGGCTGGAGTAAATGATTGCTTTATAGGGGTTGAATCCGGTTCCCAAAGGATACTGGATAAAATCAATAAAGGGATTAAGCTGGAACAAATCAAAGCCGCCAATCGGTTACTCAAAAAATATAATATCATGGGCAGATATTCATTCATGGTGGGTTTCCCCTTTGAGGAATATGAAGATGTGGTCCAGACCATACAACTGGCGGTTGGCTTATATGACGAAAACCCTAATACGGAATTCAATTTCAATAACTACACCCCCTATCCAGGCACTGAATTATACGACCTGACTAAAGAACTGCCGACTTTTAAAGAACCGGGCAGCTTAGAAGAATGGGGAAAGCTCTACTGGAGCAATCCTGATTCCTCCCGCCAAACCACCGATTATACCTTTGAAGATGTCCATTTGATGTGGGCGCTAAATTTTACCAGGCTGGACAAATTCTCCGCTATCAGCAGACCGTTGCTTAAGCCATTGAAGAGTTGGGCCCATTATCGGCTGAAGAAAGGCTATCTTAAGCATACCCCCGAATTTCACCTGCTTAAGCTGGCCGGTAAAATTTTTTCTCCCTTCTAACTGTATAGAAAATTGTAATCTGTTTTAAGCTTAAAGTAAGCCTCCGCTACTGTCCGACAGGACAGCAGGAGGCTTATGTTAGCAGTAACGGCTTTGCCATAATTAATCCAGCCCGTGGCTGGTTTCTAACTACAAAATAAAGCCCGGAGTAAAAGTGTGCGGCAGAGATTCAGCTTTAAGGGTAATCGACCTCATCCGCTTAAAACGGGCAAATCTACTAAAGAAGCTACGCCTGGGATTAAAAAAACTCTACCGCCCCCAGCGACCCCCGGCCTCCATTTCCGATAAACAATTACTTAAGCTGGCTCAACCGGCAGCCCGCTCCTGCCAAGCGATAATAGAGCGCTTAAAACAGCGGGATGAGCCCCTGTTTCTGCCGGATCATCGCCGGCAGCATATCTATGTAGAGCTTATCAGACAACACTACCCCACTTCCATCCCGGCCACTATTGCCAGAGCGGATCAGATATGTAAGCATGTCTTTGATTTACTGGGCTATCAAAAACTTCAATTTCCGGAAAAGATTAACTGGAATAGCGACCCCAGGTCTGATGTATCCTGGAAGGGTTATTATCTGAATATAGACTGCCTGAATTTAGACGATGCCAGCGATATGCGCATCCCCTGGGAACTCTCCCGCTTCCAGCACTTTATCGTCTTAGGCCGGGCATACTGGTATACTAAGGCTGAAAAATACGCCCGGGAATTTGTAAACCAACTTCAAAGCTGGTGGGCAGCCAACCCTTCCGAATGGGGAATTAACTGGATATGTACCATGGAGGTAGCCCTGCGCTCAATAAGCTGGATTCAGGCATATTATTTTTTCCTGGATTCACCCAGCTTCACCCAGGATATACAAATAAGATTTATAAAATCCCTGATTCAACACGGCCGACATATCCTGGGTAACCTCGAAGGGAATCCCTACGGTAAATATGGCAATCATTATATAACCAATGGGTTGGGGCTTTTCTGCCTGGGGCTTTTTCTGGCTGATTTTAAAATGGGTCATAAATGGACAACTAAAGGGCTGGACATTTTATGGCATGAAACAGAGAAGCAAATTTACTCAGATGGCGTAGATTATGAACAATCCATCGACTACCAGCGGCAGGTGTTGGAGTTTTTGTTGCTGGTCATTATGCTGTGTCGGAATAACAACATTTCTGTGCCGGCCCATATAAAACAGCGAGTGGAGAAAATGCTTGAGTTCAGCTTAAGTTATACCCGGTCAGACGGCAGTGTTCCCATGATTGGCGATGCCGACAACGGTTGGTTGTGGAGTCAGGCAGGCAATGGCCATTCAGCTTGCTTAGCCGCCGGAGCGGTGCTCTTCGACAAACCCGGGCTTAAACCAACATCCGGATTACCGGAAGCCTCATGCTGGCTGCTGGGAACTGATAGCCTGAAGGCTTATGACAGTTTGAGCGTAAAAGGAGAAACTCCTATTGAATCAAAGGCTTTCAGCCAAGGTGGGTTTTATATCATGCGCCATGAAGACTTGCAGATGGTACTTCATTGCAGCAAATACGGCCTCCACGGGCATAATGACCTCCTGAGCCTCGACTTGTTTGCTCATGGCCAACACTTTATTGCCGATCCGGGAACATATAATTATACCGGCTCATATGAATGGCGGAATTACTTCCGCAGCACTTATTCACATAATACCATTCGCATAGATGAGCAAGAATTCCACCCCTTAAGCAAAGACACCATCTGGCAAGTTGCGGCTGAGAATAAGTACAAAGTCATTAACTGGACATCAACCCCGGAGTATGATTTCTTCGATGCCGAACACTACTGTTACCATAGATTAGTTGAAAAAATCACCCATCGGCGGCAGGTATTATTTGTAAAGCAAGCCGGCTATTTTATAATTAATGACATTTTAAACGGCCCCGGCCGGCATAAAGTTGAGCTGATATTTAATTTAGCTCCCATACAGGTAGCGTTATCTCCCACCGGAACCCTTAAGTGCCAAAACGCTAACGGGGCATATATGCTGATAATCCCGGACAGCCAGCACCAATTGGAAGCTAAGCTTACAGATGCCTGGATATCCTATGTTTATGGAGTAAAGACCCCTACTAAAAAGCTGGTTTACAGTAAAGATACAACCTTCCCTAACAGCTTATTTACTATTATTTATCCAGGTAAAAGAGCGCCGGCCATGGAGCCGGAAACGATTAAAGAAACTGCCTGCAAAGCCTGGAAGCGATATAAGCCTAATCCATCATCCAAATAATTTCTACCCGCATTTGTCCCGGTGTGCCCCTTTACACCCCAAGCTAAATCGTTTACAATAGCTTGAAAATTCAACATATGCAATCTCAAAGAGCACAATTATCTGATGTGGATTTCCCAGCCGTATTATCTATTCTTATTGCTCATCCTTCCCATATTCTGGAAATTATCCCTGGCTCAAAAAGAATTGTTTCCCCCGCTACGCTTTAAACTGCTGAATGTAGTGCGCAGCTTAATTATCATCTTGCTGGTGCTGGCCCTTGCCGGATTAAAGTTTCCACTTAAAATATTCAAAGAATTAAACCTGGTATTTGTCACCGACCATTCTGACAGTATCTCCTCTTCCAATCGGAAGTGGACCAGGAACTATATTCTGCGCACGCTGAAAGCCATGAAGGGCAACGATAAGATAGCCTGGACTAGTTTTGGGCAGCAAGCCCACCTCGAACAAAAGCCGGTTGAAAAAGCAGCCGCACTTGAGAAAATGTCGGATCTAGCTTCCTGGAACAGGCCTGGAGAGGAATTTACAAATATAGAAGCCGCTTTACGTTTGAGCCTTACTACAATACCCGAAACTGCTGTCGGCCGTATCATCCTCTTTTCGGATGGAAATGAAAATGTCGGCCAGGCATTAAGGGCCGCCGGGTTGGCCAGAAACAGAGGCATAAAGATATATCCTATCCTGCCGCCACAACAACACCCCCAGGAGGTATTGATCGAACAATTCAGCTTACCCGAAAAGGTGATG
>JAJRUS010000041.1 GCA_024277675.1 bacterium | reverse complement strand
GAGGGGTGTGCCCAAAGTCAGGTTTTGGGCAAAAAGTGAAGGTTAAAAACAAAGATCGCATAAAAAAATGAATAGCGGGAAACATAACTCAAGCGAAAATTTGAGTTGTTATAGGAATGCAAATTGTTTGCGATGGGCTTTTCCCCCCCTTTTTTTTAAAACTGAATTAAGCGACAATCCCCTAATATGCCTAAAATGATGCTTTACTTTTAGTTTTAGTTTTGTTTATAATGGCGGGGCAAAAAGGTCGGCAGCATAAATTAAGGAATCGTACAGAAAGAAGTCGGACATAATAAAAGGAGGCTGGGATAATGGAAAGAACATACAAAATTATTGAATTAGTGGGAATTTCTAATGCAAACTATGAGGAGGCGATAAAGAATGCAGTGACTAAGGCCGCCGAATCACTATATGAGCTCTCCTGGTTTGAGGTGGTTGAGCTGAGGGGCAGCATAGATAAGAACCAGGTGACCGAATTTCAGGCCAAACTGAAGGTAGCTTTCAAATTAATTAAAAGTCAAGCCTGAGCTTAAGGTAAAGCTACAGCCATATTTACCAAAGAGATATTATGTCTGAAAAATCACTCATTATAGTAGAATCGCCGGCCAAGGTAAGAACAATCAGTAAGTTCCTGGGTCGCAATTATCAGGTTATGGCGTCGGTAGGACATGTTAGGGATCTGCCGGAAAAAGAGCTGGGGGTGGATGTAGAGCATGACTTTACCCCCCAGTATGTCACTATCCGCGGCAAGAGTAAGATATTAAACGGAATAAAAAAGGCGGCCGGTGAAGTTGAAAAGGTTTATCTGGCTCCCGACCCTGATCGTGAAGGCGAGGCTATCTGCTGGCATATAGCTCAGGAGATTAAAAAAAAGTACCAGGGAAAGCCGGTATATCGCCTGCTGTTCAATGAGATTACCAAGTCGGCCATTTTGGAGGCTATCGCCCATCCGAAAAACATCGACCAGCATCGGGCAGATGCTCAGGTTGCCCGTCGTATCCTGGATCGACTGGTAGGCTATAAAATCAGCCCGTTGCTCTGGAAGAAGGTACAACGAGGCTTATCCGCCGGCCGGGTGCAATCGGTGACGGTACGCATGATTTGCGAGCGGGAAGCCAAAATAGCAGCCTTTAAGCCACAGGAATACTGGTCAATAACCGCTAAGCTTGAAGCCGCCGCCCCCCCGATATTCAAAGCCCAACTGCATAAGCTGGATGACCGGAAAGCCAAGCTCGACGATCAAGCTCAGGCACAGGAGTTAACTGACGAATTAAAACAACAAAGCTTCCAGGTCAAGCAGGTTAAGCGCCGCCAGAAAAGGCGTTATCCATATCCTCCGTTTATTACCAGCCACCTGCAGCAGGAAGCGGCCCGCAAATTGGGTTACCGGGCCAAGAAGACCATGCTTATTGCTCAAAAATTATATGAGGGCATAGAAACAGACGAAGGGCCTGTCGGCTTAATTACCTATATGCGTACCGATGCGGTGCGGGTGGCTAAAGAAGCCCAGGCAGAAGCTCGTGAGTATGTACATAAGCATCTGGGAGCGGAATATCTGCCGGCTGAACCGCCGGTATACAAGAGTCGCAAAAGCGCTCAGGAAGCCCATGAAGCCATTCGCCCGACCTCGGTATTTCGGACTCCCGAATCGCTAAAGAATAGATTGAATAAAGAACAATGGCTGTTATACCAATTGATCTGGCAGCGATTTGTAGCCAGTCAATTAAATCCGGCCATCCTTGATACTACTACGGTGGAGATACAAGCCGGCCGGGGATATTTTAAAGCCCACGGCAGCGTGGTGCGTTTCCCCGGGTTTCTTAAGGTTTACGTGGAAGCCAAAGAAGAAGATAAGAAAGAAGATGCAACCGAAGAACAGCCTTTGCCTGCTCTGGAGGCGGGACAACCGCTGAAGCTGCTGGATTTGCTGCCGAAACAACATTTTACTCAGCCGCCGCCCCGCTATACCGAGGCCAGTCTGGTACGGGCATTGGAAGAGAACGGCATTGGGCGACCCAGCACCTACGCCGCCATTTTATCTACTATTGTGGTCCGCAAATACGTGGTTAACCAACAAAAACGCTTCCATCCCACCCAATTGGGACAACTGGTTAATGAACTGCTGGTAAACCATTTTCCGGATATCTTAAATGTAGAGTTTACTGCCCAGATGGAGGATCAACTGGATAAAATTGAGGCTGGCCAGGCGGATTGGGTGGAATCCCTGCGCCGCTTCTATACGCCATTTTCCCAAAATCTCCAACTGGCTGAAACCGAGATGCGCAATGTAAAGCTGGAGGCCAGAAAGACCGAATTGAACTGCCCTCAGTGTGGGCAGGGACTGGTGATAAAATGGGGTCGTAATGGAGAGTTTCTGGCTTGTACAGGTTATCCTGAATGTCGCTATACCAGCAATTTTAAGCAAAATGAGCAGGGGGAAATTCAATTAGTAGTCGAAGAAAAGACCGAGGAAGCCTGCCCTAAGTGCCAAGCCTTGCTGGTGGTTAAAAATGGCCGCTATGGTAAGTTCCTGGCTTGTAGCAATTATCCCCAATGTCGATTCGCCAAACCGCTGACTACAGGCGTTTCCTGCCCCGAGGACAATTGCTCAGGCTATCTGGCCGCTAAAAGGTCTAAAAGGGGGAAAACGTTTTATGGTTGCAGCAACTATCCCAAGTGTAACTTCGCACTGTGGGATAAGCCCATACCGGAAGCTTGTCCTCAATGTGGCCTGCAATTTCTGTTAGAGCGCTCTCAGAGGGGAAATAACTATTTATACTGCTACCGGAAGGATTGCGGCTACCGGAGAGAAATTGGCGAATCATAGCTGCGGTGTGTAAAACACGACACACACATAACATGTTGATTATATAAGATAATTTCATTGTTGTTCCCGGAAATTCAGCTTTTGTTGTTTATTTGGTACACTAAACCACAATTCATTTCAATCAGGCATAAAGCGCTTTAATTAGTAACCAATTGTATTTGTTAATTATATATTCATAAATTCCCGGCAAATAAATTTTGGCATATAAATTGCTAAACGATAGCTCGGACTCGAAGGAAAGTAAAAGCAACTGTTACTTTGGGAAAATCACTGACCAAATTGGGGTTAGAAAATTATGGGCTATCAAAAGACAATAAAAAATCCGATTAGTTGTTCGGGGATAGGTTTGCATTCCGGGGGAAAGGTAAGGCTAAGCCTTAAGCCGGCCCCGCTGGGTAGCGGTATTATCTTTAAACGGGTAGACCTTCCCGGTAATCCCTCGATTCCAGCGCGGATCGAGAATCTTATAAATGTAAATTACGCCACTTCTCTCTGCCAGGACGATGTCCAGATCCAAACCATAGAACATCTGATGGCTGCTTTTGCCGGTCTTGGAATTGACAATATTATAGTAGAACTGGATGCGGCCGAGGTGCCCATTATGGATGGGAGTGCAGCCCCGTTCATTTACCTTTTACATGAGGCTGGAATTGAAATTCAAAGCCAACCCCGGTATTATTTGCGTATTAAAAAAAGCATTCGGGTGGGTGGTGATGATAAATTTGTCATGCTCTCTCCAGCCAATGAATTTCGTATTTCCTATAATCTGGACTTCAAGCACCACCTGCTCCGACATCAGCGGGCCAGCTTGGTTTGTTCGGAAGATGTATTTACTGAAAAGCTGGCCCGGGCCAGAACTTTCGGTTTTCTGGATGAGGTGATGGAACTGAGAAAAAATGGACTGGCCAAGGGTGGATCGTTAGACAATGCAGTGGTAATCGGGCGTTATAATATCCTAAATGAAGGTTTGCGCTTTTCAGAGGAATTCGTATACCATAAAATCATGGATTCAATCGGCGATCTTTATCTGCTGGGATATCCACTGCTAGGTCACTTGATGGCCCATAAGGCAGGCCATTCACTGCATAGCGAATTAACCTATCAAATAATCAACCAGCCGGATAAATGGGAATTGATTAGCGGGGTAGAGTATAAAGAACAGCAGTTGCAGCAGCAAAAAAGATTTACGGTATATCCTCAATTACAGCGGGCAAATGCACTATTCCAACGCCGGGCTGTAGTGTAACCCAAAGTTCCTAAATTATTTTAAAGCAAAAATAGGGGGCAAATTGCTCCCTATTTTTTTATCAGCATTATAATTCCCAAAATCAAAAACAATCCCCCGGCAACCCGCTGAATGAGGTTGGCCGGAAGCAATTTAGCAATAAAAACCCCCAGAAATGCAGCTAGCAAAGCTGGTAGTAACCAAAGCCAGGCTGGCGCCGATGAATACCGTCCAGGGCGATCTGGAGTTAGCGCTAAAACCAAGCGTGGCTAATTGGGTTTTATCACCCAGTTCGGTCAACAAAACCAGCCCATAAGTAGTTAGCATCAGTTTTAAATCCATAGGCAGCTCCTTGAATTCAGCTAATCTCTTCCTCGGTCATATAACAGGCGGGATCCTCAGCCCAGATATTTTCAGATACGGCCTCGGCCCGAATTCGGCAGCCGCCGCATAGTTCCTTATGTTTACAGCGGCCACACTTGCCCTGCAGATGATCTTTCATATGATGCAACTTGCTTAACAGCGGTTCATCAGCATTAGTCCATATCTCGCTGAATTTTTGCTTTCGAACATTCCCCAGGGTGTAATGGTTCCAGAACTGGCAAGGGTGCACATTTCCCATGGGGTCTACATTGGCCATCTTACTACCGGCTGAACAGCCGCCATGCATCTCTAATAACCGAACTACCTCATCCGCTCTTTCCGGCCGATGTTCTTTTATATAATTCCACAAGAATATGCCGTCGGCGTGGTTATCGGTGGTCAGGATTTCGGTTTCTACTCCGCGTTTATCCCAATCCAACGCCTTATCAATTAAAATCTGCATGGTTTTACGGGATTCAGCGTGACTGATATCCTCCTTAGCCATCTCCCGGCCACGTCCGGCATATACTAAATGATACATGCAAAAGCGGGGAATTTGCTCCCGCTCCACTATATCCAGCACTGCTGGTAAGTCTTTATAGTTATGGATATTAATGGTTAGCCTGGCGCCCGCCTTGACCCCGGCGGCCACGCAATTTTTGATGCCGGTAATCGCTGCTTTAAAGCAGCCAGAATGCTGACGGAAATGATCATGGGTGCTTTCTGTTCCGTCAATACTGATACCCACATACTGGAAGCCGACAGCGGCTATTTTCCTGGCCATCTCCGGGGTGATTAAGGTGCCGTTACTGGAGATGACCGGGCGCAAGCCCTTTTCTACCGCATAGTGGCCCAGTTCGAATATATCCTCCCGCAACAGGGGCTCCCCACCGGAAAAAAGCAGCACCGGGCAACCCATCTGGGCAATATCGTCGATAAATACCCTGGCCTCCCCGGTGGTGAGTTCATCGCTGTATTTGCGATCCTCAGCGCTGATATAGCAGTGCAAGCACTTTAAATTGCAACGGTTAGTCATATTCCACACTACAATTGGTCTGTTATCCGTTGAAAATTGCAGCATCTGGGGGGACAATTTGGCGCTGTCCCGGCCATGCCGCATGGCTTCGGCTATGGTGGCCGTGCCGCATAATAATTTGGTGCAACCGATCATTTAACACTCCTTATAGTTTTTCCAGGTTTTGCTCTCTTTTTGACAAATTTCCATGGTTATTTATTCTCCAATAACATATTCGAAGGTAAGGAAACATAAAACCAGGAATATTACATCAAAACTTATTAATAATTTAAGCCACAGGGCAAACTCACTCCACGGCTCCCCCTGCAGGATACGAGCAGTGGACTTGACTGCTGCAATAATCACCGGCACCTCTACCGGAAATAACAGAATAGGCAGTAATATCTCGCGGGTTCTGGTGTTAACCGCCATCGCCGAAAGCAAGGTGCCTACTGCGGAAAATCCGAGCGTAGAAAGCCCTATAACAACCAACAACTTGACCAGTACCGGTAATAGGGTCACATTATACAACACCGCCACTAAAGGTAAAATAATAACCTCTGCCAGCAGGATAAACAATATATTGCCCACCAACTTGCCCACATAGATGGCGCTGCTGTCGATAGGGCACAGCAGCAATCCCTGTAAACAGCCATTTTCCTGTTCGGAGATCATCGAGCGGTTTAAGCCCAAAGTGCCGGCAAAGGTAAAGGCCACCCACAGTATTCCGGGAACCAGTTCCTCCAGATAGCTACTCCCCGGATCAAAGGCAATATTAAAAATTACAATTACCAGCAGGCAGAAGATCAGCATTGAGGAGAGCATCTCCTTAGTGCGCAGCTCGGATAGTATATCCTTCCAGGCTATGGCTGCTACCTGCTTTACAAATTTCATAGGGATAAACCCTTTTTAAATAACTATGATTAAGCTTTCAGGCTAATTGATTAATCAACCCAGACCCCGCCTGGCCTGCCTGGCTTACGTGTTGGAAATAGAGTTGTTCGAATTCGGCTTCATTTACGTCGGTTCGGGGTTGGTGATAAATGAGCCTGCCTTGAACCAGAATAGCCACTTGATTAGCCAGCGCCAACCCCCGGTTCAGGTTATGGGTGATTAATATAATGGTACGCTCTCCATCATTTAACTGGTTTAACAACTCGCTTAGCAGATGGGCCGCATGTTGATCCAGACCGGTATACGGCTCATCCAGAAAAATTATGCGCGGCTGGTGGATAAGCGCCCTGGCAATACTCAACCGCTGTTGCATACCACGGGAGAAGGTACGCACCAGGTGATGCATCCTGTCCGCCAATCCCACCTGCTCAATCAACTTCCGGGCCTGCCGTTCAGGCTTTTCCACTCCATATAGGCTGGCATACAGCTTGATATTTTCCAGGGCGGTTAAGCTGTTGTAGAGATAGCTGGCGTGGGAGATAACTCCAATCTGATGCCGCAACTCAAGCGTATCTTCCGCCAGATTATAACCGGCGATCTCTACCCGGCCGGAGGTGGGCTTAGCCTGGGTAGATAGAAGGCGGATAAGGGTAGATTTACCTGCACCATTGGGGCCAAACAGACTTAAGAAATCCCCCGGGGCAAGCTCTAAGTCAATGCCTCTTAAGGCTTTTATGTAACCGTAGTTTTTAATCAGCCCGGCTACCTGAATTAATGGGGCAGCCATCAGGCGCGAACCGTTTCCATGGCAGGCGCATCCTCCGGTTCATCTAATTGCTTAAGCAGTGAGACGGCCTGCCTTTCGTACTTGGCCCTTAAATCTTTATAATCCTCCGGTGATAGCTTGCCCATGTGATAATCGAAATCCAACTCCTTAATAGCAAGGTAAGCGGATTCCTTTTGATGCAATAATTCTTGCCGGCGCCGGCTTTGATGGATGGTCGTCTCACTTGCTTCCCGCAGCTTGCGAAAATAGGGAAGCCCTATCAGTAGCAATATAGCTACCAATATCAATATTTTTAATAGTAGTACCATAAAACCTCCTGATTAATGTTCCATGTCGGAAAAACATATTAAACCATGTAAGTCTAAAAGTCAATTATCCGGCGGCGGTTGTCAAGCACATTTAAAAATGTCCGCTTTTTGATGTTGATGTTTCGGCTTGTCCTCAAGCCGAAACATCAGGCTTATATTTACAATAAGTCAGGTAAAACTGTCCACAACTCAGTCCGGCGGCGGTGTGTCTTGTAGTGCGCTTTATAATTGTGGGCATGATAGTTACCGAAAATCTGGCTTTCTGAAAAATAATGTGTTAACATAGTAATAAATAATGGCTATCACTAAATTACAAGCATCCTGATAAACTGGCGCAAACGGGATCATCGATAAAGCTGGGGTTGGCCGGCGGCATCCGGCCCATATGCGCTTGCCAAACCTTTCCTTAGAGAAAAGCTCAATGTCCGGTTTTGCTTATATCTCTTTCTGGCTTAATCTGCTTATTCCAGGCCGTTGTTTGTTATGTGACGGTCAATTGTCATATCAAAAACCACATCAAGTATGTTCTAAATGCTGGGCACAATTACCACTTATTCGCTATTACTGTTTTGATTGTGGCCGGCCTTTCTCCTCGTTCAACAACCAGTCAGGGCCTGCTTCACATAACTGCGGAAATCATAAAGCCGAAATCAAGCTATATTTCAGGCGCGCCAGATCAATCGGACTCTACCAGGGGGATTTAAAGAAGCTTATCCGGCTTTTCAAGTATCATAAAAAAAGCAGCCTGGGGTCTCAATTAGCCGGTTGGATGATACAGCATATGCCAAAGGAGTTTAATCCGGCTAATTTTGATTATATCCTGCCGGTGCCGCTACATATTAAAAGATTACGGAAGCGGGAATTCAACCAGTCGCTGTTACTGGCTAAATCGATTGCCCGTTATTATCAGCGGCCATTAATGATTTCCAACTTATACCGTCGACATTATCAACAAGCGCAAGCTCAATTAAAACAAAGGCAGCGAAGGCTGAATATAAAAGGCGCTTTTTTAGTGCGGCAGCCTGATAAACTTCACCGAAAGTCCATCCTGTTAATAGATGATGTATACACTACCGGCGCTACCGTCGGCGAGTGTGCCAAGGTGTTGCTTCGGGCCGGGGCCGAACGAGTGGAAGTGCTCACGCTGGCCCGCACAGAGGAGCCGGTGTAATGTCCATAACCAGAAGTCAGCGTCTTCGGGATTTGAGCGCCCAGGCAGATTCCTTGCGTTTGGGTATGGGCTGGTCGGTTGAAGATTTAGCCAAACCCCAGGTATTAATCAACTCCTCCGCCGGCGAGGCTCATCCGGGAAGCATCCACCTCGATAAACTGGCCGGGCAAGCCGGAATTGGCGTTTTTGAAGTTGGCGGCAGACCCATAAGTACTACTGTCAGCGATATTTGCGACGGTATTGCCCAGGGACATGCAGGGATGAACTACAGCCTGGCCTTTCGCGAGGTAATGGCCCAATTAGTAGAAATACAGGCCCAAAGCCAGCAGGTTGATGCGCTGTTGCTCATCTCCAGTTGTGATAAATCAATTCCGGCTCAGCTGTTAGCCGCCGCCAGGTTAAATATTCCGGCTATTTTATTGCCCGGCGGCTCCATGGAAGTCGGGCCGGCGGGTTTATACCAAGGAGATATAGCAGGCTGTTTTTTTAAGCTTAAAAAAGGGGAGATTAAAGCCGCCGAATTCCGGCAAATCTCTGAAAACGCCGCCCCCAGTTGCGGGGCGTGTCAGTTTATGGGAACCGCTTCCACCATGCAGGTACTGGCCGAGGCTTTGGGAATGGCTTTACCCGGCAGCGCGCTTGCCCCGGCTAATTCCAACTATATATTAAGGGGCGCCCGCCAAACGGCTAAACAAATTATGCAGCTATATCAGCGGGGAATCACTCCCAAAGATATTCTCACTAAAGAGGCACTGGAAAATGCGATTATGGTACATGCGGCTATCGGGGGTTCCAGCAATGCGGCCTTGCATCTACCGGCGCTGGCTCACGAATTGGGACTTAAACTGGATGCCCGCCGGTTCGATCCCCTCCATCGCCGGATTCCTTATCTGGCTAATATCTTACCCTCCGGGGCTTATCCCGCTCAATGGTTATGGTATGCGGGCGGGGTACCGCGGGTGATGTGGGAACTAAGGGACTATCTGCAGCTTGAGGTATTGACGGTTAGCGGAAAAACATTGGGAGAAAATCTGGCAGCTTGGGATGAGGCCGGTTATTTTGACAGATATAGCGGTTTTTTAGAGAACTTTAAAGTTAAGCCGGAACAGGTAATTTACCCGGCCCAAAAGCCGATTTCGACTGCCGGTTCGTTAGCGGTACTTAAGGGGAGCTTAGCCCCTGAGGGAGCGCTTATCAAGCATTCAGCCCTTGATCCCCGAATGCAGAAGTTTTGCGGTAAGGCCCGGGTATTTAACAGCGAGGAAGCCGCTTTGAGCGCCGTAACCAGTGGGACTATAGCCCCAGATACTGCCGTAATTGTCAGCTACGAAGGGCCGCGGGCTAATGGTATGCCGGAGCTTTACCTGCTTTCGCAGGCCATTTATTGTTGTCCTGAATTGGCAAATTCGGTGGTCTTGATTACCGATGGGCGTTTTTCGGGCGCTACCGCCGGCCCGGCCATCGGGCATGTTAGCCCGGAAGCCTGTGCAGGCGGCCCGATAGCCCTGGTAGCGGATGGTGATATTATCAAGTTGGATGTCCCGGAGCGGCGCCTGGATATAGTGGGTATTAAGGGAAAGCGACTTAGCCGCCCGGAAATTAAGCAGGCGCTGGATAAACGCAAGGCTCACTGGCAATCCCCGCCACCCCAATATTCACACGG
>JAJRUS010000040.1 GCA_024277675.1 bacterium | reverse complement strand
CGACCCGCATGAGCCGATCACCCGGCGGCTTATCGAAATAGCCCGCCTGTTATATCAAGACAAAGACCCGTACCAGGAGATATATGGAGGGGATATAACAAAATGCGGTGTTACCCCGCCATCACGCCGCATCAATCAAAACGTATTGTATAAAACCATCAAGGAAATCGTCACCTCCTGCCTTAAATGTAAGCAATTCGTGATTGGGGTTACCGAACCGGCAGCCAAAAGTTGAGCACTGCCCGATCTATTCATATAGAGATAAGGGAGCGGATAGCATGGTATCCGCTCCCCGACAGGTTACTAAAACTCCCAGGAGGCTTTGGCAAATAAGTTTCTACCGGGTTCTAAAAGTTTCTCTCCGGTTGAATTATCATTTCCATTTAAATGCTCGCTGTATTTTTTATCGAAAATATTATCCACCCCCACTATAAAAGACAGCTTATCAATGGGGGTTAGCCCCAATGCCATACCAAAGGTGGAAAAGCCGGGGGTTTGCGTCTCGCCGAAAGCGGAATCGAATTTGTCTTGTTCAGCCACAAACCTGCCTGAGACTTCGCTCCAGCTACCCCAGCTTCCGTAATCGTATCTGGCAGTCAGGTTCCCTTCCAACGGCGGCACTTGCGGCAAATAAGTATCCGAATTGCGGTTCTCCCCCTCGGTATAAGCCAGATCGCCTCTAAGGGATAGATTATCAGTAAGTTTTAGCTCACCCTCCAGCTCAAATCCCATTAAGGCCGCATCCACATTGACATACCGCTTCACTCCCTTAGCCCCCGCGGTTTTTGGGGTAAGCGAGGGGTCTATCTCACCGGTTATATAATCCTCAATACGGCTATAAAACAGGGAAAGTCCAAAGCTTGCGACATCGAATCCGGCTTTACAGCCTATATCGAATTCCAGGTTCTGCTCAGGCTCCAGGCCGGGATTGCCCAGATAATCATAATTATCAAAATATTTAGAGCTGGGGAAAAAGAAGGCATAGCGTTCATTGGCATCCGCAGTTCTCACTCCCCGGCCGACGGCGGCGGTTAAATCAATGTTTTGGGTCAGCCCGTAGACCAGCCCCATATTTCCGGAAACATTGGTCTCGGTTTGCGCTAAGCCAGCTTCCCCCGCCAGTTTCAGGAAGCTATCGTCAGGCGCCCCGGAATCAGCCGCCACCAAATCCAGTCTGCCTCCCAGCACTAACTCCAATCGAGGCAGGAGCCGGCCTTTATATTCAGCATAAAAACCCCAATCAGAGATACCGGCATTATCCCAGGGTTTATCCTGCATGGTCTTTTGCATCATACCCATTTTCATGACCCTGGTTCTGTCGGCATCCCTTAGCAAATTATAATAGTCAATACCGGCCGCCAGGCTGCCTTCCGAGGAAAGCTTAAATACTGACTCCAGCTTTCCCCCATAAGTATCCGCCTGGCTTTCGGTTTCCATCTCCATCAGCGCCACGCTCTCCCGGTCATCGTTATTCATGGTATGCGAAGCCGTATTGTAATAGAGATTTGCCGTAAATAAAGGGGACTCATCCCCCGGCTGCCAACTGTATTTAAGATTGCTCAAAAAACTATCATGCTTTTCGGTATCCATAAGCCGGGCCGGATAATGAATATCCCGTCCATTTGCCCCGGACAGGGCTAACTCCAGCCTGTGTTCCGCCGCCGGATTTAAGCCCAGCTTAGCCGAATACCCCAGATTTTCAAAGCTGGAGTCAGGCACTGTATTTTCAGCCGAATCATAATCAGCATAATCCCGGCCGCTTACTGAAAGCCGGAAGTCCCAGGGCTTATCCCCGCCATAGAGGCTGAGGCTGCCCTTTTTACCGGCCGCCACATCGTCATAGCCGGCTGCCAGTTTGCCGTGCAGTTCCAACTGCTCATAGCGCCTGGGCTGTTTGGTTACCAGATTTATAACCCCGCCCAGCGTACCCGCTCCATGGCGCACCGAATAAGGGCCGCGAATCACCTGAATCGCTTCTATCTCATCAATATCCACCTGGGAGGTGGGCGGAATCATTCTGCCGGGGCAGGCTCCCCAGGCTTTGGCGCCGTCGATTAATACATTTAACTGATCCTCCTTAAAACCGCGCATAACCGGATCCAAACCGAATAACCCGGTGCGCTTAGCCGATATACCCGGCAGTTGCTTTAACATATCGCCGGCATCGGTGGGGTTTTTGGCCTCTATTTCAGCCTCGCTGATAATTGACTTACTATATGGGGCGGTTTCTCTCTCTTCGACCACACTAATGGTCCCCAATTCAACCCCGGTTGCCGGTTCCCCTGATTCAGCCCCTGCTATAACCGGAAATACCATTAGCTGAACAACCAACACAATAGGCACAGTTATCCCTAATAGTTTCATACACACTTCCTCCTTAAGACAGACCGATAGACAGCCTTTTAGTAATATTTAATTAAAAATTGTCTCTGGAAATTAAGTGATGAATGTTTGTGGGGGTTTATCCGGTGGAGACAGGTGTAGTTGTGAAGCAAAACCGGTAAGTAAAAATTCAAGGCGGCTATACAACGGATAAGGAACGAAGTTATTCAAACGATGAGCTAAAATCGGCACCTCCCGCTCCCCGGCGGGATGAAAAGTAAGCCGCTGCCGGCAGGCATTAAGGCGACTGGTTGATATTTCTGTGTTTTCTTTCCGCGGCGGCTTTTTATGTTCGCAACCGCTGTTGGGAGGACACATACAGTTCTCAGGCTTGCAGGCACAGGCAGCCGGAATCGGCATATCCTCGTTCCGCTGCCGGGAAACCACCAGCCGTACAAACAGGCTTTGATTAAGCCCGATTATCAGCAAGCTGCAAATTATTATTCGTTGAGTCATTTACCCCGAAACCAAATTGGTTTTAAAATCATCACTATTGTAGCACTCTTTTCTCCCCTAAACAACTATTTAAAGCTAAAGGACGATCGGTTTTCAACTTGCTTTCTAAAGCAAAATATTGTATAAGAGGGGTTGGTTGGTCGCTACTATTAATAATTAAAACAAAAGGTTTTATGCAATGCCTGACAAAAAAAAGCTTAAGGTTGCGGTAGTGGGAGTGGGCCATCTGGGGCAACATCATGCCCGGATTTACTCTCAAATGAAGGAAGTGGAACTGGTATGCGTAGTGGATATCGATCCGGCCAGGGCCAAATCAGTAGCCCGCCAGTATAATACAAAATATAAGAATAATTATCGCACCATAAGCGAAGCCCTGGATGCAGTAAATATTGCCGTACCTACCCAGAATCATTTCGAAGTAGCCCAATATTTTCTTAGCCGCGGCATCCATGTACTGTTGGAAAAACCGATCACCAAAACCTTAGCAGAGGCTGAACAGTTGGCGGAGGCGGCTCAGAAATCCGGCGCTATTTTACAAATAGGGCATGTAGAGCGCTTCAACCCGGCGGTAGAGGCACTAATCAAGCGGGTACGCTCCCCCAGATATATCGAATCCCACCGTCTGGGCCCCTTTGCCGCCCGGGGTACGGATGTCGATGTAATCCTGGATTTGATGATTCATGATCTGGATATTATCCTGAGCCTGGTTTCAGCGCCCCTGTGCCAAATCCAGGCGGTGGGAATACCGATTATCTCAGAGCATGTCGACATTGCCAATGTGCGGCTGGAATTTAAAAATACCTGTGTAGCCAACATGAATACCAGCCGGGTTTCATTTAACCGCATGCGCAAGATACGGATATTTCAGCAGGATAATTACTTCTCGTTGGATTGCGCCAAGCAGGAATTGGTAAGCATCCGTTTACACAGAGAAACCCCCTCTAAAATTACCGGCCTGCCGTTTAAGATTGCCCGGGAAAAAGTCAAAATAAAAAAGCAGGAACCCCTGAAACGTGAGTTGGAGGCCTTTATCCGCTGTATTAAACAGGGAAACCCACCGTTGGTTTCGGCGCAGAACGGTATTTTAGCCCTTAAGGTAGCCCTCGACATTAATGCGGAGATTAAGCGGGTAATCCAGAAATCGGTGACGGAAGCTACTATACCGGGGACATGCTGATGCAAGACGATTCCATAGTCCTGGTTACGATTAATGGTAAAGATGCACCGGGGATCGTATCGGCCATGACCAGTATCATCGCTAAGGCCAGTATAAGAATCCTGGATATAGAACAGGTGGTTATTCATAATATGATTATCCTGTCCATCTTAATGGATTTTTCTGAAGGCAAGGACGAGCAACAACCGGTATTAAAGGAACTTTTGTTTGAAACCAAACGATTAGGACTGAACCTGGACTTCAATGTCCTCTCCGATGCTGATTTCAGCCTGCGCAACATCAGGTTTACTTATGCCATTACCTGTGTGGGAGAGAGTATTTCGGCTGACGTGCTGGCGAAGATTTCCAGCACCCTGGCGGCCGGTGGGGTAAACATAGAGAAAATCGGCAAACTAAACCAGGGAAGGTTAAATTGTGTGGAAATGATTGCTTACGCCTCCAGCGAGGTGGATATTTCCAAATTGAGACAGCAGCTATTACATATCAGCACCGAGTATCCAGTGGATATTTCTGTGCAGAAAGAAAATATTTTTCGCAAAGCCAAGCGACTGGTGATTATGGACATGGACAACACCCTGATTCAGGTGGAAATCATTAATGAATTGGCACAGTTGGTGGGGGCTGGAGAACAGGTGGCTCAGATCACTGGCGCAGCTATGGCTGGCGAGCTGGATTTTGAGCAGGCCCTGATTAAGCGGGTTTCCCTGTTGAAGGGTCTTAAGCTTGAAGCCTTACAACAAGTATATGACAGGACGAATCTTATGCCGGGGGCCCGAAAGCTGATCGGCATTTTAAAAAAACTGGGATATAAAACCGGGGTAATTAGCGGGGGATTTGATTTCTTCAGCTTGCGTTTTAAACAAGACCTGGGCCTGGATTACGCTTTCGCCAATACCTTGGAAACAAAGGATGGAGCGCTTACCGGCAATTTGGTGGGTCCCATAATAGACGGTCGGAAAAAAGCCAGCTTATTAGAAGAGATTGCCCGGCGAGAAGCTATTTCTTTAGAACAGGTAATTGCTATCGGTGACGGGGCCAACGATCTCTTGATGCTGGAGCGGGCGGGTTTGGGAATTGCCTTTAATGCCCACCATAAAGTGAGGGCCGCCGCCAGCTACAGTATATCGCAGAGAAATATAGATTCTATCCTGTTTTTATTGGGGATTAATGAGCGGGATATGGAGGACATCAGTTAACCGCCGGGGGTTTTCCCGTATTCGCTTTGATGTTTTTTTCTATTTTTTGTATATACTGTTTTATTTCGGCTCTGGTTTTAGCCGCTTCAGGACTATCGGGATAACTGGAAAAGAGCTGGTCGAAAGTCTGTTTAGCCATTTCGTAATTCTGTTCCTGATAATAAAACATGGCGATATTCAGTAACCGCTTACGATATTTTTGCAGTTGCTGGTAATACTCCCTTTTTAGCTGGCGAGCCTTTTCGGCTTCACCCGAATAAGGATAAGCCGCTATTACCTGATCCATCAATTCCATCGCTGCCTGATATTCATCTTCCTCCACCAGCCTGGCCGCATCATTGAATAATCCCCGGGCGAAGGTCATCCTTTCAAACATCTCTTTTTGCTGTATATCCATTTGCTGACGTATGGGGCTTCGCCAGTCTCCAGGCTTTTTTATATTCGCCCCTACCCTGTCCATAGCCTTATATAGCAAAGTAATTGTATAGGGATAGTTGTCCTGCTTTGGGTTATTAAAGTAGATTATGCCTTGTCTTTCCTTGGCTAAATCGTGGGCGTGTTTATAATAAGCAAAGGCCGCCTCCCAGTCCTGGGCAGCTTCGGCTTGCTGGCCCTTAACATAATAAGTCTCTACTTTACTCATTTCAGGACGAAGGTAATTATCCAGTTTAGCACAACCGCTGATTAGGAGTACGCCCAATAACGAAAAAATGGCTGACTTTTTCATTTTTAGCTGTCTGTCCCAGTTAACATGATATTATTATACATTAATTTTGTAGATCGGCTAGAAAAAATCAGCCAAAAAATGATATAATAAGCCATATAAATATAGTAAGGAGATAAACAAATTGACCGAATCCCAGGCAAAAGCGCAAATTGAAAAGCTACGCGAAGATATTCATCGACATAATTACTTATACTATGTAAAGAGCTGTCCCCAAATTTCGGATGCGGCGTACGATAGCTTGATGCGCCAGTTACAGGAACTGGAAGCCCGATTCCCGGAACTGGTTACTCCCGATTCCCCTACCCAACGCGTGGGTGCGCCGCCGGCCGAAGAATTTAAGACTGTAGAGCATACCGCCCCCATGCTGAGTTTAGATTCGTGCTTAACTGCTGAAGAGATAGCCGAATTCGATAAACGGGTAAAAAAACTGCTGGAAACCGATCAGCCGGAGTATGTAGTAGAACCCAAGCTGGACGGGTTGTCGGTAGAGGTTGTTTATGAAAATGGTCGTCTGGTGCGGGGGGCTACCAGGGGTGACGGCTACCGGGGAGAGGATGTGAGCCTGAATATAAAAACCATAAAATCCATGCCGCTCCTCTTAAGAAAGAGCAGCTCGCCGCCACGGCTGCTGGCGGTACGCGGTGAGGTGATGATGTCCATCAAGGGCTTTGAGAAGCTGAATGCGCAATTGGTCAAAGATGGTCAATCCCCCTTCGCCAATCCCCGTAACGTCGCCTCAGGCTCCATGCGGCAGTTGGATTCGGGCGTCACCGCTTCGCGTCCGCTGGATATATTTTTCTATGATATTTTAGCCTGTGCCGGCGGACCTGAATTTAAAACTCACTGGCAGATTCTGCATACCTTGCCGGAATGGGGGCTGAAGGTCAATCCACACATAGAGAAGTGCCGACAGATCGGGCAGGCCATAGAATTTCACCAGCGGCTGGAGCAGGAGCGGAATAAGCTGGATTATGAAATCGACGGGGTGGTGATTAAGCTCAATGATTTACAAGCCCGCGAGAAACTGGGAGCCAAAAGCCGTAGCCCGCGCTGGGCGGTAGCCTACAAATTTGAACCCCGCCGGGGAGAAACCCGCTTAGAAGATATTACCATCCAGGTAGGCCGTACCGGAGCGCTTACCCCGGTAGCCTGCTTAAGGCCGGTAGATGTGGGTGGAGTAACCATCAGCCGGGCTACGCTGCATAACCTGGACTATATCCATAATCTGGAAGTTAAGATCGGCGACCGGGTTAAAGTAGAGCGCGCCGGTGATGTAATTCCGGCGGTGGTTGAAGTAGATAAAACCGCCCGTACCGGCGCCGAGCGGGATTTTCAAATGCCCGATAAATGCCCGGTATGCGGGTCGGCTTTAACTAAAAACGGGGCTTATATTATGTGCGGAGCGGGGCTTTCCTGCCCGGCCCAGCTAAAAGAGTCCATCAGGCATTATGCCTCCAAGCAGGCCATGGATATAGACGGATTAGGGGGTAAGATTGTGGATAAGCTGGTGGATGAAGGGCTTATCCGCAGTGTGGCCGATTTATATGGTTTAACTAAAGAACAGCTTATGCTCTTAGAGGGTTTTGCCGGGAAATCCTCACAGAATATCATAAAGGCCATAGCCGCCAGCAAAAAACGTTCGTTAGCCCGCTTTATTTATGCGCTGGGAATTAGAAATGTGGGACGTCACCTGGCGGATGTGCTGGCCCGGCAATTTAATTCCATCCAGCAGTTGGCCGAAGCAAAGCTGGATAGCCTGATGCAGATTAATGAGATTGGGCCGGAGGTGGCAAGCTGCGTGGTGAATTTTTTTGCCAATCAGCATAACCGTGAATTAATCCAGGCGCTAATGCGGCAGGGGGTTAATGTAGCGCAAGCGGAGATACAAACAGCGGGTGTTCTTCAGGGAAAAAGGATTGTATTTACCGGAAGCTTAAGCAAGCTCAGTCGCTCCCAGGCGCAAAGCCTGGTGGAAAGTCTTGGGGGACGGGCGACCTCCAGTATAAGCCGGGCTACCGACTATGTGGTGGCCGGTGAAAATGCCGGCTCCAAATTAGCTGAGGCTGAGCGGTTGGGGGTAAAAATTATATCTGAAGAGGAATTTTTTAAGCTGCTGGAAAATAAGTTTTAACGGGCCGTTGCCCAAATCGTTTTATTTAGCCTATAAATATGATACAATAGAGGGGTGAGAAGTCAAGTTATATCAGCATAAGATAAGGAGATAATACCTATGCTGGGTAAAGAGTCACCACCCCAGGAAAATTTGTTT
>JAJRUS010000039.1 GCA_024277675.1 bacterium | reverse complement strand
GGACAGTGCCTTGGCCGCCGGATTGCCGATATAGTAACTATGCAGACTGGGGTAGCCGCATGGGAAAGAGACCGAAACAACAGCGCAAGAAAAATTGTTTGGCAATTTACCTCCTCGGACGCCCGAATTAAACTGAAGCATTTTTATCCGAAATTATAACTGTTACACGGTACTAGAGGTTTTGATGCATATTTTAAGAAAGTAAATGCTTCGTCATATCGCATTGGCTGAAATAAGAGTAATAGTCTGATCGCAACAGTTAATAAAACTATTATGCAAAATGCCCAGATATGTACCCTGTCTTCTTTTTTTATTGCTTCACAAATGTATTGGGCAAATTCTTTTGAGGGGGAGAGAAGCGAGTTTATCATATTGACTGACATCTCTTATTTAATACTTTTCCACCTTTTTTTAGTTTGTAAACTAATAGCTGATGACGAAACACTAATATTTCTAATTGTAATATTATTCTTGTGCGAAAAGTCGATATTAGAAAATAAATGAAAGCTCGCAAAACATTTTTCATTATTTTGAACTATAGATAATGGGTGAAATAGAAAGATTTTTGATATTTTGCCAGTATAATCTATAGTTCAAAAAAGTTCAATAGAAACCGGATTTTTTGAGTTAAGACCAAATCTGGTGTATGGTGAAAATCAGGCACATCGGGCGGCTACCCCATGGTGATCTTTAATTAGCTGTAGATTTTTGTAGTTTATCGGCTTTTTCTCCGTCAATAAATTTCACTCCCCGGATTACCTCGCCCAACAATCTGAATCCCCGTAATTTGCACCAGCGTTTCCGGGCGCTTTGACCAAATCCCACCTGCGGGATACGCTCCTGCTCAAGCCAATGGCGGCGAGGTTAGGATAAAAGGGTAAAAGTGTGATATAATATAAAAGCTATGAAACCATTCATTCCCCATACATTGCCTTTAGAAAGCCTGAATTGGGAAATCTTTCTGCATCTCATCGGCAAGGCGAACGCCGAAGTGGCCCGCTTTGACGGTTTTTTGCAGACGCTGCAAAATCCAGGAGTCCTGCTTTCCCCCCTTTCCACTAAAGAAGCAGTTTTGTCCTCTACAATAGAGGGCACTCAGGCCACCTTAGCGGAGGTGCTGGAGTTTGAGGCTAACCCCAGGAAAAAGACCGATAAATATGATGATATCCAGGAGATTATAAACTATCGTAAAGCTATGGCAAACGCCACCCAAAAATTAACTGAATTGCCGCTTACTTTTCGTCTGATCAAAGAGATTCATGAAATTTTGCTTTCCGGCGCCAGGGGACATAGCAAAGATCCGGGAAATTTCAGGACAGGTCCGGTGCATATCGGAAAACCGGGATTGGGAATTGACAATGCTACTTTTGTACCACCGGAACCACAAAGCATTGCCGATCATTGTTCAATTCTTGAAAAATACATTCATTTTGATGAAAAAGACGCTCTGGTACAGCTTGCTATCATTCATGCCCAGTTTGAAATAATCCACCCCTTCTGGGACGGCAATGGTAGAACCGGACGTATTATTATGCCGCTGTTTTTGTTTTATAAAAAAATTCTAAGCAGCCCGACATTCTATTTGAGCGAATATTTTGAAAGCCATCGCGATGATTATTATGAGGCCTTAAATGGAATTTCAAAAAGAAGCGATTGGGAAAGCTGGATTACCTTTTTCCTGCAAGCGGTGATCGAACAATCGCAGAGCAATATTCAAAAAGCCAAAAGTATTGTCGCCCTGTATGAACAGAATAAACAGCAAATAGTTGATATACCGTCGGCTAAAAATTCCATTAAAGTCTTAGATTTTCTATTTACCTATCCGATGTTTGATTCCAGAAAATTTATTAGTGAAACAAAAATCGCTAAAGCTATCTGTTTTCGGACGTTATCCTTTCTGTCAGCAAAGAAAATACTGGCGGATAATGGAAAAACGAGAAATAAAACATATTTTTTCAGCGAATTACTTAAAATAATTTCTTAGCCCACCAAATGTGACCAACAGAAAACCTGGTCTCAAAAATTAATGGTTTTGAGACTAAAGAAAATGATAGTTGCAAATCTGAGACTAAAAAGATTATGACTTCAAGAATAACCGAGAAGAAGCCAAAGTACAGGCTTTACGGGTTATTTTAAACCTGTTGTATCTGACAGTCTGGATGCCAAGACTGGATCAGTCACCGCAGACTGCTCAAATGGCAGTTAGCAACGCCCTGCCTCGTTCGTAGCGCTCCGAAAAAAATCAAATAATAAGCCTCAGTATAAAAGCCTGAGCCTACCCTTTATCCAGCCACTCTATTATTCTATCTGCTACTTGCTCTGTAGTAAGCTGTGAGGTGTCTATCCTGTAATCGGCCTTGGCATAACAGGCTTCCCGCCTGGCTAACAGCTCTTTAATTCTGGATAGCGGGTCAGGAGCATGTAGCAGCGGACGGTGGGGTTCGTTTTTTATACGCTCTAATATTACCTCCGGCGTGGCTTTAAGGCAGATTATTCTCCCCATTTGCTTTAATTCGTTCAGGTTATCCGGGTTTGCAACCATGCCCCCGCCGCTGGAAATTACCGCCCGGTCATAATGAATCAGCCAGTGCAGCAGTAATTTCTCCAGGCGCCGGAATTCAGCTTCTCCATCCTGGGCGAATATATCCGATATGCTTTTCTTGGTATAGCGTTCGATTTGCCGGTCGGTATCCACAAACCGATACCCCAGTTTTTCCGCCAGCAGCCTGGCTACTACTGTTTTGCCGGTGCCCATGAACCCGGTTAAAATTATATTATTCATAGTATTTATTTTAGCATGACCAGGCTCATCATGCGCCCGGTTGCTCCATTGGTTTTTCGATAAGAGAAAAAATCTTCCGGATGACAGGCGCTGCACATATTAAGCTTACAAATATTTTCCGGCCTTACCCCCGCTTTAAGTAATTGGGAAATATTAGCCCCTGTCAGGTCAAAACTCCACTTATCCCCTTTATATGAGCAGTAAATATGCCAGTCCGGGTAGCTTTCTCTAAAAATATTCACTACCTCGGAGCCTACTTCGTAGCAGCAATCACCGATACAAGGGCCCATGCCAATCAGCCAATTATCGGGAGACCCGCCGTAGCATTCAGCTAATCTGTTCAATGTCTGCTGGATTACCCCCCGGCAGGTACCGCGCCAGCCGGCGTGTACCATGGCTACGGCCCTGTTTTGAGGATCAACGATGATAATGGGCAGGCAATCAGCAGTGAGTACGGTTAAAGCCACTCCCGGCTGATCGGTAACCATGGCATCGGCTGAAATAGCCTGCTTGAGCTTTCCAGTTTGCCACTTCGCCAGCAATTGTTTATCTATTACCAGCACATTATTTCCATGAACCTGATTCACCCCGAAAACCTGCTGTGTATTTATCCCCAGCGCCCGGCAGAATAATTGCCGGTTTTGTAATACATTTGCTTCATCATCTCCCACCGCCGCACTTAGATTAAGCGTACTAAAATGACCTTCACTCACTCCACCCTGGCGGCTGCCAAAGGCATGCGATAAGAAATCAACCCCGTCCAGCAGTTTACAGCTAAAATACCTTACTCCATTTTCTGTATTAATGCTATAGGGTAAATCCGACATAGCGGTTTAAGCCTTGTTCATAAGTTGGGCTACCGTGGGAAATGCCTTAAAATCAGTGTGGGGCAAAAACAAGGCCGAGGTATACTCCTCCATAAAATCAAGCGATACGCTCAACTCTATATTGGTCATGCTGCCGGCAATTCGTTCCCCCTCCTGCCGCAACTTGCTGGATAATAAGGCCAGATGCGCCCCAATAACCGAACTATTCCCCAGGTATTCAAACCTGTCATAGGGAATATCGGGCAACAGGCCAATAACCACCGCACTCTCGATATTTAAGTAATTCCCCAGGCCGCCGGCAATCAGAAACCGGTCCAACTGTTCAAAATCAAGCCCCATCTGGTTAAGCAGCACCCGAAAACCGGCATACATGGCCCCCTTAGCCCGGATTAAATTATCAATATCCAACTCGGTCAATACAATATCCGCCTGGGTCAGGCTCTCTTTAGCCCATACCAATACATATTCAGCCACCCCTTCATGACAGCGTATACGGGGCGATTTAAGCTCGCCATTAATCTTCCCCTTGCGATCCACCACCCCGGCCAGAAACAGCCCCGCCAGCGCATCAATAATACCCGATCCGCAAATCCCGCTGGGTTTACCGCCGCCAATTACCTTTATGAACTCCGGTTCGTAATGCTGCCGGTTAATAGCTATCTGTTCAATGGCTCCGGTCATGGCCCGCATACCGCATTTTACCCCGCCGCCCTCAAACGCCGGGCCGGCAGAGCAGGAGGCCGCCACCAACCAATCTCTGTTACCCAGCACAATCTCGCCATTGGTGCCGATATCAATAAACAGACACAACTCATCGCTTTTATACATTTCAGAACGCAGTACCCCGGCGGTAATGTCCCCACCGATATAACTGGCGACACAAGGGACACAGTATAACGGCGCCCGGCTATTGACCTTAATCCCCAATTCAGCTGCGCAGATCAGCGGAAAATAAGCAGCGGTGGGAATATAGGGATCGCGACGAATATTGGCGGGATCAATCCCCAACAACAGATGCGTCATGGTAGTATTTCCGGCGGCCACCACTTCCTCCAGTTTATCGGAAAGGATTCCGCTCTTTTCGGCCAATTGAGCTATCAACTTATTTATAGTGGAGATTACCTTTTGATGCAGCTCCTCCAGGCCCCCCTTCTGGGCATAAATGATGCGCGAGATCACATCCTCGCCGCAACTGATCTGAGCATTATAACTGGAGGCCACCTCCACCACCCGGCCATCGATTAAATCCACCAGATGCACCACCACACTGGTAGTCCCCACATCAATCGCCAGCCCGAAGCGATGCCTGGTCACATCCCCCGGCTCAACGTCCACAATCCGCAGCAGGCAATCCTGCTCCACCAGCGTCAGGGTAATCTCCCAATCCTGCTGGCGCAGCACCCGGCCAAGTTTTCTCAATACCTCAAGCCCGCAATGGATTTCCCGGTGATTAAAGCCCTTGTTTTTAAGTTAACGGCTAACCCGCTCCAGATCGCTGATACTATCATCCAGGTTGGGCGGAGGAAGTTTTAAGTGCAGCTTCTTGGTACGCGGATTTATCTCCCAATGCCCGACGGTTAAAGGATAGCCGACCTCGCCCTTAACCCCGGCCAGGATTTTCTCCTTACCCAATTGCACGCTGGGGGGAATCCTGATACGCATATCCCCCTCCACCAGGGTGACACAGGCCAGGCAATAGCCCTGCTCGACTTCCTTATCGGTCAGGTGAGTAGTGGGTTCGGGTTTATAATCACCCTCCACCACCACCACCCGGCAGCGCCCGCAGACTCCCTGGCCGCCGCAGGAGCTGTCAATATTTATCCCGGCATCGGTAATCGCTTTTAATAACACCGAACCCTTGGGTACTTGAATGGTTTTATTATCCGGTAGGATAGTTAGTGTACATAAAGACATAAGTTTTCCTGTTTAGTCAATGTGTCTATTATGATTAGCCTGCCAGTTTTGCCATTTCATATTTAACCGGCAAAAGGCTCTCTAAATTCACATGCTTTGAAGCATCAAGAATTTCAATGCCGATGAGCCGGTCACCTTCTCCTATATCCAATACAACATCCTCAGAGACTCTTCGGTTTATAACCTCCTGCTTTCTGTCATCCAGCCGGATATAAAGCAAATCGGTTTTGTCATTATATATGACTCGCATTCATTCACCCTCCCATTTACCATAAAATACATAAACCGTAACGGTTATTATCTTATTCCTCTCTATAATATAAAACACCTCAATCCTCTTTTGTTGATAATATTTGCGGTGGCGTCTTTGATCAAAATTATAAATTTTAGCTCTTCCTGTGCGGCCATATTTAGCTGGAATTGTAACACCGGTTTCAATTACATCGCTGATTTCTGCTTCACTTGCTCCTCGTTCTTCCGCCCTTTCTAAAGTATGCGGATCAAGTTGAATTTCCATTTGTTCTCCAGTTTAAAGAAAATTCAAAAACCAGATGCTAAAGACTATTTTAGACAGGATGTACAGGATAGACAAGATGAAAGAATTTAAATAATCCTGTTCCATCCTGTCAAAATGAATTAAGTTGTTATGGCATCCCGCATTACCTCAACCGGGGCTTGCTGGCCGGTCCATATTTCAAAGCTCAGCGCCCCTTGGTATACCAGCATCCCCAGGCCGTTTAGAATCTTAGCCCCGCCGGCCTCAGCTTCAGCTAATAACTTTGTCTTAGCCGGATTATATATCAAATCGTATACCAACTGACCCACATGGAATGAATTTATAGCTATCGGCGGCCTGGCCCCGGATTTCAGTCCCACTGAGGTGGCGTTTATGATAAGCTGCGCTTCGGCGGCGCATTTATCCAGTCGGTTATCGTCCAATGAAAGACTGGTTGCCTCTACCTGGGGTGCTATATGCTTTAGCATATTAACCAGCGCTTCGGCCCGCTCTTTAGTACGGTTGGCGATGCTGATTTTTCCGGCGCCCTGGTTCGCCAAGCCAACCGCCACTGCCCTGGCCGCCCCGCCGGCTCCCAGGAGTAATATTTTTTTCCCGACAGGGTCGGTTGCTTCTGCTCTAAGCGAAGCAATAAACCCCTCGCCATCGGTGTTATAGCCGCACAAGCGACCGCTTTTAAGCTTTATGGTATTCACCGCCCCCAACCGTTTTGCTTCTTCCGACAGCTCATCCAAATACTCAAGCACCCGCTCCTTGTGCGGTACAGTTACATTGACCCCGGTAATGTTTAAGGCTTTAAGCCCTCGAACCGCTGCTCCCAGCTTATCCGGTTTTACCTCAAAGCTCAAATATACATAATCCAGTCCCAGTTGGGCAAAGGCGGCGTTGTGCATCTGCGGGGAAAGGGTGTGCTGGATGGGATAGCCCAGTATCCCTACGATTTTAGTCTGGGAAGTAATCTTCAATTAGATAACACCTCCCGGTAATAATCTTCATATTCACCTACAATGGCTTCCTCGGAGAATTTGATTCTAGCAATCTCCCGCCCCCGGCTGCCGAATCTTTCGGCCATTTGTTTATCTTCCAGAATCTGCAACGCATATTGACTCATTTGCTCTATATTCCCCATTGGAGCTAAAAACCCACTAGCCCCAGGTTCCACTACTTCCGGCAAGCCGCCCACAGCTGAGGCTACCACCGGCACTTCACAACTCATGGCCTCAAGCGCCGCCAGGCCGAATGATTCCATCTCGGAAGGCAATAGAAACAGATCGGAGATGCCCAGTACATCCTGCACATTATCCAACTGATGCAGGAAGGTAACCTGCTGCTGTAGTGAGAGCCGGTTTACCAGCTCCAGCGTCCGGCCGAATTCCGGCCCATCCCCGATTAACAGCAACCTGGCAGGCAACTGCCTGGCTATTTTCTCAAAGGTGAGCACCACATCCGGCACCTGCTTAAGCGACCGGAAGTTGGATATATGGGTGATAATTTTTTCGTCAGGGCTGGCATAATGTGCTCTCAATGAGGGATTTGACTGTTTGATAAAGCGTGAGGTATTCACAAAATTGGGAATTACCCGGATATTACAGGTAATACAAAACTCTTCCTTGGTTACTTTAGCCAGGTAACGGGAGACGGCGGTAATCCCGTTATTGTTTTCAATGGCGTATTTAGTTACCCTGAAATATGAGGGGTCCAGCCCCACCAGGCGGATATCGGTGCCATGCAGGGTGGTAATAATCTTAACCGATTTGTTACCTACTATCTGATGAGCCAGATGAGCCGAAGCGGAATGCGGTACGGCATAGTGGGCGTGTATCAGTTCCAGCTTATATTTCTCAATCACCTCGGCGGTTTTGGAGGCCAGCGCCAGGGTATAAGGCGGAAATTTAAACAGCGGATAACTTACCACATCCACCAGGTGAAAATAAATATTTTTTGCAGAAGTGGTTAATCTGGCCGGCAGGTTGTAGCAGATAAAATGTACCTCATGCTCCCGCTCGCTTAAACTCTTGCCTAATTCAGTGGCAATTACCCCACTCCCGCCAAAGGTGGGGTAGCAGATAATGCCGATCTTCACCCTAATCCCTCACGCCTGGAAGTAAGTAGTAGGGGTCATTTACCAACAATGGATCCTGACAGAAAAACCCCTCGCCATAGGACACGCCGACCAGTGAGCCAAAATGCCCGCAACGGGATTTTATATGAAGAATATAGTCGGTGATGCCAATATGAATATAATCTGAATCATAATCATCGCCAGACTCACCAAATTGTGATTTATAGGCCCTGACGGCCGCCATTTTTTGCTCTAAGTAAGGCGTAATATCCACCACCAGTCCGGGGGTTACATAAATATGGCAAGGGTAGTGTAATAACATGTGGCAGGAATTGGGGGTGGATTCCAGTTCCAGCTTGGACATGCGTGCATCATAAGAGGCGTATTTCATTATAGCGCCGGCCGCTGCATGATCGGGATGTTTATCATTAAAATACGGGCCTACCAGAAATGTGGGCTTAAGTTCCCGGATTACTTGCGCCAGGGTGTGGCGATTGGCCAGGTTCAATTCCAGGTGACCATCTCCCATATCCAGATTGCGCCGCACACTAATCCCCAAGATATTCCCGGCCGCCTCAGCTTCTCCGGCCCTAATCTCAGGGGTGCCGCGCGAGCCCATTTCGCCACGGGTCAAATCCACAATGCCGGTGGTATAACCCTTGGCTTTCATATGCAACAGAAAGCCGCCCGCTCCCAGTTCCACATCATCCGGATGAGCTCCGATGGCTAAAACATCCAGCTTCATAACTGTTTCCTAAACAGATAATCCATAAATCCATTAACTTTCGCAAAATATATTATCATACCTGAGTCAGGGTTAAAAGCAGTTTTTTTAGTTTATTTATACCAACAAAGAAGAATTTATTTGACGAGGGCCGGGTATTTAACTACACTTTATATAGTGGCCAGGAGCCCTTAATACTTTATATTGGAGCATGTATGAAGAATGGGAAATACTTTAAAGCCGTTTTGCTGATAATTAAGGGCTTTTTCTTATTTGATATTATGGGATGTAGTGTTTCTGAGGAGGATGCCAAGAAATACTTCGATAAAGGAATAGCCTATTATGATGCAGCCCAATACAATAAGGCTGCCGAGTGTTTAGAGAAGGCTATAAGTTTAAAGCCGGACTATACTGAGGCCCATTATAATCTGGGCTTAACCTATCTGGCGCTTAAAAAACCTTATAATGCCTTAAAAGCTTATGAAAAAGTGGTAAAACTAAACCCGGACAAAGTTGAGGCTTACCTGTGGTATGCAGATGCCTGTTCTTCGCTGAAACAATATGATAAGGCCATCGAGTCGTATGAAAAAGCTATAGCACTTGAGCCGGATCATGCTGAAGCCCACTACGGTCTGGGAGTTACTTATTTTACTCTAAAACAATATGCCAAGGCCATCGAGGCTTATAAAGAAGCCCTGCGGCTAAACCCGGATGATGCCAAGTTTCACTATAGCCTTGGAACTACTTATTTTGGCGTTGAACAATACCATGAGGCCGTCGTGTGCTTCAAAGAAGCTGTCAGACTGAAACCAAACGATATAGAAGCTATTTTATCCCTGGGCGGGGCACAACTTATATTAAAACAATATGCGGCGGCGATAGAATCTTTCAAAGAAGTTATAAGGCTAAAGCCGGACGCTGCAGAAACTTACACTTTACTGGGAGAAACCTATCTTAACCAAAAGGAAAATGAGCCGGCCGCAAACTATTTCTGTAGGGCCGGTTTGCTCTTTTTAGAACAGCATAAGCGTAATGAAGCTTTAAAGACTTACAAGCTGCTCAAAGGTATTGCCGGCGGCCGGAAATTTGAACATAAGCTCTTTCAAAAACTTTATCCCAAGGAATGAAAGACCTGCTTATAAGTAAGGCTTCATCCTTATCGGTTTAGTTTCATTGAAGTGGTTATTCTCCCTCCTCCGGTTGCAATAAGTGTTTGCGATATACCTTATGGCAATCCATACAAACTCCTACCAGATCGCGCAAGGTATTCCGGGCATCTTCAAAATCCTGTGCTTCAAACTGCCGCCTGAGAGCGCCAACCAGTCTCTTTTGCTCATCACACTGCGCCTGCCACTCTTTTTTATGTTGCTGGTATTGCGGACCAATTCTCTTAGCCATAATAGGACAAATTACACCCAAATTAGCGGTAGCGGTTTTTATCTTTTCATTATCGTAGTTCATGAACCCGTAAAGTATATAGGTCAGGTTGTCCCAACTCCTATCCATCAACGTGCCCAGCCTGTCCTCCGGTTTGGGCTTCATTTTCTCCAATCTGCTTTCATACTGTTTTTTTTGGGGCGTTTCTTCCCCACCGCAACCCAGCATCCCAATTAAAATCCCTACCGACATTAAAACTACAAATCTGGTAAAATTTTTACTCATCTCATCCACCCCTTTTCCTGGCTATTGGTATTTTTAGTTTAATTAGCGCTATATCTTCTGCCGAGAATACCATTATTGTAAGTAGTATGAGCAAAATCTGTGCCTTTAACAAATAACCATACAAATCAGCTAATTATAAAATTTCAGTTTTTTAAATCTGTAAAAAAATTCTGGCAGGAGAGTCATGCTATGGCACAACTGCCATAAATTGTAAGCCAATAAAATTATTTTTTAATCTTATCGCCAGACATTATAATTAAATGCAGTTAATATATTGACGTCACAGGTTATTTATAATAAAATGCCATACTCTAAGAGGGGTGGTATTAATGATAGAGGCACACCATTTAACTAAAAAATTTGGCGATACGGTAGCCGTCAGGGACGTTTCCTTCCAGGTAAAGCAAAGCGAGGTGCTGGGGTTTTTAGGCCCTAATGGCGCCGGTAAGACCACCACTATGCGCATCCTGACCTGTTTTTTACCGGCGGACGCAGGAACCGCTAAGCTGGCTGGCTTCGATGTAGCCGACCAATCAATAGAGGTGCGGCAGCATATAGGCTATTTGCCCGAAAGCGCGCCGTTGTACATGGATATGAATGTATCTGAATATCTGAGCTTTATCGCCCAGATGCGCGGCATTCCCGGAAGTGATCGAGCTAAGCGAATAAAGGATATGGTGGATATTTGCGGGTTGGGAACGGTGTTAAAAAAGGGGATCGCTGTGCTGTCCAAGGGGTATCGTCAGCGGGTCGGCCTGGCTCAGGCCATGATCCACGATCCGGATATTCTGATTCTGGATGAACCAACCAGCGGGCTGGATCCCAATCAGATTATGGAAATAAGAAGCTTGATCAAGCAGATTGGCCAGGAGAAGACTATCATTCTCTGTACCCACATCCTGCCTGAGGCATCAGCCACCTGTCAGCGGGTGCTGATCATCAACGAGGGCAGCATTGTGGCGGATGGTACGCCTGAAGAGCTTACCGCCAAGGCCAAAGGAGAAGACCGGGTGTATGTCACCCTGGAGGCCGATCCGTCTGAGATAGAGGCTCAACTGAGCCTTTTATCGACCATAATCTCGTTCAGACAGCTACAAACCAAGACCAGGGCTGCGCTGCGCTACGAAATTAGAACCACCGAAGGGGAAACCCTGTGCCGGGATTTGTTCCGGCTGACGGTTAAGCAAAACTGGCTGCTCTCGGAATTACGCCATGATACGCTTAGCCTGGAAGAGGTGTTTATGCAATTGACTACCAAGGAGTAGCTGGATGAATCATGTTTTTGCCATATTTAAGCGGGAGTTTAAAGGGTATTTCAATTCAGCCATTGCCTACATATGCATCACTGTCTTTCTGGTATTGGTTAACTGGTTATTCTTCAGGGGATTTTTCATAGAAAACCAGGCTAACTTGCGCCAGTTTTTCAGGCTGATTCCCTGGGTTTTTTTATTTTTTGTACCGGCAATCACCATGCGCTTGTGGGCTGAGGAGAAAAAGCTGGGCACGTATGAAATCCTGATGACGCTCCCGGTTAAGGATTATGAGGTTGTATTAGGCAAATTCCTGGCCAGTTATATGTTTTTGTTTATCACCATAGCGCTTACCATCGGGATTCCCATTACGGCAGCCTGTTTAGGAAATCCGGACTGGGGGCCCATCATTGGCGGCTATTTGGGAATACTGCTTATGGGCGGGGTTTATCTGGCGATTGGCATCTTCTGCTCCAGCCTTACCCTGAACCAGATTGTAGCCTTTATTATCAGCGTTACCATATCTTTTGCGCTATTTATCGTGGGTGGAAATATAGTTTTGTTTGCTGTTCCCAATTTTTTGGTGCCTTTGTTTGAATATCTGGGCCTGGCTAATCATTTTGACAGCATATCCCGTGGAGTTATTGACTCACGGGATATTATATATTATTTATCGGTAATGTTTTTCTTTCTGTACCTGAATGTACGCACCTTAGAAAGTCGCAAGTGGAGATAATATGAAAAGCAGCAAGCTAAAGGCCAGCAGTCATTCCTTGCTGTTGGTGGTTTTACTGCTGGCGATTTTAAGCTTGGTTAATTTTTTGGGTTTGGAGTCATTTGTCAGGTTGGATCTGACCCAAAACAAGGAATTTACCATCTCCCCCGCCAGTCGTCATTTAATAGGCAGCTTATCTGATCCATTGTACATCAAAGTATACTTCAGCCGCGATCTTCCCCCCTATCTGGTTACCCTGCAGCGCCAGGTACAGGATTTACTGGCTGAATACCGGGCCTATTCAGGAGGAAAGTTAACTGTAAAGTACATTGACCCCACCGGTGATCCCCAGATAGAGCAGCAGGTAAGGCAACTGGGCATTCCCAAGGTACAGCTCAATATTATTGAGAAAGACAGGGCCCAGGTGCAACCGGCTTATTTGGGGCTGGCCATACTATATGAAGATAAAAAAGAGGTTATTCCCCTTGTGCAGAGGGTTGATAATCTGGAATATGAATTAACTACCCGCATAAGTAAACTTACCAACACCCAGATTAAAACCATCGCTTTTTTAACTGGTCATCAGGAGCGGAATATTCAAGCAGAATATAGCCAATTGAGGCAGGCGCTGGAAAAGCAATACCGGGTAACCACCGTCGAGACAGCGCCAGGCAAACCGGTGCCGGAAGAGGTAAATACCCTGGTGGTAGCCAAGCCCGAAGGACTGAGCGCCAGGGATAAATATGAGCTGGATCAATTTCTTATGCGCGGTGGAAAGCTAATTTTCCTGCTGGATTGGGTGAAGCTGGAACAAGGCTTAAATGCAGTCACCATAGAATCGCAGGCGGAAGATTTACTGGAGCATTATGGAGTAAAGCTGAGCCATGACCTGGTGCTGGACGGTAGATTCAATGCCGCTGCCTCATTTTCCGCCGGTATGTTTAACTTCAGGGTACCCTATCCCTACTGGGTACGGGTGGTAAGATCGGGACTGGCGGCTGACCACCCGGCCCTATATGGCTTGGAAACGGTAATCTTTCCCTGGACCAGTTCGCTTACTTTACTGGAGGATAAGCTAAAAGAGCAAGAAGTAATAAAACTGGCCTCATCTTCGGCTTACTCCTGGAATAAAGTTGCCCGTCGTTTTAACTTAAATCCCCGACAACAATTTATGCCGCCGGCAAATTTAACCAGCTATCCACTGGCGGTAGCCATAAACGGGAAATTCAACAGCTTCTACGCCGATAAGGAAATTCCCCCGGTAAAGAGTGAGCGTAAGCTTGAGGCAGAAGGGCAGCCAACGGAAAAATTAGAACTGAAAATCGATGCCGAGCGAAAAACCATTAAACAAAGCCCGGAAACGCAATTGATAGTAATCAGCAATTCACGGCTGCTTACCAACAGCATAGTTCGCCAGTTCGGTGGGAATTTCTTGTTTTTCTTAAACCTTGTCGACTGGCTCAATATGGGGCCGGATTTAATTAAGATTCGGGCCCGGATGGTGAGCGACCACCCATTACGGGAAATTACTGCTTCACAAAAGAATTATATAAAATTTGCCAACAGTGTGGGGGTAGCCCTGCTGGTGGTGATATTTGGCCTGGTTATGTTATATCTTAGACGACATGCCCAGCGTCGTTATCAGCAGAAGATGACTGAAAGTAAGTGAAAAGTGCCTAAAGTGTGTCTCTTCAGGGCAAAATGAGCGAAAAAGGTTGACAAAATGCTTTTCCGTGTTATGCTTTAGGTCGTTCAGCAATACATATTAGTCATTAAGTAATCAAAAAAATATTAGCCAGGGGAGGGCTATCTGTAATGGCGGAAATTGTAGATTTTGAATTGAGAAGAAAAGCCGAGGAATTGGAAACGGCCAGTACCGAAGAGATTCTACGCTGGGCGCTGGATAAGTTTGGTCGTAAGGCGGCCCTGGCCTCCAGTTTCGGGGTTGAGGATATGGTGTTGACCGATATGCTCATAAAGATTGATCCCCAGGCTCGTATCTTTACCCTGGATACCGGCCGGCTGCCGCATGAGACATATGATTTAATCGAGGAAACCATAAATAAATACAACCTCAAGCTGGAGTGTTACTGTCCGGATACCGCCTCGTTGGAGAAGCTGGTAGCTGAACAGGGGCCTAATCTCTTCTACCGCGGCATTGAGCAGCGTAAGTTATGCTGTAGGGTGAGGAAGATCGAGCCCTTATGCCGTGCCTTATCAACCCTGGATGCCTGGATTTGTGGATTGCGCAAGGAACAATCGGTAACCAGAACCGAACTGAAAAAGGTGGAACTGGATAAAGCCCATGGCGGAATCCTTAAAATAAACCCGCTGGCTGATTGGACCGAAGAGCAGGTTTGGGATTATATTAAAGCCAATAACGTACCCTATAACAAGTTACATGATAAGAACTATCCCAGTATTGGTTGTGCGCCCTGTACCCGGGCCATCAAATCTGGTGAAGATGTCCGTGCCGGCCGCTGGTGGTGGGAATCCCCTGAAGAAAAAGAATGTGGCTTACATTGCCAGCCGGGTTGTGAAGCCAGGCCGGGCCGGGACTAATTAACCTAAAGCTCGATGTAAAATCGGCTCAACTTATTTATAAAGAACGAAGTCTGAAGTAAAACCCGGTCGGCAGGCAAGCCTGTTTTTATAATAAAGGGGCTATGTTCCTTTACCCAAGGTTTTGCTTTATAGATAAGTTGAGTTAATCACACTGGCCTTTAGGTTATTTATCTTTCCTATCAAGCCAGCGCAACGTGCTGACCTCATTTAATGTTGTGCCCCGCTGAAACATTATCCAAATTTATTTTGCCATTATGGGAGTGCCGCCAACTGAATTTCAGTCTGTTTCACTCCTTTCCACTTATACCGCCTACTATGCGCCCATAGCCACATGGATATCCTGTATGTCACCCAAAAATTCCCTTACCCGCTTAACGACTGGGGAAATATCCGCAGCTTTAATATCTTAAAGCAACTGGCCAGGAAGCATTCGGTAACCTTACTCTCCAATGTTTCAAGCCCGGCAGAAGCAACTGACTGCGGGGAACTGAAACAACTGTGCCACAAAATTTCCACCTTTCCTGAAAAACCCGGCAGTCGTTTACTGCTTGCTAACAGCCTGCTGCATGGCTTATATGGTGATCAACCATATTTCATGTATAAAAATTTTTCAGCAAAATTGCTGGCCGGCATACAGGCTGAACTAAGCCTGAGATCATATCGAGCCATTCATTTCAACCATCTGGATACCGCTCAATATATCAGGCGGCTGCCAGGCGAGTTTATCTGCGTACTGGATACCCACAATATACTATCGCTGATGGTGCAGCGTTTCTATCGGCAGGAGCACAATCCCATAAAGAAGGGATATATTTATACTCAGTGGCGGAAAACCCTGTCGGTTGAACGGCAACTCTGCCAGCGTATGCAGTATTGTCTGGTCTGCTCGGAAAACGATGCCAAAGAATTGGCTGCTATTGCCCCTCGGTCACAGGTTGAGGTAATTCCTAACGGGGTGGAGCCGGAACGCCCGGCATTGTCAGGCGCCGCAGATAAACCCTCGCTGGTTTTCATCGGCGCTATGGACTATATGCCTAATTACCAGGGCATACTACACTTTTGCGAGCAGGTATTACCCCGAATCGAGCAGGAGATTTCCGATATAAAGCTTAATATCATAGGGCGTAACCCGATAGCGGCTGTTCGTCAGTTAGCGCATAAGCCAAATATACAGTTACTGGACAAGGTGGAAAATATCCATAGTGTGTTACACCCGGAACAGATACTGGTGGTTCCCTTAAAAGTAGGCGGCGGCACCCGGTTAAAAATTCTGGATGCCATGAGTTTAAGGCTGCCGGTAGTGGCTACTTCGGTGGGGGCTGAAGGCCTTGCGCTTACACCGGGTGAGCAGATCCTGATTGCCGATGAACCGCAGGAGATGGCACAGCAGATAATCCGGCTATATAATGATAATAAGTTGCGGGAAAGGCTTATCGACAATGCTTACCAGTGCATTAAACAGCAATATGACTGGAATATAATAGGGGAACGGTTGTTGAAACTTTACTCGCAGTGGGATTGATATTCTATCGCCGCCGGGGATTCTTATCTTGCTTTAGAAAGGACTTTAGGTCATAAAGCAACCTGTGTAAGTTACCCACCAAACAGCGATTTGCCGTCCATCTCCTCAGGTATAGCCAGCCCCAGCACATCCAGCACGGTGGGGGCCAGGTCAATTAAGCGGGGGGTGGCGGTCTGAATCTTACGGTTGGCAAACAGGATACCGGGTACAAATTCCGGGTCTATACAGTGGTCGCCGCTCCAGGCTTTTGTGTTATCATCGAATAAGCCATTGGGGGCGCCCCCGATAGCGGTTTGCCAGGATACCCTGAAGCCGGGACGGAAGCCGAAGACCATATCCGGTGCGTCGTTTAGATAAGGCCCGAAATAAATTTCGTCCCGCAGATAGACTCGTTTTACCACTTTTATATTGGTTAGCGGATCGGTCAGCTCCATCATTCTCCGGGCAATTTCCTTACTCAATGCCCGCGCCTCATCCGGGGACACAATCCCATACTTCTCACGGCCTTGAAGGTTTAAGAAGATACTGCCAAAACCCAGACAATAGGCCTTGGTTTTATGCCAGTCTACATCGGAAAACAGAGTGTTATCCTGGCGCTCTTTCGGGGTGGAGGTGAGCGTCATATAACCGCTTTCTACCAGCCACGAGTTTACGTGTACCGCCCGCCTGAAGGAGGAAAATCCGTGATCTGAGCAGACGATTAAGGTGGTGTTTTGATCCACTTGCTTTAGTACTTTTCCCAAAATCTTATCCATCCAGCGATAATAATCTTCCACCACATTTTTATATTTTTCATAGGCGGCCTTATCCGGGTTAAACAAATCCGGCTCCTCAAAACGCCAGAACATATGCTGAACCCGGTCAGTGGTATCAAACACAAACGCCAACAGACCCTGGTTAAAGCGGGATAGCTCATAATCCAGCATTTTCTCCCGCTCCAGCATAATTTCTTTGCAACTGGCTAAAAAGGCATCTTCATCAAAGCGGGCCTCAGACAACGCCTTGGTGTCTTCCGGCATGCCTAAGGTATGGTATAATCCCAGTTGCTCGGCTAACTCCCCGGCATACTCATCAGGATTGGTTATTCTATATACCGGCTCTTCGGGGTGAACTTCAATTGGCGTAAGGTAGAGCTTTAAGGGGTCAGTTTGAGTTAAATAGAATTTGGCGAGGCCGCGTATCTTTTTCAAAAAGCCCACCTTAAACTTCAACTCTACCCAATCACTCCAGCTTTTCTCCTTCAATACTATGCTTTGACCATCCAGTAAAATTTTAACCTGTTTATTGGTTTTATCCGGAATGATGCTAAAGGGAACCTTGGCCGGCTCTCTCTTCATCCCCACCGCCGGCCCCAGAATTTCAGTATTGATGGTACCGGAGTTGGGAGTTACCACTATTACCTTATGCTTTCCCTCGTCATCCGGGGCTATCGGTTGGGTGGTATAAAAGGTGTAGTTTCCCAGGCTGCCCTTTATATCAGGCACCCCCAAACCGGCAAACACCCTGGCTTTGCTCTTCCTGGGGGGAAAGGTTATCGGCCAGCGTATCACTGTGCTTGGAATGCCGGCGGCCGCGGTAATCTCCCAAAACGGAGTTCCTTTCCGCACCGGGGTATAAGTATTTGAAGATAACGCACCCTTGTTGAGCTTGAGGATAGCTAAATCCGGCAGGTAAGTTTTGGGGTCTCGTTTTATAAAATCAAATATGTCATGCTTGCCCGGATTACAGCCGGTAGCCATGTTGGACCAGGCTACCGGACTCTGGGTTGGATTGGAGGTCTGCAAGGGAGAGTAGCTCCCGGTTTCCCGCAACCGGGAGAAATGGGGCAACTCCCCGGCCGTCATCAATCTTTCCATGATCTTAGGATCCAGACCGTCCATGCCCAGCACAATTACCTTTTTGCCTTGAGTTTTTTCCATAGATATACTTTCCTCATCGGAGGTTAATAGAAGCGGAGATATCAACCTATAACCGCCTATTAAGACCGCTAACCCAATTACCACTGCCAGCGGAATGGCGATTTTGGGATATTCCCGGCCTTTATTAAACAGATACTTAAAAAATTTAATTATCGGTCGGAAGAAAATACCCAGGAATACGCCTAAAACCGCCAAAACCTGTCCCAGCACAGAAAACACAGCGCTTGAGGTACCGGGATCGATATAGGCATGAGCATAATCCGGACATAGCCCCAGCATGCCTAAAACTAAAAAACTGATGCTAACGAATCCATGGCGTTTGGCTGTTGAGCTTAAAGGATGATCCATTTTGTTTCCTTATATGAATTTCAAATAAAATAGCATATG
>JAJRUS010000038.1 GCA_024277675.1 bacterium | reverse complement strand
GGTTAAAAGCCAAAGATTAAATAAAAAACAGGGATAATAAACACAAATCAAGCGAAAAATTGAGATGTTGTAGAAATGCAAATTGGTTGCTAAGGGGTTTTTTCGCCCCTTTTTTAAAAAACTGAATTAAGCGACAACCCCGTAAACGTATATATGTTTCTGCACAATATCGGGCCAATCATAATTTGAAGCCATTTGTTCAGCGGCTTTAGACATTTTATCCAGGAGTTGGAATATTAGCCAATAAATCCAATATAGCCCCGGCTAATTTGCCGGTAGCGTGTGGTTTTACCAGTATCTCCATTTATTCCTGATTGTCAAATATATCTACGTGCCGGACATGAACAGGAGGCCAGACCAACACAAACATCTTCCTGATATTATATATATATTATAACAATACAATTGGTAAGCTGTGGAGCGGCATCGGTTCCCTTTGGCAACCGGGCTAAATAGACCGGATTATCTAATGCCCCAGTTTAGTTTGCTTCTTAATACCTGGTAATAATTTTTCTGCTGGGGCTGGATTAGTGTAATGCTATGTTCGGATTTACATACTTCCACAATATCCCCAAATTGCAGGGCAAAAACCTCCTGGCCGTCACAGGTGAGGTAAACATCTTCATTTTCCGATTTTAAGCGTAGCTCTATCCGGAAATCTTCGGGGATGACTATTGGCCTGTTGGTCAGAGTATGCGGACAAATAGGAGTGATAACCAGCGCCCTGGTTGAGGGGTATAGAATGGGGCCGCCAGCCGATAAGGAATAGGCGGTTGAGCCGGTGGGGGTGGAAACTATCAGCCCGTCGCCTTGAAAAGTGTTTACGTATTGCCCATTAATATGAGTATCCAGTTCGATAATACGAGCCAGCACGCCCTTGTTTATAACTATGTCGTTTAGATTATGATGGCTGCCGATGACCTTTCCGGCCCGCTTTATCCGGGTGTGCAACATTAACCGTTTATCGGTCACAAATTCATGTTTCAGTATTTGTTCAAGCGTGGGAAATAATTCATCCAGCGTAATCTCGGTAAGAAAGCCCAGTCTTCCCAGATTTACCCCTAATATCGGCAGCTTATAGATTCCCGGCAGCCGGGCTACCCGCAATAGCGTACCATCTCCGCCCAATACAATTATCAGCTCTGCCTGTTCGGTGAGCTTTTCCTCCGGCACATACTCAAGCTTGTCTCCCAGGCAGGCAGTGGTTTCATCCACTATGACTTTTACCGCTTGTTTTGCCAGCCACTGCAAAAGCTGGGTAAGTACCTGCGAAACTTTATTTGCCCGAGGATTGGCAATAATTCCCAGTTGTTTCATTTGCTCATCATATCAGTAAATCTATGAAATAGATAATTGGCGTCATGCGGTCCGGGCGAGGCTTCGGGGTGATACTGCACCGAGAATATCGGTAGCTGGCGGTGTTCCATCCCCTCAACCGTCTGGTCGTTGAGATTGATATGAGTGAGCTTTACCGGGGAATCAGCGCTTTCCTTAAGTGGTATATCGACAGCAAAACCGTGATTTTGCGCAGTTATCTCTACTTTTCTGTTACTTAGCTGCATTACCGGTTGATTGCCCCCATGGTGGCCGAATTTAAGTTTATAGGTACCATAACCCAAGGCCAAACCCAATATTTGATGCCCCAGACAAATACCAAATATTGGTTTCCGGCCGATCAACTTTTTCACATTTTCAATCGCATACGGGACCGCGGCCGGATCGCCGGGGCCATTGGAGAGGAAAATACCGTCGGGAGCGGTTTCCAGGATTTGCTCCGCCGGGGTATGGGCCGGGTATATGCTAACCTCACAGCCGGCCGAAACCAGGCCTCGCAGTATATTATGCTTTATACCATAATCATAAACAGCTACCTTGAAGGAGGCGGTTTGGGCGATATCGGGGTAAAAATGGGCTGAAGGAGTACCGGGCAGGGCTTTTGGATTGAATCTCCAATTCCAATAGCCCTCATTCCAGGTATACATTTTAGAACAAGTTACCTGCTTGACCAGATCACGCCCTATTAGTCCGGGGGCGGATCGAACCCTTTCCATCAAACTCCGGGGATCTAAATCCACACTGGAAATAATGCCCTGTTGAGCGCCGGCAGCGCGGATATGCCGGGTTAAGGCGCGGGTGTCTATGCCCTGGATACCAACAATGTGATGTTCGATTAAGAACTGATCCAGCGTCATCTGGGAGCGCCAGTTGCTGGGAATGTGACTCAATTCCTTGATAATGAAACCAGCGGCCTGGGGACTGACTGACTCGAAATCGGCTTCGTTTATGCCGCAGTTACCGATTAAGGGATAGGTCATAGCTACCATTTGCCCTGCATATGAGGGGTCGGTAAGAATCTCCTGATAGCCGGTCATGCTGGTATTAAATACAACTTCCGCTATGGTTTCACCGGCAGCGCCGAAAGAAATACCCTCAAATATAGTTCCATCTGCTAAGACTAAAAGAGCTTTATTCATATTAGGTGATTATATAAGCTGTTCTGTTCTGAAGCGAGCTGCCGCTTCCGGCAATAAGGGTTATAAACCCACGGGCCGACAGCAAGCGATACCAGCATAATTGCATATTTTGGGATATGAGTCAATATGATAATTTTTGCGCTAACCCGGCTTAAATAAAGCAATAAAAGTTTTATTATGAAGCAAAACACAACCCCATGGGTTTCATTATGGGCTGGCCGAGTATTTGTAAAAAAATTGCCGTTAAGATAAAGCAGCCAGGCCGCGAAAAGAGGGGTTTGGCCAGGACTCTGTCGGGCTTTAGATAATTCTACTGCGTAAAGTGCTAAACATATCCATTTCTCCGCTCATTTTCGTTAAATAGGCACGTTATTCGCCTCAAATGATCGAAGAAGATGACAGGAGGCGGGGTTGTTAGCTTCCCATATAATTAATACCGGCTTAGCCTGCCACCCCGTGGTCATGGCTGGTTTTTTTGTAGATGCCGCGTTGGGAGGTTTTGATGAATTCCAGCCAATGTTCTATTTCGGGGCAAGGGCTTATTTTTTCTTTTATCGCCGCTACTGCCTGGGAGGTATTTAATTTGGAGTGAAAAATGAGCTTATAGGCCTGTTCCAGTTTTTTTATGGTCTCCGATGAAAAGCCGTGGCGTTTTAAGCCCACCAGATTAAGTCCGTAAATCTTGGCCGGAACGCCGGAAGCCATGGTATAGGGCAATATATCCTTACCCACCCCTGAGGCGCCGCCCACCATGGAATATGCCCCGATTCTCACGAATTGATGTACCGGAGTAAGCCCTCCCAGAATGGCATGATCTTCGATGGTTATATGTCCCGCCAAAGTGGCCGCATTAGCCATTATTACGTGATCGCCCAGGCGGCAGTCATGTGCTACATGGGCATAGGACATGATATAGCAATGTTTACCGATCACCGTCTCCCCACTGTCGGCGGTGGCTCGGTTTATGGTGGCGAACTCACGCACTATCGTATAATCGCCAATCTTAAGCAGACTGTCCTCGCCCTTGAATTTCAGCGATTGGGGAACGCCGCCGATGACGGTATGCGGATAAATCCGGCAATTCTGGCCAAGCTGGGTTCCCGGTTCAATCACTGCATGCGCTCCGATGCTGCTATGTGCTCCAATCCTGACTTTATCGGCTATAACCGCATAGGGGCCGATATTTACTCCCTCCCCGATTTCGGCCTGGGGGTGAACTATGGCGGTGGAATGTATTTTAGTAGTACCGTCTTTATCTTTTGACATCTTGAGTACCCTCAGTAATATTTATAAGCGCCGTCAACGTTCCTTCTGCCGCCACCTTATCTCCTACATAAGCCCAACCATCCATCCGCCAGCCGCGTCTATGGCGGTGGGTTACCTTAATCTCCAGTTTTAGTTGATCACCAGGCACTACCTGTCGCCTGAACTTAAATTTCTTTATTCCCATAAAATATATCTGGGCGGCTCCCTTACTCTCAAGCGAGAGGATATACAATATAGCCCCCACTTGCGCCAGCGTTTCTACGATCAACACTCCCGGCATAACCGGTTGCCCGGGGAAATGCCCCACAAAATACGGCTCGTTTGCAGTAACATTTTTAATGCCGGTAATTCGATGGTTAAGCTCTATCTCCAACACCCGGTCCACCATCAAAAATGGATAACGATGGGGTAGAATCCGCTTAATTTCCTCCGTATTTAGCATCCATACCTCCTTATATTGTTTTTTCCTATGTAATATTGCAAAAAACCAAAGCCTGACAGAGCAATTATAACGATCATGCCCATCCAGGTCAACCAGGAAAAATACTGAGTCGTGGACACTTTCACTGTCCTGATTCGTATAGCGATTGATAATACAATCAGTTAATGTAGGGGCGGGGTTTATCCCCGCCCGTGGTTCGGGAGGCCACGAGGGCCTCCCCTACAAGGGCCGGTGCTTGTTATTACTTGAAACTGTCCACGACTCAGGGAAAAATACAATGGATTAACTCAGCTAATATTCTCCTTGCAAGCTGACCGGTTTAGATTTATACTTAAGATGTATTCGATGTTCCTCTTTTTGGTTAATGTTCTTGATCGTTTTACATGTCAAGTGTATTGCAGAATGAGTTTTTTGTCTTTTTAATCACTTGTTTTGTATAATAACACCTCACTTCAAAGAGATGTGAAAGCTTAGTAAGTTATTGAAATGCCGGAGTGGTGAAACTGGTAGACGCACGGGACTCAAAATCCCGCGGGCCTTGCGTCCGTGTCGGTTCGATTCCGACCTCCGGCACCAACCTAACTAATTAAAATCACTAGAGATAATTGGGATATACCTAACGGGTTGATACGGGCTGATTTCGGTCGAAAATGGCCGACTGTGATAGAATGTGATTTTGAACCTTGCTGGCAGCCAGTTTCAGGTCGCTTTAATTTATGATGTTGTATCGATCAAAAACACTTCTTGTTTTATGACCTGATATCATCATCGCCACCTTCTCAGGAATCCCCGCCCTAATCATATTTCTAATGGCCGCGGACGATGTCTTTGACTTTCATCAGCCGGGTGAGGTTGGAGCGTTCCAACTCCTCCAGCCGCATGCTGATTTGCTTTATAGTACCTTGCAGGCCGGGGATGAGCACATATTCCAAGGCGTTTACCCGGCGCCGGGTTCTTTCTATCTCTCCGGCTAAAAGTTCGATCACTTTTTCTTTCTCGGCTACCTTAATCATCAGCGGCAGCGCTTTTGAGAACATCTCCTGCGAGGCATCCAGCTCAAAGGCGGTATCGGCAAAGCCGTAATTATACAGCTCGCCTTTAGTCTCCAGCTCAAACCGGGGTACGGCTATATTCATAATACTAAAAGTAGAAGCGCTGAGGCTCACCCGGTCATGGGGCACAATCAATGACTCGGCAATCGCTTCCGGCGACATGACTGTCCGGGCCAGTAAAAAACTGCGCAGGGCCTCAGCTATAGCCTGCTCCATTTGCTTTCTCAGTCCTTCATAGTCCTTAACCATTTCCAGAAATTGCCGCAACAACTCATCCAGTTTGTCTTTAAGCAGCTTATGCCCCCGACGGGCCAGTATCAGCCTCTTTTTTAACTTCAATAGCCCCATACGGGTGGCGCTTACATTAAATTTCATAGAACTTACCTTATTGTCTGAGGGGACTTGTCAGATTTATTCAAAGCTTCTCTGGCCTGCTTAATCCACTGACGTATTATATCCTTATCCGGTGAAGATGGTTCTAAAAACAAAAACTGCTGGTAATATTCGATGGCCTTTTGTTTTTGATTTAACTTTTTATCATAAATCAGTCCTAAATTATAGGCGGCGCCGGCTGAATCATAAACTTCCAACACTTCCAGGTACTTTTTCACCGCCGCCTCGTACTTGCCATGCTGATAAAACTCCCGGGCCAGCTTCAGATCATCGATTATCAACTGTTTTAATCTGCTAGACAGCTCTTCCAGTTTTTTGGGTTTGGGGGGTACTTTAGGAAAGTAGGCAGCTTCGATTTCCTCTATCCAGCCCTTCACCAACCGTGTATCATCTGAGCCAGGTTCTAAGCTTAAAAAACGCTGATAATAATCCAACGCCTGCCGCATGTCTCTGAGATTAATCTCGTAGGTTATCCCCAGATTATAGGCGGCATCGGCAGAATTATATTCTCTTAGCGCCTGTTTATAAATATCTACGGCTTCCTTGTATTTTCCCCGGCCACACAAGCTGTTCCCTTGCAGCAAAAGTTCCTCAACCCTCGGTCTGGCCCAGGCTATAACCGATATGCTTAACAGGCACACAACCAATACTATAGTCGGCTTAAGGATACCACCTTTAAAATATTTTCTTATCATTTATTCTGTTTTCAAAGTACGTAATTTGTATGTTTTTGATTCAATATGAGGCGCTTGTCCCTGACGCAATTCCTGTTTAACCTGCTCCAGGCGGGCAGTTGCCTCGGCGGCATTGGCTGAATCGGGAGCCATTCCCAGAAAGCGTTGGTAATAATAGACTGCGCTGGCTTTATAGCCCAGGCCATAATCATAGAGCACGGCTAAATTATAGCAGGCGGCCGCCGATTTATTGGTTAATAGCGTCTTACGGTAAACGCCGATTGCGGCTTCATATTCACCTTGAGCCAACTGCTGGCTGCCCTGGCGGCATAGCTCATCCTCGCCCGGATCCATGAGCTTATTCAAAAGCGGAGACAATTTAGTCTGTTTTGACGATTGTCCGGCCTGCTGCGGGCTTATCCGCTGCTTTGCCGATGATAACCATTCTTTAACTTGGGAAGCCTCGCTTGCCTCCGGCTCCAACGACAGGAACTTTTCATAATAATATACCGCTTTAGCGGTAAACTCAAGCTCATGATCGTAAATAACCGCCAGATTATACACCGCATCCGGGGAATTATACAACTTCCAGGCCGATTTATAGGCGCGCACGGCCGCTTCGTACTTTTCTGCTTTGACCAGAGCGTTGCCGGTTTCGATAAGCTTATTCAAGCTGGGGCTGGCTTCCCCCAGCCCATAGCCGGTAGTCATCAAGCCGAGCCACACCAATAAGCCCCATAAGCGCAACCTATATCTCATTCAGTATTGCCCTCATCCGTTTTACCATTTCTGCCGGCTGCGGATTATCAAATATTGCTGATCCGGCCACCAGAATGTCCGCTCCGGTTTCGGCAATCCCAGCGGCATTATCCAGCTTAACCCCGCCATCGATTTCCAACTCGACATCCAGGCCCTGATCATCAACTAACCGGCGCAGATTAGCCAACTTGCCCAATACCTGCGGTATAAACACCTGTCCCCCAAACCCCGGGTTCACCGACATAAGCAGTATCAGATCCACATCGGGCAGAATATGTTCCAGCATAGACAACGGGGTACTGGGATTTAATACCGCCCCGGCTTTGACCCCCAACTGTTTGATGGAATGGATAGTACGATGCAGGTGATAGCAAACCTCTACCTGTACCGTGATTAAGTCGGCGCCGGCTTCTACAAAGGCGGGAATCAATTGATCGGGATTATCCACCATCAGGTGTACATCCAACGGTAAAGCGGTTACCTTTTTAAGCGAGCGCACCACCAATGGCCCGATGGTCAGGTTGGGCACGAAATGACCATCCATCACATCCACATGAATTAAATCGGCGCCGGCTTTTTCAACCTCAGCTACCTGTTCGCCTAAGCGACTGAAATCAGCCGATAAGATAGAGGGGGCGATCTTTACATATCGTTTAGCGCTCATGATTTTCCTTTCAATTTTTCAAGCTATCTTCAAATTTGGCACTAACCACTATTCCCGCTAATTACCAAATTCACCAATTGTCCTCTGGATGCCCGGTAGCCGGATTTGGGAGTTTGATTTATAACGGTATCGCCTGAAGCGCCCGGATAGGCCTCAGTAGTAACTTGCGCTATCTCAAATCCCAGACCTTTCACCTTTATAGTGGCTAGTGCAAGCGGCAAGCCGATTAAATCAGGCATTAGGTAATCAGGCGCCGGAGCCCCTTGACTCACCAACAGGTTTATCCGATCTCCCCGCGCCCGGCGGCTGTTGGCCTGTGGATATTGAGCCACTACTTTGCCGGCTGTAAGCTTATGATGGGTCTTTGCCAGTTGACCGATTTTTAACCCTTGTTGTTTTAACTTTATCTGCGCCAGTGACAGCGGATCACCTTCCAGGCCGGGCACCCATACCATTAACGATCCCTTGCTCAATACCACTTTTACATTCCGGCCCTGTTTAATAAAGTTTCCACTATCCGGTTGTTGGGAAATAATATGATTCTCGGCGATGAAGGAATTAAACTCCTGATCGGCGATCTTAAGTCCCAGCCCCAATTCATTCAAGGTCTCCAACGCATAGACTATATGCTTGCCTACCAAGCTGGGCACCTTGACCTCCCGGCCCTTGATCACCAGCCGCATGGTAATTAAGGCGCTGCCCAGGCCCAGTATTAATAAACCCAAAGCAATAATTGATACCCTGAACCAGGGGGCCGGCCCCCTTTTTTGTTCAATCATCTTTTCCTAAGCAAGCGGGCCATGAAAAAGCCGTCTCCGCCCCATTTATGCGGTAACAATCTCAAACAGCCGTCTTTTTGTATATGAAGCTGCAACCCAGCCGGCAAATATGGACTGGGGTCAGCTAAAACAAACTCTTTATTGGCCTCCAGAAAGGGCCGGATAACCCCCTCGTTTTCCTCCGCTTCAAAGCTACAGGTGCTATAAACCAGAATTCCGCCCGGTTTCAGGTAGCGGGCTACCTGTTTTAAAATATTACCTTGCAACTTTGATAAACGGGAAATGTCGCCCGCCTGTCGGCGCCAGCGGCATTCCGGATAACGTGCAATTACTCCCAATGATGAGCAGGGGGCATCCAATAGGATGCGATCAAAATAAGTTTCCTTAAATCCCAACGGCAAAGAGGCATCCTGGGCTACAGCCCGAACGATATCCACCCCCAACCGGCGGCAGTTTTGCTTTAGCTGTTCAAGCTTATGCGGCTTATTATCCATAGCCAATAGTCTGCCCTGATTGTGCATCAACTGAGCTATATGGCCGGTTTTCACCCCCCGGCCGCAAGCCACATCCAAAATGCTCATCTCCGGCTGCGGATCAAGCAACTGCACTACCAGCATGGATGCCAGCCCCTCAATCTCCAGTAAGCCCTCCTTATATATGGGCAGTGAAGCAAGCTGCTTAGCCTTTTCTATACACAGCGCCCCGGAAATCAGACCATCAGCCTGTAAAGCTAGCTGTTGGGCCGTTAGCGCCCGGGTAAGTTCCTCCTGATTGGTCTTTAAACTATTAACCCGCACGGTCAACGGCAATTGGCGGCTATTGGCCTTCATGAGCGCCGCTGTCTCCGTCTCCCCCCATCGGCTGAGCCAGCGTTTAACCAGCCACCTGGGATGAGAATACCGTATGGCTAAATAATCTGCCGGCGGCCTACGGGGGATAGCTATATCATCAACTGCCTGCCGACTGACCCGCCGCAACAGGGCATTCACAAACCCGGCCGCCTGCTGCTCACCGCAACGGCGGGCCAGCTTTACGCACTCATCCACGGCGGCATAAGCTGAAATACGATCCAGCCTCAACAACTGATATACTCCCAGGCGCAATATATGCTTTACGGAAAGCGAAATCTGCCTGAAGCGGCGGTGGCTGGATTGCTTTATCACCCAGTCCAGCCAATTCCGGTGACGCAACACCCCATATACCAGCTCAGTGGTCAACGCCCGGTCAAGTACCGAAAGCCTGGTATCGCTAAAGGCAGCCTCCAACAAAACATTGGCATAGGCCTGCTGCTTTTCTACCTTATATAAAGCGTTGAAGGCTACTTCGCGGGCCGAATTCGGCTTAGGGATAAGTCCCATATAATAGTAAGCCACCTCAGATTGTTAACTGTTTCAGCCTTTTCACCCGTTCGGCAATCGGCGGATGAGTGCTGAACAAACCGCTTATCCCACCACCCCGCAACGGATTTACGATAAACATATGGGCGGTACTCGGATTCGCCTGCCGCATGGGAATCTTCTTGGTATAACCCTCCAGGCTTTGCAGCGCATTGGCCAATGATACCGGCCGTGCTGAAATATGCGCTCCGTCGCTATCGGCTTTGTATTCGCGTGAACGGGAAATAGCCATCTGAATCAACAGCGCTGCAATTGGCGCCAGAATCATCATCACCAGCAACCCCACAATCCCACCGCCATTATCATCATCGCCGCCGCCCAGACCACCAAATATGGCAGCCCAGCGGGCCATAGTAGCCAGCAGGGTAATCGCTCCGGCCATAGTAGCCGCCACCGTACCGATCAGGATATCCCGATTCTTTACATGCGCCAGTTCGTGGCTCAACACCCCCTCCAACTCGTCCTGGCTCAACAACTGCAATATGCCGCTGGTTACCGCCACCGCCGCATGCTGGGGATCGCGACCGGTGGCAAAGGCGTTAGGGGTTTCCTGGGGAATAATATATAGCTTGGGCATCGGCAATTGCGCCCGTTGCGTCAGCCGCTGCACCATATTAAACAACTCCGGCATCTCCGTACGTTCCACCGGCCGGGCTTTATACATTTTGAGCACAAGCTTATCGCTGAACCAGTAGCTACTCACGTTCATGGCAAGCGCTATAATAAAGGCGAAAACTGCTCCGCCCTGCCCCCCCAGGCTGCCTCCCGCCAACACCAGAAGGATAGTAAGCGCCGTCATCAAACCAAATGTCTTAATCGAATTCATGAAAAATCACTCCTTCTATTACTTATCACACCTTATTATCAAATGCTTGGATAATATCAATAATTTCTCTGTCAGATATGTCTATCTGCATTGTTTTTGCATAAATACTGATTAAAATAATTTCATCGCTGTTTTTCAACCAATAAATAATCCGATAGCCACCTCGTTTTCCGGTTGGAATGTCACTGTTTTTAACCCTCAGTTTGAATACTGCTGTCCCGATTCCCTGAATTTTATCGCCAGCAAGATCACCCTGCTGTAGTTTAGATAATACAGGTTGAATATCGTGTTTTATTTTTCTATATTTCTTGCCAAGCGTCTTCAGCCTGCGCTTGAACTCCCGGGTATATTTAATCTGCATTTGAACTGTCTTGCCAGAGGTTCTCCAGTGGCTCCGTTTCATCGTTCAAGGCTTCTTGCCAGCCCTGTTTTATACTATCCAGTGCTGGTTTGTGGGTAACGCTTACCTTAAACACATGCACCATTCTAATAAGGTTGGGGAGATATTCATCGGGCAAATCTTTAATTTCATTTAATAGGATTTCTTGGTATCTATCGGTCATTTTAGTGCCTCACCATTTTTTGTAAAAGTAAAACTGAATACTACAGCATTTGTTCACCGTGTTTCTCAAGCTGTCCCGGCCCAGGGCTGTTCCAACTCCTGTTTTGATTCTTTTCCCGACAGGAAATGGACAATGGCCGATCTCAATCTTCCCATGGTGGCGCTGGTATCTGCGCAGGGGCCATATGGACGTTGATTCAGGATGGCGTACACCGGCAACGGATAGCAATCACTGATGCCATCCACCAATTCACGTTCACAGGCCACCGCAATTATTGCTTTCGGTTTGCGCTCGGCAATCAGCTTGCGGGCCAGCGTACCGCCGGTGGCTACACAGGCATTTACCCCGAAAGGCTTACAAATCCGGATAATTTCCTCTATTTGACAATTTCCGCACTGTTTACAGTTTAGTATGTTTTTGGCAATTCTTACCTTGCAGTCGGAATGCTGCAAACATTGAGGCAACAGCAATAGTATCTTGTCGGCGGACAGCCCGAAACGTTTTACCTGGATAAGGTAATTGTTGACCTCAATAAAGGAGCGCTGCACATCCTCTTTGGAGATATTAAATAACCTGCGGGCCAGGATAGTCAGCGGGGCCGAAATGGTAAGCGGCAAATAAATCTTCAATACCAGGTTTCTTAACCGCTGGGAAAACAAAATTTCACGTTTTGAAATAATCGTCAGCACGATAAGCCCGAAGCCGGCCATAACAATACCGTGAAATAAAATAAAAGCAGCGCCGACTATCATTGGCAGCCAATGCTGGATAGCATATAATCCGGGATAGCTGATATACCACAGAAAGAAGGTGGTTATCAAAAAAAGTATCCAGTTTGCCACCAGAAATATCAGGAAGGTTCGCTTCTGTATCTCTTTATCCGGTTTTTGGGGAGTAGCTGCATTTGTCACGGATGAACCCATCTTTGCCGCCCGCAATTATTGTTGATTGGAAAAAATCTTGCCCAGCGGTGATTCTGTCTGCCCGGCCAGGTATTCTACCGCCCGCATTGCCGCCCGGCTTTCGGGCTGCAAGCGTCGTATAACCAGGCCATCCCGACCGGTAACCACCCAAAATCCTCGTTCGGGTTGAATGCGGATTATATATCCGGGTTGGAAAGCTTCAGTCGCCGTTATGGGAACTACTTCAGCCTCAAGCAACTTTAAGCGCTTACCCTCCAGGTAAGTATAGCTTCCCGGCCAGGGGTGTAATCCCCTGATTCGCCGTTCGATTACCTCTGCGGCCTGCGTCCAGTCAATCAATCCATCACTCTTATTTAAACTGGGGGCATAGCTGACTCCCGACTCAGCCTGCGGTTGGGATACAATTTGTCCCTTTTCCAGCCGATCCAGAATGTCCGGCAATAACTCAGCCCCCAATCGGGCCAGCTTATCATGCAGGCTGCCGGCGGTTTCTTTCGAATCAATAGGGATTTTTGTCTGAGACAAGATATTGCCGCTATCCAGCCCCTCATCCATTTGCATAATAGTCACCCCGGTATGGCTGTCCCCATTTATTATGGCCCAATTTATGGGAGCCGCCCCCCGGTATTTGGGCAATAATGAGGCATGCACATTTACTCCCCCATATCTGGGTAATTCCAACAACCGGCGGGGAAGTATTTGTCCATAAGCTACTACTACCAGGCATTCAGGCTCAAGCTCTTTTATCTGCGGCCAGCAATCTTTTATACGAACCGGCTGCAACACCGGAACCCCGGCCGCTTCAGCTACCGGCTTTACCGCCGGTGGGGCCGGTTTTCGCTCGCATCCCCGATGTCCGCGTCCTTGGGGCCGATCCGGCTGAGTGATCACCGCTAACAACTGATGATTCGAGGCCAGCAACTTCTTTAAAGCAGGAATAGCAAATGCCGGGGTGCCTGAAAAGATAATGCGCATGATGACTTTCCTAGTCCACCGCGGCCGCTTTAGCCAGTTTACGCAACCTGTTTCTGATCAGGTCTCTTTTTATCCTGCTCAATCGCTCAAAAAACAAGATTCCATTTAAATGGTCAATCTCATGTTGTAACACCCGGGCCAATAAATCCCGGGCGGTTAATTCGCATGGGGCGCCCTTATCATTTAAATAGCAGACCTTAAGAGCTTGGGCGCGTTTAACTTGTGCCCTGTAGTTCCGGGCGCTTAAGCAACCCTCTTCAGCTACAACTTCTCCTTCGGCGGAGATAATCTCCGGGTTTATCAGTGCCATATAACTTGAAAAATCTTTTTTTTCGGGTAAGTATATTACAATAACCCGGCAAGATTCGCCTACCTGAGGAGCGGCCAATCCCACACCCTGGGCGGCAAACATGGTTTCCCCCATGTTTTCAATCAGTTTTTTTATATTATAATCTAACTGCTCAACCGGTGCGGCCTGCTCTTTCAGCGCTGGATCGGGATAGACCCGGATAGGCAAAACAGACATCATTCAACCCCATTTAATTTCACCATTTATTATCTCATATAGCCAAAAAAAATCAAATACAGAATTACAACAAACTTACCGGATCTACGTCCACCTCGACTTTTACTCCCTTAAATTCAGGGTGGTACTGTAAATCATTTATAGCATTTTTAAGCGCAGTATGCAAATCCTGGAGTTTCACCCCTTTTAGCATCAACTGCCAGCGATACATACCCTTTATCCTGGTTATAACAGCCGGCGAGGGGCCTAAGAGCTGAATCCCCTTATAGCGCTGTTTCAGCTTATCCGCCAGCCGGCGGGCGGCTTTGGCCACCGATTGTGCCTGCCTGCCTAAAAACAACAGGCTGACCATACTGGTAATTGGGGGATAGCGCAAGCTTTGACGGTATGTTATTTCTTGCTCATAAAACTTATGATAGTCATGTTGCCTGGCAGCCTGAATGCTATAGTGCTCAGGATTATAGGTCTGCACAATCACCTCCCCCGGCGTATCGCCCCGGCCGGCCCGGCCGGCCACCTGGGTCAGTAGCTGAAAGGTGCGTTCTGCGGCCCTGAAATCAGGCATTCCCAGACCGATGTCGGCAGCAATTACGCCCACCAGGGTTATCCCCGGCAGGTCAAAGCCCTTGGTGACCATTTGGGTACCGATTAAAATATCTATCTGCCGCGCTTGCAGTTGCCGCAATATCTGCCAGTGGGCGCCCTTGCGGCTGGTACTGTCCCGATCCATCCTGGTTATGCGGGCCTCGGGAAACCAGGCCTTAAGCCGGCTTTCCAACCGCTGAGTACCTAAGCCGAAGTATTGCAGCTCCCCCCCCTTGCAGCAGCTACAAATACGGGGTGGGGCGATAGAATACCCGCAATAGTGACAGCGCGCCCGGCCATTTAAATGATAGGTCAGCGAAACACTGCATTTAGGGCAATCCACTTTCTGCCCGCACTTACGGCACAGAATAAACGGCGTATAGCCCCGGCGATTTAAAAACAGGAGGCTTTGCTGCCTGAGCGCTAAACGCCTTTTGATGGCCTGCAACAGTTTGGGTGATAAAGACTCATCGCGGGCCTGACCCCGCATATCCACTATCTCCACCTCAGGCAGCGGCCGGTTTTCGATACGCTGCGGCAAGCATGCCAGTTGATGTTTCTTGGTTTTTGTGCGGTAGAATGATTCCAGGCTGGGGGTGGCCGAACCCAGAATCACCACCGCCTGTTCCAATTGCCCCCGCTTAAGGGCCACCTCACGCGCATGATAACGCGGGGAATTTTCCTGCTTATAAGAATTATCATGCTCCTCGTCCATAACTATAAGCCCCACGTTATCTAAGGGGGCAAAGACGGCCGAACGGGTGCCGATGGCGATTTTTGCCTCACCCCGCTTTAAGCGATACCACTCATCGAGCCGCTCACCGGCCGAAAGTTGACTGTGCAGCACCGCAACTTGTGAGCCAAAGCGGGCATAAAAGCGCTGCCACAATTGGGCGGTAAGCGATATTTCCGGCGCCAGCACCAACGCCTGTCGGCCCAATTTAAGAGTCTTCGCAATAGCGTTTAAATAAACCTCAGTCTTACCGCTGCCGGTTATTCCGTGCAGTAAAATTGGCGTAAACCGGCCTGCCTTAAGTCCATTATAAATTGAGTCAGCTACCGCCTGTTGGGCAGGCAATAATGGAGGGGCATAACTTGGGGGGGCTTCGGTTGAATATGCCTGACGCAATACAGGCCGTTCTATCTGGCTGATTAAGCCCTTGTTGATTAATGAGGCGATGCTCGAACGAGATAAGCCCCCGGCTTTTAACTGCTGGGAGTTCAGCTCACCCCCGGCGGCTAATAAGCTTAAAAGTATAGCCGCCTGTTTAGGCGCCCGCCGGCGAATATTATTTATTTCCTGCTCAATGGTTGCGGCGGCCTCAGCCAACTGCCAGGCTTGCTGAGTCAAGGGTTTTACCCGGGGCGAGGAAAGCCGGTTTTCTATGTGCAGCAGGCCCTGTTTTTGTAAACCGGAAATTGCGCTGACCAGCCCCTTGTCCGGCAATTTTTTTTTCAACTGGGTTAACGGCAGACTGTCTGTTTGCTGCAACAGAGTGAGCAGCTCTCCCTTAATTCCAGTGGAAAGTTTATCCCCATCAGCCAACTTTTCTTTGGCCGCCGCTGTCAGGCTAATCAATTGCCGGCTTTGAACATCTATGCCTTTCGGCAGGGTAGCGGCCAGGCAGGCTCCCCAGGAGCACAGGTAATATTCAGCCATCCAGCGGGTCAGTTTTAATAACCGGGGATTGATTAAGGAATCCTCATCCAGCACCGCTATAATCTCTTTAATCCCGGCAACTTCTGAAGTAGCGGATATATCCACAATATAACCGGTAAGCCGCCGGGAGCCAAAGGGGGCCAGCACCCGCTTACCCACTTTTATCCGAGGCTGTAAATCAGCCGGAACCGCATAAGTAAACAGCGTATTCAGCGGCAGATTAAAGGCAATTTTCAGGTATTCTTCTGAAACAGACATGTTTGGATTATAACAGAAAACAAATACCCAGTCTTTAAGATTTTCTATATAGTCAACTCCGGCAGATACAGCCGAAACTACAGAATAATGGGTTAGCGATTGACAACTATTTTAATACCTCATATAATCAAAAGAGTTGAAAACTCATATTGTTACTCTATCGTACGTTATGCTTGGGAGGTGAATTCCGGTAGCTGCTCCTCGGGTGGTAATCGTGGCGGGTGAATTATCGGGCGAATTATATGGCGCCAGGCTGATTAAAGCCATGTGCCAGCTGAACCCGCAGTTAAGGGTAACCGGAATCGGCGGGCAGCAGATGCGGGCTGCAGGAGTTGAACTGCTGTTCGACATAAATAATTTAGCGGTGGTGGGGGGCTGGGAAGTAGTGGCTCAAGCCAGCGCCATTTTTCGGGCCTATCGGCGTATGCGTAAGCTGCTGATAGAAGAACGACCGGATTTGCTGATCCTGATAGATTATCCGGATTTTAACCTGGGCTTGGCCGGGGTGGCCCGGCGGCATAATATAAAGGTGTTGTATTATATAAGTCCGCAGGTATGGGCCTGGCGATCCGGCCGGGTGAAAAAAATTGCCAGCAAGGTAAATAAAATGGCGGTTATTCTGCCATTTGAGGTGCCCATATACCAACAGGCCGGCCTGGATGTCGAGTTTGTAGGCCATCCCTTGTTGGAGGTGGTCAAGCCGGAATTTAACCGGGAACCGGCACTTAAACGTTATGGGCTGGACTCATCCGCTCCCATAATCGGCCTGCTTCCCGGCAGCCGCCGCAATGAGATAAAATTTTTATTGGAGGTAATTTTAGAGTCAGCCCGCTTACTTAAAGCTAAGCTGCCAAAGGTGCAGTTCATTATGCCGGTGGCCCCCAGCTTGGATTTTAAGCAAATCGAGGCGCAGGTAAATCAAGCATCACTACCCATAAAGGTAGTAGCGGGTGAGAATTATGAGGTGATGAATGTTTCCGACATGCTGATTACCGCCTCCGGCACGGCTTCTCTGGAAGCCACGCTGTTGGGGGTGCCGATGGTGGTGGTGTATAAGCTTTCCTGGTTAAGCTATATCGGTGGACTTTTACTTATAAAAACCCCCTATATTTCGCTGACTAATATCCTGGCAAACAAGAGCCTGATCCCTGAACTGCTTCAGCGCCAGGCTACTCCGGATAAAATTGCCGCCAAGGTGCTGGAGCTATTAAACGATGCCCGGTATATGGCAAATATAAAAAGAGAATTTGCGGAAATCAGAAACCAACTGGGTAAAGCTGGCGCCTCAGCCAGAACGGCCCGGATTGCTATGGAGTTAATTAATGAAAATCAGACAGTTTGACTGGTTGCTTTTTCGCCTGGTACCCTGGCTGGGAAGCCGCTGGCTTAAATTTTTAGGCTTTAGTATGCGCCTGGAGTGTCGGGGAATTGAACAGGTAACGACTTTAAGTAATCAGGGCAAAAATATAATATTTGCCTTCTGGCACGGCCGGCAATTGATGTTGCCCATTACCTATCAAATGCATCGTAAGGGCAGGAAGATGGCAGTACTTATCAGTCAGCACCGTGACGGGGAGTTTATCAGCCGCACCATAAAATACTTTGGGCTTGATTCAGCCAGGGGTTCTACCTATCGCGGGGCCGTCAGGGGACTTAAGCGGCTGGTCGGCCTGTTGAACCAGGGCATGGATGTGGGCATCACTCCCGATGGGCCGCGGGGACCTAAATATAAGGCGCAACCGGGCGCTGTGGAGCTGGCTAAGCTAAGCGGGATGCCCATAGTACCGGCTACCTTCGGAGCGGTAAAAAAAAAACTTTCTCCAGTTGGGATCATATGATCCTGCCCTACCCGTTTACTAAGGGTATCTTCATATATGGAGACCCAATTTACGTAAAACCCGACTCCTCCGCTGCCCAGATGGAAGAAAAACGCCGGGAAATGGAGCAGGCGCTCAATCGCATCACCACCGAAGCGGATAATTACTTCACCTAATAATGCCCATACTTTACTTGATATATGATATTTCCCTGCTGTTTTTGATGCTGGCCTGGCTGCCCTCCCTGCTTATATCGCTTATCCGAAGCGGAAAATACAAGAAAAGCCTCAAATACCGGCTGGGAATCTGGCCGGAAGGCTTAAGCGCCGAGTTTAACCACCATGACTGGGTCTGGCTGCATGCGGTATCAGTGGGTGAAGTAGCTGCCGTAGCGCCACTGGTTAAAACCCTCAAAGAGCGACACCCCAAATTCAAACTATTGGTTTCTACGGTAACCGAAACCGGGAATCAGTTGGCCCATCAATGCCTGGAAGGGGCGGATGAGATTATCTATTTTCCGCTGGATCTGATGTTTATCAGCCGGCGGGCGCTAAACCGGGTGAACCCGGCGCTGTTCATTATGGCTGAGACCGAAATCTGGCCCAACTTCTTGCGCACTCTGACCCAGAAAGACATTCCGGCAGTAATTATAAACGGCCGCATCTCAGCTAAATCTTTCAAGAACTACCGGCTGGTTAAGTTTTTTATCCAACGGGTACTGGCCGATATCAACTGCTTCAGCATGCAATCTGAGCTGGACGCAAGACGCATAAAGGCGCTGGGCGCCAAAGCAGAACGAGTACGGGTTGACGGTAATTTAAAATTTGATCGCTTACCTCCAAGCATATCTCAAACCCAAAAGAATGAACTGCGGGCGGCTTTAGGGATTAAACCCGACGCGCCTATATTTATAGCGGGCAGTACTCATTCCGGTGAAGATGAGGTTGTTGTTAGCGCTTATAAAGAATTATTAGCCGCTCATCCCAGGCTGGTGCTAATCATCGCTTCCCGTCACTTAGAACGTCTGGCCGATATTGAAGTTGTAATCAAGCAACTGGGATTACAATCAGTGCGTAAATCAGCTATGGCTAATGAACGAAATGAGGGAGCTATTATTTTAGTGGATACAATCGGTGAGTTGGCCGGGCTATATGCTATTGCCGAGCTGGTATTTGTGGGCGGCAGCCTGGTGCCCATTGGCGGGCATAATATTCTGGAGCCGGCCGCTTACGGGCACCCGGTGCTGTTTGGCCCTCACATGAGTAATTTCTCAGCCAGCGCCAGCATACTGAAAGCAGTCGGCGCCGGGATTGAGGTGCAGGGGCTGGATCAACTGGTCGCTGAAGCCCAAAAGCTGCTTAAAAGTCAAAATTTAAGGGCTCAATTGGGTCAAGCCGCTAAAAAAGCGGTTGAACAAAACCGGGGAGCCACCAAACGCACGCTGGAAATTATCGAACAATACCTTCGAATCAACCATTAATTAATAAGGAACAGGCCCTGCCTGCGAACATGAAGACCAGAAAATCGGCAATTGAAATTTTACAAGCGTTAGAGGAGCAGTGGTGGGGTAAAATTATGCTCTGGCCGCTCAGTCTGGCCGCTTATATATTTACACCATTGGTATCTCTAAGGGCATATATATATAAGCTGGGGCTACTGAAAGCCGAAGATTTGAAGTGCCGGGTGATCTGTGTGGGTAATATCACCTCCGGCGGCACCGGCAAGACCCCGACAGTGCGCTTACTGGCTGACAAATTGCAAAAGCAGGGGCTGCGGGTGGTCATTCTCAGCCGGGGCTATAAGGGAAATTTAAAAGGCAAGCTGGAGGTGGCGGCCGATGGCGGGCAAATTCTGCATTCGGCGGCCGAGGTGGGGGATGAGCCTTATTTACTGGCCCGGCAACTGTCCGGCATACCAATAATAGTCGGCAAACGGCGCTGCTATGCCGGCTGGTATGCCACTATGCACTTTAAGCCGCAGGTGATTATTTTAGATGACGGCTATCAGCATCTTAAGCTTGCCCGCCAGGTTAATATAATGGTGATCGATGCCACTAATCCATTTGGTAATCGTCGGCTGCTGCCGCGGGGTAGCTTGCGGGAACCGCTATCGGCCCTGTCCCGCAGCCAAATTTTCCTGCTAACCAAAACCGACTTAGCGCAAGATATAGCTCCCGTAATTGATACGCTGAGACTTTATAATCCCAAGGCTCCCATACTAACCAGTGTTCATAAGCCGGTGGATATAGGCGAGTTGGGTAATAAGAAAAAACATCCCTTAAAGTGGCTAAAGGGCAAGAAAGTGGTTTGCTTCTGCGGGATTGCCGATCCGGCTTCTTTTGTAAAAACAGTAACCGCACAGGGGGCTGAGGTAGCCGGGCAACTTAAATTTATCGACCACTATCAATATACCCCGGCTGATTTAGGCGAATTGGCGGATACGGCAAAACAACTGGGGGCCGAAGCTCTTATCACTACTGAGAAGTATGCAGTCCGCATCACCGGTCTCGACCACCCCGGCTTACCCATACTAACGCTCAATATAGAGCTAAAAATAACCTCTAGTGAGCGGGAGTGGGAGGAAGCGTGGAAGGTTATTGTGGGGAAGGAATGAAAATACCTGCCGAAAATGTAAAGGAAATGCTCGCCTTAGCTGAGTAATAGGAGGAGTAAATGCCAATATTAGATTTTACTGAGATTGCCCCAGCAAATGAACCTAGTGGCAAACAAGATACTTTTGAGCTTTTTGCGAGGGATTTTTTAGAGCTACTGGGCTTTAAAATTGAATCAGGACCTGATAGAGGACAAGACGGGGGGCGAGATTTATTAGTTACTGAGGTGCGTCAAGGAATATTGAGTTCTACTCCTTTTTTATGGCTTGTTAGTTGTAAACGGGCTGTTGCCCAAATCGTTTTATTTAGCCGATAGATATGATACAATATGGGGGTGAGAAATCAAGCTATGTCAGCATAAATAAAGGAGATAAGGCCTATGCTGGGTCAGGAGTCACCACCTCAGGAGAATTTGTTTT
>JAJRUS010000037.1 GCA_024277675.1 bacterium | reverse complement strand
GCAGCCCTCTGCCAGACTACGTTCTACCTCCATACCCAAATATCTGATCGTGCTCAACTTGACCCACCTTGTTAAATATGGTTAAACTTAACATAACAACAAGATGGTATATTACACGAAATAGTGATGGGTGGCAAGCATACACTACAAAATAAGTTGACATTTGTTTGGTAATTGGCTATACATATAATATTCCTTTCGTTAGCCGGGACAGAAGATAATATGTATGGCACGGAGAGTTTAGTTGGGGGACATCATGCTGTATGAAATGAAGGTTAAGGGACTTGCCTTAGATCCGCTCACTAATGTTCCAATTGTTATCTTAAAAGGGGTAGATAAGCAAAATTCACTACCTATCTGGATTGGCATATTTGAAGCTAACGCTATAATGTCGGAGTTAGAGGATATCACTCCCGCCAGGCCAATGACCCATGATCTGATTAAAAATATGCTGAAGGAACTTAAAGCGGAAATTGTTAAAATAATTGTTACTGATTTGATAGATAATACATTTTATGCCAATATTGAAATAATGTTTAACGGCGCCAGGCTGAGGATAGATTCACGGCCCAGTGACGCAATTGCAATTGCCCTCAGAGTCAATGCCCCGATTTACGTGACGGAAGAAGTAATCACCAAGGCTAAAAAGGTTGATATGTCTCAAGACGGAAAGCTGGATTCAGTGGATAAATGGAAGGAATGGCTTGAAAATGCTGACCCCGAGGACTTCGGCAAGTATAAAATGTAATCCCCCATCTCTTTAGGGTATTTTGAAAAATTGCCTTTTCGTCCAATCTCGGCGTTATGCTAAAAAATTTAATCCTCGGAATATCAGGTATATGCCTGTGGTTAAATTTTTCACATGCCTTGATCTTGAACGAAAATTCTAATTTTTCAAGATACCCTTTTATGCATTCAATTGCTTTTGAAGAGGTTACCATAAGCCGGGCCTACAGAATAAATGGAAGCTGAATTATCCCCGATAGAAATTTTGTGTCGGGGATATTTTTTTTACCCTCCCCTTTTCCTCTCAACAAAAAATATGTTATATTAATTCTACTATAAATAATATGGGGTTTTGAACTTAAAAGGAGTTCCGATGAGAAAGCTGTTTGGTACTGACGGTATTCGCGGTATTGCAAACCAAGACCCGATGACGGTGGAAATGGCTTTAAATTTAGGCCGGGCGGCGGCGCATGTTTTTAAACAGGATGACCGGCGTCACCGATTGGTAATCGGAAAAGACACCCGTTTGTCGGGGTATTTATTTGAGAGCGCCCTGGTAGCCGGAATTTGTTCTATGGGCGTAGATGCGCTATTGGTAGGGCCTATGCCCACTCCAGCCATAGCCTTTATTACCCGTTCGCTCAGGGCCGATGCGGGGATTGTAATCTCGGCTTCCCATAATCCGTATGAAGACAATGGCATAAAATTTTTCTCACGCAATGGATTTAAGTTACCTGATGAGTTGGAATTACAAATAGAAGACCTTATGTCTTCAGGGGAAATCGATGCCATTCGCCCTACGGCCACTGAAGTAGGCAAGGCTTATCGAATAGATGATGCCGAAGGCCGCTATATCGAGTTTTTGAAAAACTCTTTCCCCAAGGGTATAACCTTAGAAGGTCTCAAGCTTGTATTAGACTGTGCCAATGGAGCGGCTTATAAAGTTGCCCCCAAGGTATTCGAGGAACTTGGGGCCAAGGTAATAGTCTATCACAACCGCCCGGACGGGATGAATATAAACCAGGCCTGCGGCTCATTGCACCCGGAGGTAATTAAGCAGGGCATAATTGAACATCAGGCTGATGTGGGGATTTCATTAGATGGAGATGCCGACCGGGTTATTTTTGCTGATGAACACGGAAATGAGATTGACGGGGATTATATTTTAGCAATTTGCGCTTTAGATATGTTAAAGCAGAATACGCTGAAACATAACACCTTAGTAACCACGATAATGAGCAACATGGGGCTGGATATTGCCATTCGAAAGGCTGGTGGACAAGTAGTTAAAACAGCCGTCGGCGATCGTTATGTGGTAGCTGAAATGCTTAATCATGGCTATAATTTAGGCGGGGAACAGTGCGGTCATATGGTTTTTCTGGATCACAATACTACCGGCGACGGCAATATAGCTGCGCTGCAACTACTGGCCATTATGAAAAGGAGCGGGCATTCCTTATCGGAATTGGCCGGCTGTATGAAGAAGCTGCCCCAGGTATTGTTAAACCTGGAGGTGAACCACAAAAAAGCGATCCGGCAAATGCCTGAGGTAGCAGCTACAATAGACCGGGCTAAGCAAGAACTGGGAAATGAAGGCCGGGTGTTGGTGCGCTATTCCGGCACCCAATCCCTGATCCGGGTCATGATAGAAGGCCAGCACGATGTCCGAATAAGGCAATTGGCTGAAGACATTGCCCAAAAGATAGAGGAAGAAATTGGATGACCGTCCCCCCGAACGTATTAAAGGCGATCTTCTTCGATATTGATGATACCCTGTTCTCAACCTCCGTATTCGCTGAAGCCGCCCGGCGAAACAGTGTAGCGGCTATGATTCGGGCCGGTCTGCGGATGGAGGCGAAGGAATGTTTCCAGGAGCTGAGCGAAATAATTGAGGAGTTGGGAACCAATTACGAACACCATTATGATAAATTGCTGGGGCGGATTCCCAAAGAAAATTATGCCGGGGTGAATCCAGCGGTGATTGTCGCCGCCGGGGTAGTGGCTTACCATGAGACCAAATTCAAAGACTTAAAACCTTACCCCGATGTAGTAACAGCCTTTAATATCCTATCCCATACCGGAATTACCTTAGGCATCATTACCGCCGGTTTACAGATAAAACAAGCCGAGAAACTGATCCGGCTGAAATTGCTGGATTATCTGAATCCCATGGCCATATTCATTACCGATCAACTGGGCATCGGCAAACAGAATATCAAACTGTACCAGTATGCCTGTAAAAGCCTGAATTTATCCCCTGAGAACTGCATGTACGTCGGGGATAACCCCATTTATGATGTGGATGTACCAAACCGCCTGGGGATGATCAGCGTACTGAATCGGCGTAGCGGTAAGTATCTGGATGTTGATGGAAAGACCCAGCCCCAATATACCATCCATGATATGTGGGGATTGCTGGAAATCCTGCGGCAGGACTACCGGCTTGAAATATAAGCGCCAACCAGGCTAATGTTAGTCAAAGGTAGTTTACTCTATGTGGTGTTAAAACTGGAGGGGGGAAATGATGACGGTTGAACGAGGTCTGCGCTTGATCGCAGGTTTTTTTATTATGGTAAGTGTAGCTTTGGCAGTGTTTCACAGTATTTACTGGTTATGGTTTACCGCCTTCGTCGGGCTGAATCTGTTTCAATCCGGATTCAGCGATTGGTGCCCAATGATGTGGCTGCTCAAAAAAATGGGGTTACAATGCCGTACCCCAAAACAGGATAACTGAGAACATGAAAATTGGCTCGTCCATAGTACGGTTTTCCGTTGACAGACCCAGGTTGATTACGGGGCTTATGCTGCTTGCCACTATCTTCCTGCTGCTGACGGCGACCCTGCCCAGCATCTGGCCGCATACGTTCAGCGCCCTCCACCCCGTGAAAATTGACACCGACCCGGAAAATATGCTGCCGAAGGAAGAGGCGGTCAGGGTATTTCACGATCGGATGAAGCGCGAGCTGTCGCTTTACGATATGATTGTGCTTGGGGTAGTCAACGAGGTTCATCCGGATGGTGTTTTCAATCCGGAGTCGTTGCGTAAAATATATGAGCTTACAGAATACGCTAAGACTTTACACTGGCAAGATAAAGAGAATCCGGCGAAAAGGGTGGGAGTGATTGAGGTGGACATAATTGCTCCCTCCACGGTGGACAATATTGAGCAGGGCGGTTTGGGAGTGGTGAAGTTCGAATGGCTCATGTCCTCACCACCCAAAACCAGGGCAGCTGCCCTGGCTGTCAGGCAAAAGGCCGAACGTATCCCCTTCTTGAAGGGAACGGTTATTTCTGAAGACGGCAAGGCGTTGTGTATGTACCTGCCGCTTTCTTCCAAGGATATAAGTTATCGGGTTTACGCTGACTTGAAAGAAAAGATTGCCACTTTCAGTGGTGATGAACGCTACTTTATCACCGGGCTGCCGGTAGCAGAGGATACCTTTGGGGTGGAGATGTTCAAGCAGATGGCCATTTCCGCTCCGATTGCCATGCTGGTCATCTTTTTGCTTATGTTCTTTTTCTTCCGCAGATTAATCTTCATTATCTCGCCAATGATTGTGGCCCTGGTTTCAGTGATCTGTACCATGGGACTTTTGATTACCACCGGCAATACTATTCATATCATGAACTCCATGATTCCCATTTTTATCATGCCCATTGCAGTGTTGGATGCCATTCATATCCTCTCCGAATTCTTTGACCGTTACCAGGAGACTAAAGATCGTCGAACAACCATCCTAAACGTAATGGATACGCTGTTTGTACCGATGTTGTATACCTCCCTTACGACGGCGGTGGGATTTGCTTCGCTGGCGCTTACACCCATACCGCCGGTACAGGTGTTTGGACTATTTGTCGCCCTGGGAGTGATGCTGGCCTGGGTCATGACAATTACCTTTATCCCGGCGTTTGTAATGTTTATCCCACAGAGTTCCCTGGAAAATTTTGGTTTAGCCTTTACAGAAAGCGACGCAAACACGGATTCACCCCTGTCTCGATTTCTCCCCTGGATTGGTCGGATAACCTATCAACACGCCAAAGCAGTAATGGTCACAACCTTAATCTTAGCCATTATTGCCGGATATGGAATCAGCCGGATTCAGATAAACGACAATCCCATAAAGTGGTTTACCCCTTCACATCCTATCCGGGTAGCCGACAGGATATTAAATAAGCACTTCGGGGGAACCTACATGGCCTATTTAGCGCTTATACCGGGGCAGAACGGCGAATCCCCCGGTCAGTATGCCGATGCCCTGGCCGATGCCCTGGCCACTCGCACTGAGGAGTTGGGAGCAGAAATACCGGCCATAAAGATAGTATTTGGCGCTTTAGGGGGGGAGCTGGTGCGTTTAAGCAGAACCGCGCCTTCCAGAACGGAGCTATTAGATGCACTTGAATCATTTGCCGATGCTCAAGCCGGGTTGGCCCCGGCAGACCAGTTTGACGCCTGGGACGAGGCGCTGCTGTTCATTGATCAGCAACGTCAGCGGGAGCAGGTGTTCAAACAGCCGCAGGCTTTAACTTATATGGCCGGCCTACAGAAATATTTGCTTACTATTAGTGTGGTCGGTAAGTCCAACTCCCTGGCGGATATTGTTAAAACAGTGCACCGGGAGCTTTTGTCTGGTGATCCGAAACAATTCAGGATTCCCGACTCAGCTAATGCGGTAGCCCAGTGCCTGATCACTTACCAAAACAGTCACCGCCCCCATGATTTATGGCATTTTGTAACCCCGGATTACAGGAAGTCGAGTATCTGGATTCAGCTTAAAAGTGGGGACAACCGCGACATGGCCAGGGTAGTTAAGGCGGTCGATAATTATGTAGCGGCGAATCCTCCACCATTTAACTTAACCCCCCAATGGTTCGGCCTGACTTACATCAATGTAATCTGGCAGGACAAGATGGTCAGTGGTATGTTGCAGGCGTTTCTCGGCAGCTTCCTGGTAGTGTTGTTGATGATGATTATTCTCTTCCGCTCAGCCCTTTGGGGCATACTCTCCATGGTGCCGCTAACCATAACCATTGCCTTGATCTATGGGGCTATTGGACTATTCGGCAAGGACTATGACATGCCGGTAGCGGTACTCTCCTCGTTAAGCCTCGGCTTAGCGGTGGATTATGCCATTCACTTCCTGGCTCGCAGCCGTTCGCTTTATGAGCGCTATGGTAGCTGGTCAGCTACCGCCGGCCCCGTATTTGGCGAGCCTGCCCGGGCTATCGCCAGAAATGTGGTGGTAATCGGTGTTGGCTTCCTGCCATTATTGGCGGCGCCGTTGGTGCCATATCAAACGGTGGGAATGTTCATCGCTGCAATTCTGCTGACCGCAGGTATAGCTTCGCTCATGATTCTGCCGTCAATGATTACCTTGTTTGAGCCTTGGCTCTTTCCCAAGACGCCCACCCGCTCCCTTTCTTGTCAATGCACTACCTGTATGGTGGTGGTAGTTTTAACCGTGGCGTTAGTGGCGGTAAATGTACATCAGTTCTTGTCAGTTGGCTGGACATCACTTACCTGGGTCAGCCTGACAACGATCTTGATTTTGGCGGGGATTTGTATCTTGATGTCCCGCCGCCAAGGGTGTAAGCCAAAACCACCTGCTTAAGATAAGGAGCTGTTATGCCATGCTAAAAACAGGTCGTCTCTTCGCATTAGCAGTGTTATTATGTGCCCCATCGCAGTTATTATGGGCGGGGGAAATTTCCGTAGAAACCATTATTAATAAAACTAATTGCGTCTCTTATTACCAGGGAGACGACGGCCGGGCTAAGTGCTTCATGACTATTACCGATAGCCAGGGGCGGATCCGCCGCCGAAAATTTATCATTCTCCGCCGTGATGAAGCGCCGAAAGAGGGTGTGGAGGGTGAACCTGATCAGTACTGCGGTGATCAGAAATTCTATGTTTACTTTCAGCGGCCGGCTGATGTCAATAAAATGGTGTTTATGGTATTAAAACATGTAGCCGGAGATGATGACCGCTGGCTGTATCTGCCCGCCCTGGATTTGGTCAAGCGCATAGCAGCCACCGATAAGCGCACCAGTTTTGTGGGGTCTGATTTCTTTTACGAAGATGTATCCGGCCGGGGTATTGCTGAGGATACTCATGAACTGCTGGAAACAACTAAAAACTATTATGTGCTGAAAAATATTCCTAAAAATCCGGCTACCGTTGAATTTTCATATTTCAAGATGTGGATTCACCGCCAAACGTTTATTCCGGTAAAAATCGAATACTATGACCAGCGGGGAGAAAAATACCGGGTGTATGAAGCGCTAAAGGTGGACACTATCCAGGGATATCCCACCGTGATCAAATCACGGATGAAAGACCTGCGTACCAAAGGTGAAACGGTTATCGAATATAGCGGGGTGCGGTATAATATGGGCCTGCCTGATAACATTTTCAGCGAACGATACCTGCGGCGTCCTCCTAAAAAATATCTGAAATAGAAATAGCGCCACAATGACAAAAAAATTATTGCCGGCGTTGCTTGGCTTGCTGTTAGCCTGTGGGATGCCGGCATTACCAATTTATGCTCAGGATGAGCCGCCATTGCCCTTCGGGTTAGACGACAGTAGCCCATCATCTGCGGATGAACCTGCTTTACCGTTTGGGCTGGAGCAGGCTGAGAATGAAGAACCTCTCTTACCTGAAGGACTCGCTGAAAAGCCAACCGGCGATGAAGATGTAGAGAAAACCGAAACCGCCCTTAAACTGCCGGTTGAGGTTACTGGTTTTTGGGAAATGCGGGCTGGTATCCGAACCCAACCAGATCCCCATGAACGGGATGCCTCGCTGGGGGATACGCGCCTGCAATTGAAAATGGAAAAGCAGTTAACAAGTGCAACCATCAGCCTGACCGGCGATTTTTTATACGACCCGGTTGTTGATCGCTACAGCATCCGGCTGGAGGAAGGCCGGGGCTGGCTGGATCTCCGGGAAGCCAGTCTCTCCTTAACGCCGCTCGATTTTCTGGATCTGAAAATTGGCAGACAAATTCTGACCTGGGGTACGGGAGATTTAGTATTCATAAACGACATGTTCCCCAAAGACTGGAACTCATTTTTTATCGGGCGTGATCCCGAATACCTCAAAGCGCCGTCTGATGCATTAAAAGCCTCTGTTTTCAGTGAATTGGTCAACCTGGATGTTGTCTATACTCCGCGGTTTGATGCCGACCGCTTCATTGATGGGGAGCGTATTTCCTACTGGAACGGGGTATTGGGACGTCAGGCAGGCAGAGACTGGATTCTGGAGCCTGAAAAACCGGATGATTGGTTCGATGATGATGAGTTTGCCTGGCGATTATTTAAGAACATAGCCGGGTATGAAGTGGCTGCCTACGGCTACCGGGGTTTCTGGAAAAGTCCGGGCGGCATGGAGCCTGTTTCAGGAAAGGCAACCTTTCCGAAGTTATCGGTATACGGAGCCAGCCTTCGGAAAAATATCGGTCAGGGAATTGGTAACCTGGAGGTCGGTTATTATAAATCCGAAGCTGATCGTGACGGGGATGATCCCCTGGTGCGTAACAGCGAATTTCGGCTACTTTTGGGTTACGAGCAGGAAGCAGCCACCGATTTTACGGTGGCCGTCCAATACTATCTTGAATATATGCTGGGCTATGCTGACTATCGCCGGACGTTACCGGCAGGCACGCCGGAAGCTGATAAAGGCCGGCATCTGATAACCCTGCGTTTGACTAAACTGCTGTTGAGCCAGAACCTGAAATTGTCGCTATTTATCTTTTACTCCCCTTCTGATAAGGATGCCTATCTGCAACCCAATATTCATTACAAGATTGATGATCACTGGTCAACTGAAGTCGGTGGAAATGTGTTTTCCGGAGAGGCTGACCACACCTTTTTTGGCCAGTTTGAGAAAAACAGCAATGTTTATGCCGGGCTGCGATATGGTTTTTAGGGAGTGCCGATACCGTTACTCAGTGTCCCCCCTACATTTCCCGCATAATTTCTTTGTCGATAAATGTCTGGATACGGCTAATGTGGCGTGCTTCCTCAACCGCCAGTTCTGCAAATAGCGTCCTGACTCCCGTATTGTCTACCTGTTTTGCCCCTTGCCGGTAAAAGGCATGGGCCTTTTTTTCCCTTTCTAAGGCAATATTCAGTGCATCCTGAATATTAGTAAATGCATCAATTCCTAGTTCATCAGCCATAATTAAGCCCTCTTTTATAGTCAGATATGATTTATCGGTTCGTTGTAAATCAGCCAGCCAATTAAGCTTGGCATGAGACTACTTACTGGGTGCCTTGAAAAAGGGGACTTGTCCCCTACTTACCTGCCGCCAGCCGTTCCTTTACTACCTCATCCACAATGAGATCTACCACTTTATTATCTGCCGCCTCGACATTCGAGGCCGCTTTTTCAGCCCTCAGGCAGGCGCCGCAGTTAACACAGTGGGGACGGCGGCTTTTAATCCCCAACGCCTCCCGGGCCTTTAATAATTTCTGTATCTGATCCTTAGTAAGCAGGTTTACATTCCCCAACTGCCGGGCATAAAAGGTGACGCTGGCGGCATGTTCCACCTTCTCCAGCTTCATAAAAGCGCTCATTAAATCCTCACCCACTGTAAGCGAACCATGTCGATCCAGAATGATGGCATCATAATCCTGGATATATTCCTTGATTACCTCCGGCCCTTCGGCGGTGGTGGGGGTGGCATATTCGGTGGTGGGCACACTGCCCAGAGTCAGCACTACTTCGGGCAGGATACATTTAGCCAGCGAAACACCGGCAATGGTAAAGGCGGTACTCATAGGGGGGTGGGCATGGATCACTGCATTTATGTCGGGGCGCTCATGGTAAGCACAGAGGTGCATTCTTATTTCTGAGGAGGGTTTTAATTTGCCGGAGAGCTTCTCGCCGGCAAAGTTGGTGACTACCAGTTGATCAGCGGTCAGGTAGCCTTTGCTCAACCCACTGGGGGTAAACAGCATCCGGTTTCTGGATAGCTTGACGCTTACATTACCGTCATTGGCTACCACAAAGTGCTTTTCGTACATCAGGCGGCATATTTTCACCACCTGTTCTCTGATCTCTCGTTCGGTTCGCATAAAAGCTATTGTCAGGAACCCTAAAGTCCGACAAGCCTCCTAGGTCGGCTGTTGCTCAAGGGCGGCCATGCCTAACTTGTTCAGGTTATAACTTTTGCAGATTCCCATCACCTCAATTACTTTGCCGTAGCGTACATTTTTATCGGCTTTGATAATTATAGTCTCATCGGGTTTTTCCTTGGCCAACTCGGCCAGTTTTTTATCCAACTCATCAAGGCTGATCAAGTTACCATTCATAGCCAACCTTCCATCCTCGGCTATTTCGATGATGGTGTTCTTGGTTTTCTGCTCAACCACCGCCCGGGCTTCCGGAAGTTTTACATCCAGTTTGGTGAGCATTTTGGAGAAGGTGGTGGTGAGCATGGAGAAGATCAGCAAGAGAAACACCACATCTACCAGTGAAGGCAGATTTAGAGAAACATCCATGCTTTTTCTTCTACTCGCCAATTCGTTCTCCTCTGGCAATCAGCTTTTCTACAACTTCCAGACAAAATTCCTCCAAGTCTATCAAAATATCATCGATCTTGCTCTGAAAAAAGAAAAATAACAATAATAATGGAATACCCACAAATAATCCACCGGCAGTAGTAATCAGGGCTTCTGAAATACCGTTGGCCACTACCTCTGCCCGGCCGCTGCCCCCTATCGAGATCATCTCGAAGGCCTTTATCATACCGGTAACCGTACCCAACAACCCCAATAAAGGAGAGATATTAGCCAACACGCCCAGTATTCCTACCCCACGCTCCATAATGGCTCCCTCGTGGGCGTTGGTGCTGGAGATAGCTGATTTAACCCCCAGTATCCCCTCATGGTAGACCATTAAGCCGGATTTGAGGCTCCGGGCAACGGGCATATCCTTATTCTCGCAGAACTCGCTGATATTACGTATAAGCTCATCCTGCTTATGTTCTTCATACTCTTTGGAGAACCTTTTTAGTACCTCCTGAACAAATTGATCTGGAATAAGCCTGCTTCTTCTCAACACATAAATTCTTTCCAGGGTGATATATAGACCTCCAACGGAGCACATCAGGATGAGGTACATTATGAAACCGCCCTTTTTGAAATTGACTACCAGGCTGGAAACCATTAATTTCTGAATAAGCCCGCCCCCGGCGGTTTTAGCATCCGGTGACCCAGGCTGCGGAGCAGTAGCGGGAGATTCATTCCGGGCCTCCGCCGGTGGGCCCCCTCTATCTGCTGGAGGAGTTCCTATGCCGCCCGCCGCTTCGGCTACCTGAGCGGTAATTTTCCAATAGAGATTACCGTTTTGTTCCAGTGGTTCTATCCCCTTTATTTGTGGCTGCTCAGATGTTTTCAACCAACCGGCTACCCTTGATTGTGGGGTTGGGGCCTGAGCTCCCATTTGGGTTACTGACCAGCTTCGGGGATCAGTGTTTAATACCAGCTTCTTACCGCCTTCCGGGGTAATTTTGGTGAACTCTAAACCCACTTCACCATTATGCTGGGTTACGGCTACTTTTGCATAACCGGGGTTTAGTTTCAGCAATCGGGCTTCAATAGAGCCGTTCAACTGCAGATTGGGATCGGCCAATTGCTCAATAAGCTGTTCGCTCAAAACTAAATCCATTGAGTTTGATTGCTGAGAGTAAGCATTCGATTGAGCTTCAGCGAAGGAATAACCTAATGCAATGAACAGAAAAAGCACCATAAAGCGGCTTAATAACGAGGTATATATAGCCCTCCTTGTTTTCATGTTATCCTCCAGCTGATTAATTTAAATAACGATTATATTGCAAATAACAAATTTACTGATTAAATATACCAACTTATTCTATTTACATCAAGTTCTTTTTTAATTAGCGGCACTGAAAACCTAAATTTTACCGGCGTGGAACCGGCATAGAACCGGTTACTTAGTGAAAAACAAACAGGAATGATAATATTAAACACAAAACCGGCCACTTCCCAGCATACCCACCGGGAAGGTAAGTCTTAGAATCCAATGAGTTATGAAGGAAGAATACCCTAAGCGGTAAATTATACAGGAGGGATACAGCTGAGACATCCCACTACTTTCCCCAGCACAGAACCAGTTCTGTTCCGAGGGATAAGAAACGGGCTATGACTATGTACATTATACGGGACGCCGATAAAAAAATCTCCATCCGTTTTTAAATATGCTACTCTACATTTACTATCATTATCTTTCACCAACACCATTTTACCCTCTAGCTGTAGTATAGCTTGCGGTCCAAAATCTATACAAACCAGCGCCCCGGGAGGAATAACCGGCGACATACTACTGTCATTTTCATCCAGATATATGGCAGCATGTGCGCTGAATCTGGTGAGGTTTGTTATGACCGAAGGATTAATTAAAACATAATTATCGGCGGCCGGCGTTGAGAGGTCAAGCGGCTGCCGGCAGGCCTGTTGTGGAGTGATTATAGGTATGGCCACCAAGCTTTCCGCTGCCGGGTTAGTATCAAATTCGGTAGCCGAGAGCACACTAACCCTGGGGGCGGCGGGTGGAGAAAAAACAAACAAGTCTACTATGCCTATATCTAACCCCTGAACAATGGATTGTAAGGTTTTATACGTAGGATTGGGCAGGGAATCGGTCTCTATCCGGCACAGATATTCCTTTTTAATCCCGGTTCGTTTTTCCATTTCCCGCAACGAGAAACCATTTTTATGTCTGAAATGCCTTATGCGCTTACCTAGTGTCATATGAAAACAAACCGGTTGAAAGTATTTATTTAAACAACTGTTTTTCTGTATTATACATAATTTTTTACAAAAAAACAAACAGACTATAAGTATTATTTTCTATGAAAAAAAGATTGCTAATGCCAGAAAATGTAAATGTAAAAATAAATCTACTTAATAAATTTACCCAATTCCTTTAAAACATACCTTACTAAATCCAACACAAAATTTATGGTTTTCGCATCTTTATTCTCTAACATAAAGAATATTTCGGCCTTCATCCGCTCCTCTGAGGAGTTAAGCTCGTAATCCATAAATTTGAATAAATCGCCAACCTTAATCTTAAGCGCTTCAGCAATCCGTTCTAAACTTTTCAAAGACGGATTTCTTTCCCCCCGCTCAATGGCGCCGATATAAGTATTATGTAAATTTGCCAGCTCCCCTAACTGCTCCTGGCTGAGACCGGACGATTTGCGAAGACTCCTTATCCGATAACCCAAGACACTCCGCAAATTAGCCATAATCCCTAAAACCTCTTTTCAAAAAGTAAAATATTATTACATTATTAATATATCTATTGATATTATTAAAATCACCGAAACTCAACAGATGATAAATATTATTTGATGAGATAACATAGATTATCGGCAGGTGGGGATAATAATGAGATGAGGGGGAAATATGGTTCTTAGGCTCTGAATTGATTCAATTCTTGAAGAACATCCTTGATTAAATTCAATATGAAGTTTAGCGTTTTCGCATCCTTATTTTCTAACATAGAAAATATTTCGGCCTTCATCCGCTCCTCTGAGGAATTAAGCTCGTAATCCATAAATTTGAATAAATCGCCAACCTTAATCTTAAGCGCTTCAGCAATCCGTTCTAAACTTTTCAAAGACGGATTTCTTTCCCCCCGCTCAATGGCGCCG
>JAJRUS010000036.1 GCA_024277675.1 bacterium | reverse complement strand
TTAGTGACACGCACTCACCCGTTCCTCATAAGCCACCATAAAGCCGCTCTTTAGCCTGTCCTCCAGGGTGGACTTTTTATCATCCACCATCAGGGGCGTTACTCCTGCATCAGCCCGCAGTTTCTTCTCGCCTGAATCGGCCTTGGCGGATGATTTCTTCTCCTTGTCATCCTCAGCCTTCTGTTCTTTTTCCGCACCACTTGACATCCGCTCATAGGCGGTTTCGGTTGCCGCAAAGGCTTCGTCACCCAATTCAGCCAGGCGTTTAATCTCAGCCTCTTTCTCCTGCTCGTTGAAGCTCAAACCCTTCTGTGCCAGCTTGCTTATCAGCTTTTCAGCCCGGCTTTTACGAGCCGCTGTCTGGGCTTCGGCCTCATATTTTTCAACCTGCTTCTGCAAATCGGCCACCTGCTGCTTTAGCTGCTGATTCTCAGCCTCAAGCTTTTTAATCAGGGCATCTTTATCTTTGGGGTCAGTGACCCCCTCCTCAGCCTGATTCTTCTTGGCCCCTTCTTTTTCCAACTCTTTTTCTTCCGCCATATCTTTTCCTCCTTGAAGATGGTTTAACTGACTAACTGATTTAATCCTGGCGTTCTCATCCGCCCCTTTTTTATCCAACAAGCCCAGCCCGGTAAAGGTAATCCCGTGCAGGATTTCATAAACCGGCCGGCCGTTTAATTGACTGCCCTTGTATTTCTTGAGATGAACACAATATTCGGCCTTGCTCTTGACCTTTTTACCGCAGACAGAACACTCCCCCGCCTGGTAATCACATTCCATAGACACCTGGGTGATGATGCCCTTCTTCATCAGCTTATAAGCCAACCGGGCATGGTCATTATCCTGGGTATATAGTTCGCCGATACATTCAACGCGGTTTCCCTGACTGTCCTGCAGGAAATCCGAAGATACCACTCCGCCCACAATGTCGGTGATATCCTGAGAGTGTTTTAAGTCAATCTTCTTGTTGATGGCCGTCTGGTAGCGGGAGGATAGTTCCTCTATTGTAAAATGGTCACCGTTTTTATTGGTGCCCACATGGCACATGATAAAGCTGAAGCGTTTATCGCCAGCGTAATCGTTGTCGCTGATTACGTCACCTGCCTCCGCTTGTAAGCCTATTTCTACTGGAAATGAGGTGTGTATCAGTTGGCCCGAAGCAGGAATAGAGGCCGGCGCCTTGGACTTCAATGGATCAGAGGCTACAAACAATAATTCTTTAGCGTATTTACCCCCGGCCTGGCTCTCATACTTAACAATCCCGTATTCCACTCCGATGCCTTTTACCTTCACGTTTTTATAAGCTCCCCTTAGCATGCCGCTGATTTCTTTCTGATTGGGGAATGCCCTGTCCCGGTAGCTGATCAGGATATGGGGGAAATGCCCCCTGGATTTTTCGATCAGCTTCTCGAACAACCCGGCCATACTCTCTTTGTTATACTTGGTGCGGGAGGGGTAGCTTTTGCGCTGATTATTCTGAATGTCCTTGCCCTCCCAGTAGGTCATCAAACCCTCTACGAAGTGATATTTGCCTTCGTAATCATTAGCCCCGAACTCAGTAATATAGGGTGGATCGCAGTAAATCAGGTCAGCCTTTACTTTCGGGATAACATCCAGCACCTTACCGTTATAAACCTTGTTCTGTTGGCCGTTGTCGTATACCAGGCTGTTGAGCAGGCGGATATAGTGCTTAAATGTGTTAATGAAACTGGCTAAAGGGATATTGCCTAAACTGGATTCCTTAGCCATTTTTCTCTTAACCTCATCTGATTTATAGCGGGTTGATTCAGTGAGGCCCTTTCGCATACCCTTCTTGCTGCGAGAGAATTCTCCGAACACCGCTTTGGCCTTACAGGTATGCCCCAGGGCCGCCAAGGCTAAATCTTTCTTGTAGCCGGTTGGGTCCGTGACCCTCAGGTTCTGGATATTGGCATAGGTATTGTCTAAAAACTCCAATATCGGCTTGGTGTAGTAGTAGCCATAAAAGGTATCCACGATAAAGCTTTTAGCCTTGGGGTTATCAGCCAGCAGCATCTCCACATCTTCATCACTCAAGGTGACGGTATTGTTTTCCACCACTGCCCGGGCGATGTGGTAGGGATACTTCATCAGATCATTAGCGAATACCTGTAACCCCTTTCGCTTATAAAAATAAGCCACATTCGCCCCGCCGGAAAATGCATCAAAGATGGATTTCACCCCCTTCGGCATTTGCTTATCAATCCAATTCATGATGAAGTGCTTATTGCCGATATAGCCGGTAACCATGATATTCTCTGTTTTTCCGGCAATGGCGCAAAGCAAATCCGGATCAAAATCACTATCCAACGACAAATCGCCGACCTCTTCCATATTGCCCACCGCCGCCAGTTCCTCGTTGTCAGCCTCGGCTTTGGGTCCGTGACCCTTAGCGCTGTTGGCCGGAGTGCAGATAAACAAATGCTCCTTGGGATGGGATGCCTCGCCGTGCTTACTGGTAATGGAGTAATGGTGATCCTTACTCTTCATGCGGGAGGCCTTGCCCTGGGTGGATATAATTTTTTTCAACTGCGCCTCGGAGGGGTACGCCTTATCCCGGTATGAGATAATCCAGTGTTTAATGTGCCTGGATTTGCTCAAAAACTCGGTGAAGAATCCTTCAGCATTGGTTTGGGTTACCGTAGGGGAGTCGGTTATATAGTTTCTGGCCTTGTTGTCGGTATTAATCTCCAACCCCTTCCAATAGGTCATCAAGCCTTCCAGGAAGTGATAGCTCTTCTCATAGTTAGTGGTGGAAAAATGGGTGGCATACGGCGGATCGAAATAAGCCAGATCAGCTTTTACCTTGGGGGCCAGCTCCATAATGTCCTGGTTATAAGCCTTATTCTCTTTACCGTTATCAAATACCAGGGCGTTAATCCGGTTACACAAGTTTTTATAGCGTTCTATGAACTCACTTGGGGTATCGGAACGCTTTTCATTTTGCTTAGTGGCCGAGAAATGCCCGAAGCCGCCCTTACCGGATAAACATGCCCGCACCAGGGCAAATAAGGCGATGTCTTTCTTGTAGCCGGTTAGAGAATCAATGTTAGCCCGGATGTTGTCGATTATTTTGTGGACACCAGAGGCAAAGAATATCCCCCTGAACGTCTTCTGCACAAAGTTGCCGGCTTTGGAATTATCCTTGATTAGCCCTTCGATATCAGCGGCAGACAAGCGGGTATTATTGTTTTCAATAATTGCTCGGGCCACGTGATAAGCAAACCGCAGCCGGTCATTGGTGACTACCTTCAACCCCTTGGTTTTATACATGTAGCCCACTACCGCCGAGCCGGAGAAGGCATCAAATGCGCTTTTTGCCTCATCCGGAGTATTGCGCCATATCCAGTCCACCAGCTTCTGCTTTGAGCCAATGTAGTTGGTGATATATTTGGGGCGGCTCTCCAGCGGCAACTCTTCTGAGACGACTTCCTCGGCAGCGAGAGCAGCGGCTTGAAGTTCCTCATCCAGCAGCAGGGCTTCCGCTTCCAGCAGAAAATCCAGTTTTTGATTATCTGTCGCAAACATTTCCACAACAGCTCCTAAAAAAACAAAAGGGGATTACAGTTAATGCCCACGAAATAAGGCGTTTCTGCAATCCCCTAACATTGCTGGCCGGTCGGATTTAGGGAATCCGTTCAGGTTGATCAGACCTTACCGGTTGTGGGTTATTGACCCTGGTTACATTATATCAACTTATTGATTTTTAAGTTTCCTGTGCTTTCCTTCCCTTTCCTACAACGTTACTTTTTCCTCAATCCATTCTCTGAATTTATCCTCCGGAATACGGACAGTACCATGAATTTTTCTGTATGGCAGGCCACGGGCCATGTAATTTGTAACGGTTCTTACAGTCACCCGCAGGATATCAGCCACTTCCTGCTTGGTATAGAATCTGGTAAAACCGGAATTAGTCAGGCTCATTTTTTAGCACTCCTTGCCATATCCTCAATAGCTTGCGGAGTTTTTATGTCTGCCGGTATTTCCGGCTCAGTGTAACAACGACAATCCGGATGCAACGGCGGGCCGGGTAGTTTATCCAGGGGATACACTTTGCCGTCCAATGGAGCACATTCCGGGCAGGTACGCTCATCCTCTGCGGTTTGCCATATAGCCTTTTTCACACCTACTGTATGGTAGAATTTAATCTGCCCCTGGTTATGTGCCCTTATGGTTTCAGTTCTGGCAATCAGGGTCATGCGGGTCTGGGCGGTTTTGAATACGGTTTTGCCCGCCCGGAGGAAGGCTTCCTTATCTTTGATCACACTGCCCAAATCCCGAACGATATCCGGCGCACCCTTGCCGGTGGCAATTCCCAATTGAATTGTTTTGTTAATACCATCGGCCAGCTCCCGGCTGACATCACCAGCTAACTGAATATTAAAATTGACCAGAAAATCCAATGCCTGCGTGTCAATTAGTTGAAAAACATTGCCCGCCATTTTGTCTATGCCATCCTCAGTTAAATCAGCATAAAACGGCAGTTTAGCTTTTACCAGGGATTCGATGCTATCGTACATGCCCTGTTTATAAACCGTTTTTACCCACTCGGTTAGAATCAATGACTGGTTCTTTTCCAACTCCGTCCTGATATCATCAATCTGCCCCTGCAAGCGTTTTAACGCCTTCTGGTTTATGGTCTTGCCTTCGGTTAGTGAGCCAAGGTTTTTATAATCCAGGATACTGAGTTTTATTTCCTTTTCGGCCTTCTCCAGCACATCCAACAGGCTATCAACCTGGGATTGGGTATATTTATCCCGCCGCTTTATAGCTTGGCGTGTAGCTTCCTGTATTAGCTCTTTTTGTGTTTTACTCTTTGCCATTTTGAACCCTGTCTATTGCCCGTTTATAAATCCGGTTCACATCGGAAATTTCAGCTTTTGCTATATTAGTCTGTTCTTTTTCCTTATCAATTCCCAGCATATCCTGGGCGGTCTCCACCGAGATAATTCCGGCATTAACCATATCCACTATGGTCTTGGCATCCGGTATATCCCGCGGCTTTTTGCGCTCATCTTCCCGCTGAGCCGATTCCACCTCCGGGTTTAAATCCATCCTAAGCTGAAGGGAATTCTTGGATATAAGCCCCCGGTCATATAATTCCAATAGCAGCTTTTTTACATCCAACTCGTTATTTAAATCCAATTCCGGGAAGATAAACTGAATGCTCTTTTCCTGATAGCCCTTTATTTCCTGCCAATCGTTATATATCCAGCGCAGGATGGT